>JBHIXO010000104.1:0-11173 GCA_041984725.1 Acidimicrobiales bacterium | reverse complement strand
TCGACGGCCGGGCTGACCCACACCATGGCGTCGGTGCGGTCGGTCATGACCACGAGGTCGCCGTCGGCGGCCAGCATCGCCCGGAGCAACGCGGCCGACGGGGCGACGCCCGCGTCGGATCCGGTGGCGAGCCGGTCGTCGACGGGGGTGGCGGTCATGCCCCATTCATCGGCCGTTGACGCGCCGATACAAGGCGGAGTGGACCGGAAGGGGCCGAACGACCCAGAGACGCCGTCGTCACCGGGGCACGAACGGGACGAAGGCGGCAGCGCCGGATCAGCCGGACGGGCCGCTCCCCCACCCGAACGCGTCGATCGGCCCGTGCCCGGCCCCGAGGCGCCACTCCTTCGCCCCGACGAGGCCGCGGTGCACGAACCGCTTCGCGGCGCGGATCGCATCGAGCGGGGCCTCCCCCCGGGCGAGACGAGCGGCGACCGCGGCCGCGAAGGAGCACCCGGACCCGTGGTCGTTCCCGGTGTCGACGCGCGGCAGGACCAGGCGCTCCTCGTGGCCCTCGGCGACGACGACGTCGACGGAGTCGGGCCCCTCGTCGTCGGCATCGCCGCCCTTCACGACCACGATCGCCCCGGTCGCGGCCTGGAGGCGCCAGGCGGCATCGGCCATGGCGTCGACGGTGCGCGGTTCGGCCCCGGTGAGCACGCCCGCCTCGACCCGGTTCGGCGTGATGACGTCGGCGTGCGGGAGCAGGTGGTCGAGGTACGCCGCGGTGACGGCCTCGTCGAAGAGTGCGGCCCCGGCTGCCGTGACCAGGACCGGGTCGACCACGACGCGGCCGAGCCGACCGGCGGCGGCCTCCCGGGCCACCGCCTCGACCACCGCGGCGGAGGCGAGGAACCCGGTCTTGGTGGCCCGGACGTCGAGGTCGCCGACGACCGCCTCGACCTGGGCGACCACGAACTCGGCCGGGACGGTGTGGACGCCGGCGATCGCGGTCGTCGACTGGGCGGTGAGGGCGGCGACCGCGGTGGCGCCGTGCACGCCGTGGGCGGCGAAGGCTCGCAAGTCGGCGTGGACCCCGGCGCCGCCCGCGCTGTCGACCCCGGCGATCGTGAGCGCGACGGGCGGGGTGGACACGCGCCCGGACGCTACCCGACGACCTCGGGCACGACGGCCGGGACGACGGTCGCGTCGCGTCGGTCGTTGCGGTCGAGGAGGAACGCGACCGAGGTGACGGTGAGGCCGAGGCCGACGAGCGCGGCCGACACGCCGAACGCGTCGACCAGGACGCCGGTGATGCCGATCCCGACCAGTTCGGCGCTGCTGGCCGCGACGAAGTCGGTGGCCAGCACCCGCCCGTGGACCGACTCGTGGGCGTTGCGCTGCAGCAGCGTGCGGGTCGGCCCGGACAGCAGCGCAGTGACGAGGCCCCACAGGGCGACGCCGACGAAGGCCACGGGCAGGAACGGGGTGCCGAGGTAGAGGGCGGCCGTGCCGCCCGAGGCGGCGGCGCCGGCGGCGACCCACCCGAACGTCGACACGCGGTCGCCGACCCGGGCGACGAGCAGCCCGCCCGTCACGAGCAGGACGCCGAACACGGTCTGGAGGGCGGCGAACCACCCGTAGGGCCGTTCGAGCACGTCGCGGACGTAGAGCGGTTCGGCGAGCAGGGCGGCCCCGTACAGCAGGTGGACCGACGCGGTCGCCAGCACGAGGCGGCGCAGCCGGGGCGTCCGCGCGACCAGCGCGGCGCCGGCGAACGCCTGGCGCAGCCCGGGCGGCGCGTGCACGTCGATGGGCACGGGCCGGATGCGCACGAGCGGCAGCACGACGAGCCCGAGGGCGAAGGTCAGGGCGTCGGCGACGAACGCGCCCCGGAAGCCGAACAGGGCGATCGACCCGGCGCCGAGGATGGGACCGGCGATGATGGCGAACTCGTCGGTGAGCGCGACGAGCGCGTTGGTGCGGGCGAGTTCGTCGTCGGGCACGAGGCGGGGCGGGAGCGACTGGAGCGCCGGGACCGTGAACGCGCCGACGACGCCGTGGATGACCGAGAGCAGCGCGAGCGTCCGGAAGTCGTCGGCGAGGAGCAGGGCGAGCGACGCGACGACGCCGACGGCCTTGCTCGCCGCCAGCGTGTTCCGCGGGCCGTAGCGGTCGATCACCGTGCCGACGACCGGTCCGAGCAGGACGCCCGGGGCGGTCAGGGCGACGCCGAAGAGGGACACCTCGCCGGCCGTCGCGTCGAACTCGTAGGCGGCGTAGCCCCAGATCGCGATGAGCGTCGCCCACGTCCCGATCGCGCTGACCGCCTCGGCGGCGAGGAAGGCGCGGACGCGCCACGACCGCAGGCTGCTGTCCTCCACGCCGGCACGGTACGTCGGCGCCCGGACGTCCGTCGCGGGGATATCGGTCAGGGGATATCGGTGGCGGGCCGGGCCCACCCGGGGCCACAGTGCCCCCATGGCGCCGACCGACGAACCCACCGACCCGGGCGCGGGACCGCCCGGGGGCTGGGCGGACGCCATGCAGGCGTACTACCGCCAGGACAAGGAGGCCGACCGGCTCGGCGCGGGGCTCGGCCGCCTCGAGTACGAGCGCACGATCGAGGTCGTCGCCCGGACGCTGCCCGAGACGCCGGTGCGTGTGGCCGACATCGGCGGCGGACCGGGTCGATACACGGACTGGCTCGTGGAACTCGGCCACGACGTCGTCCACCGTGACGTCGTGCCCCTCCACGTCGAGCAGGTCGGCGCCCGGTACGGCGATCGCGTCGACACCGCGGTCGGGGATGCCCGGGCCCTCGACCTGCCCGACGCCGGCGTCGACGTCGTCCTCGCGCTCGGGCCGCTCTACCACCTGCCCGACCCCGCCGACCGGGCGGCAGCCATGCGGGAGTTCGCCCGCGTCGTCCGTCCGGGTGGGGTGGTGCACGTCGCCGCCATCTCCCGCTGGGCACCTCGGCTCGACGGGATGCTCGTGAAGCGCCTCCACACGCTGTTCCCCGCCATGCTCGACGCGGTCGCGACCGTGGAGCGCGACGGCTACCTCCCGCCGATCGTGCCGGACGGCTTCACCGGCCACACCCACCGACCGGACGACCTCGCCGGCGAGGTCGTGGCCGCTGACCTCACGCTGGAGTCGCTCGTGGCCCTCGAGGGCATCGCCGTCGCGTTCGCGGGAGAGGACGTCGAGGCTCGGCTCGACGACCCCGTCGACCGCGACCTGCTGCTCGGCACGCTGCGGGCACTGGAGTCGGTGCCCGAGCTGCTGGGCCTGGGCCCGCACCTGCTCGCCACTGGACGCCGCCGGACTGAGGCGGCCGAGGATCAGCTGCGGCCGAAGTCGTCCTCGAGGCGGACGATGTCGTCCTCGCCGAAGTAGTCGCCCCGCTGCACCTCGATGAAGACGACGTCGGCGTCGGTCTCGTTGGCGCAGCGGTGGGCCATACCCTGTTCGATGTCGACGGCCTGCCCGGGTCCGACCCGGTGGTCGGTGCCGTCGAGGGTGACCGTGGCGGTGCCGGCCAGGACGTACCAGTGCTCGGCCCGGCGGGCGTGGGTCTGGTAGCTCAACCGCTTCCCGGGGTGGACGACGATGCGCTTGACCTTGTGGTCCGCCTCGTCGGACAGGACGGTGTAGTTGCCCCAGGGGCGCTCGTCGTACTCGAGGGTCATGGCCGCATTGTGCCTGCTCAGGGCCGTCGGGCGGCGGAACGGGCTCAACCGAGCCCGATTTCGGCAGTCGTCGACGAACCGCGACGAACATGTCGCCGCGTCCACCCGAAGCGAGGCCGTGCTGGCCGCGTGAGATCACCCGCGTGATCGCGAACGCGACGCGCCCGTCGACCCGACGAAGCCTCTGTGCCTGGGTGCGGGCGTCAGGCGGTGACCGCGCGATCTCCGGGCACGTCGACCGGGGTCTCCGAGCGGAGCGTTCGGCCGAGGGCGCTCAGCCCGACGAGGAAGGTCACTCCGGTGACGAGCACGCCCATGGCAGAGGCGGCCGGGTACTCGCCCCACTCGTCGACTCCCCCGAACCCGGTCTCGTAGAGCACAGCCCACGCGACGGTTCCGATCGGGGCGGCGAGGGCGAGGACCGCGACGTTCCAGCGCGGGACGACACGGGTCCGCAGCATCGGGAGGGCGAGCACGAGGAACGTCGCTGCCAGGAGCCCGCTCCAGAGCGGGATCGCCCACGAGACGGTCGACCCGACCAGCGCGGCGAGTGTCGCGGTCCCGACGGCGACCGAGCCCAGCACCGAAGCGCCTGTGCGGAGGCGCACCGCGGCGACGAGGAGCGCGATGAGCACGGTCGCGATGCTGTTCGTCGCGTGGCCGATCCGGTACCAGCCGTCGCCGCCATCCGCGCTGGCAGCCGCGAGCCAGGTCGCGCCAGTGGCAACGAAGGCGAGCCCGGCCGGGAAGCCGACGATGCCGATGCGGGTCGTGAAGTGCGTAGGCAGCGCCGGCGAGCCGGAGCGGGCAGCCAGGGTCGCGCCGACGAGACGTGGGTCGCCGAAGCGCTCGACAGCAGCCGCCGCCGCGACATCCGGCGCCAGGCCGTCGGCCACAGCCTGTTCGGCTGCGGTGTAGAGGTGGTCGGACACCTCCGCGACATCGTCGGAACTGACCCCGACCTCGGCTCGGAGCGCCTCGAGGTACGTCTCGATCAGGTCGTGGCGGACCATGCCGCACCTCCTGTGCTGGTGCCGTCGACGATCTTGTCGACGGCGGCGGCGAAGCGCGCCCACCCCTGTTGTTGTTCGGCGAGCTGGGCCCGACCCACGTCGGTCAGCGAGTAGGTCCGGCGCCGGCGGCCGCCGATCACCGACCAGTCGCTCACGAGGCAGCCGGCCTTCTCCAGCCGGTGCAACGCGGGGTACACGGTGCCCTCGGGAAGATCGAACTCCTCGTCGCTCCGGGCCCGGAGCTCTTCGATCACGGCGTAGCCGTGTTTGGCGCCGTTGCGGAGTACGGCGAGGACGAGGAGGTCGAGGTGGCCAGTCACGAAGCTGCGCTTCATAGATACCTAGCCTTTCTATACCTAGACTCTCTCGGGGTCAATGGCTTGTCGAACTCGGGGGCTCCGATCGCATCAGCCAGCGGTGAGAGGACGGATAGCGACGCCGAACGCGCTCCTCGTCTCTTCGAATCGATGATCACCGACCGCCGGCTCGGAGGGCGCGTCTGATTCGCCGCTCTCTGGTGTCTGGGGTGTGGAGCAAGTCGTTGATCGGGGCGGGCGCCATCAAGCGTCCCCGCAGGGCGTGCTGGCCGTGGTTCGGGTTCTGGCTGTCTCCGGCATGGGACTGGGCGGTGGCGGCGATCAGGCGACCCTGAGCGTCGGAGGAGACGAACTTCAGCTGCCAGGCATCGACTTCGGGAAGCGTGAGTTCGGCCGCTGGCGAGAATTCAGCGGGTCGCCAGTCGAGCCCTGTCCCTGGAGTCGTTTCCGGTGGCGAGACCGGTTGTGCGTAGAAGTCATCGGAGTGGGGGCTGGCATCGAAGATCGTTCCCGTCGTCGCGTCGGCGAACGTGACACCACTCGAGAGACCGGCAGCGACGACGGATCGGATCCTGTATCTGTTGGGTATCTCAGCTCCTGACGTTCGGTTCGAGGTGGGTCGAGAGGAAGCGAACAGCGCCGGGCGCGCCGGCGGGGATGCCGAGCATGTGATCGACCGCGGGAATCGGTGCAAACTCGACGGATTTGCCTTGGCGGCGGTAGTGCCCGGCGAGGCATGCGGCGAGCTCGAGCGGGCACAGTTGGTCACGGATCGGGTGGTACAGGTAGAGCGCCCCCTGGGGTGTTCGTCTTTCATCCAGGAGTCCATCAAGGACGGGGCCGAGACCGGGCACGGCGTCGAGCGATCCACCCTCGATGAGGTCGCTGATGGAGGCGAACGGGAAGGCAGCGGCTGCTTCGTCGGTCGTCGTGTCCTGGAGTGCGGTGTAGACGTGTCGACCTTCGGTGGAGAGTGACGCCTCGAGGTCGACCTGGGGGTGCTCGCGGCACAGGCCGATGAGGGCAGCGATGGCCATGCCCGAATACATGCCGCCGTCTGCCGCCTCGAGCACGGAGCGGAGGTTGACGGGTGTTCCGCCGGCGGCGACGGCGCTCAGACGCAGGCCGGGCGTGTAGGTCGCGGCGAGCTCGGCGGCCCACAGCGAGGCGGCGGCACCGCCCGAGTATCCCCACAGTCCCAAGGGGGCGCTGCGGTCGAGACCGAGGTCGGCGTCGAGCGCGGCATCGATGCCGTCGAGGACGAGTCGGCCGCTGAGCTCACCGATCCCGTACGACCAGCGTGGCCCGGCATAGTCAGTGATGATCACACCCCAGCCGCGCCGGAGCAGGCGCCCCACGAACGGCAGATCGATGAAGTTCCCAAGGCGGAGTCGGTACGAGGGTGCACCGCGATCGCTCAAGCTGTTTATCGCCGGTTGGAACGAGACGATCGGCTGCGCACCGCGTCGGTTCCATGAGGGACGGATGACCGTAGCGACGCCAGCGAGTTCGGCGTCCGCTGCATCGGTGCTGGCAAACCGCACGTTCCATGCAGCATGGAGGAACGGTCGGCGCCCTGGTAGGACGGCACGGCGGACATCGAGTGGTGTGCCGTGCCGGCCGGTAGTTGGGACCTGTGCGTAGAAGGCGTCGTCGCGAGGACGTACGACATCGTCGGCGTGCGTGCGGGTGGACGCCCAGCTGAAGCAGGAGAGCACGGTACGGGCGAGCACTCGCTGCCGACGGGTCGGGGGCGCCGCGTTCATCGGCTCGCCGTGCCGACGAGGTGAGGGCGGATGAACAGGGCCGATGCTCCGGGGTCGACCGTGTGATGATTCACGGCTGCGAATCCGGCACGGTCGATGACGAGGGCCGTGTCCCGGTTCGTCTCGCACCCGTTGGCCAGCCACCGTTGTGGGCGGAACAACAGCTCTTGGACACGCCGCAACATCGTCCCCTGCGGCGCGGCGACGTGTTCGAGGAAGGCGTAGGTCCCCGCAGGTCGCAGGATCCGGTGGATCTCGGACACGACTCTGGCCGGGTCGTCGACGCCGCACAGGACGAGTGTGCCCACGACGGCGTCGACGGATCCGTCGTCGAGGTCGATGTGCTCTGCCTGGCGGGTGCGGATCTCGACATCGAGGTCGTACCGAGCGGCGGCATCCCGCAATGGGTCGTGCAGGTTCGAGTTCGGTTCGATGGCGATGAGGCGAACGTCTGGAGAGTAGTACCGGAGGTTGACGCCCGTGCCCGGCCCGATCTCCACCACGGTGCCCGAGAGCGAGCCGATCAACTCCGCTTTCCATCGACCATGCAACGTCTGCATCGTCGGATCCATCGCATCGAGGATCCGGGCTTCGAACCACGATCGAATCCGGGCTCGTCGAAGCCGGTCGGGCGTTGTGCGGGGTGGACGGGTCACGGTCGGGCCGGTCATGGACTCGATCGTCTGGCGTCCGACACCACGAAACATCCGCCAGATGGCGGATGTCCGACGACGCCAGAACGACAAGAGTGGCTCCATGCCCGAGCCTCCATCCGGCATGGTCACCTTCCTCATGACCGACATCGTCGGGTCGACGACGCTGTGGGACGACGATCCGGCGGCGGCGTCCGTGCTGATCGATGCTCACGATGAACTCGTCGCCGCCTCCGTCGACCGCGCCGGTGGAACCCGACCGGTCGAACAAGGCGAAGGTGACAGTCTGCTCGCCGCCTTCGAACGAGCGACCGACGCCGCATCCTGCGCCCTCGACATCCAGGCGCAGCTCGCCGCCACCGGCGGTCCTGTCGTCCGGGCGGCCATCCACCTCGGTGAAGTGGAGGTGCGCCACGACGGCACCTACCGAGGCGCGGCGCTCAACCGATGTGCACGGCTCCGTGCTGCGGCGAATGGAGGGCAGATCCTCGTGTCGCGCGCGGTCCACGATGTGCTCGTCGACAATCTGTCCGCCGAGGCCGAGCTGATCGATCTCGGCCTCCACCGGCTCCGAGGCCTGGCTCGGGCCGAACACGTCTGGGAGCTGCGCGATCGAGCCGAGACTCGCACGTTCCCCCTACTGACCACGACGGTCGACACCCCGCACAACCTCCCGACGATCCTCACATCGTTCGTCGGGCGCCAGACTGACCTGGACCGTCTCGCCGCAGCGCTCGACGAGCATCGACTCGTCACCATCACGGGATCGGGTGGCGGCGGCAAGACCCGCATCGCAGCCGAACTTGGTTCCAGATCGCTCGATCGCTGGCCCGACGGCGTCTGGTTCGTCGACCTCGCGGCAACCGACGACCCCGGTCTCGTCGACGCTGCCCTCGCGTCGGTCATCGGCGTCTCGCGATCGGCGACGGAGCCATTGGTCGCGACCCTGGCTCGCCATCTCGGTGCCTGCTCGACCCTGATCGTCCTCGACAACTGTGAGCACCTCGTCGACCCCGCCGGAGCGCTCGCCTCCGCCGTCCTGGCCTCGTGCCCGAACACAACGGTCCTCGCGACCAGCCGTGAACCCTTGGGCGTCCTCGGAGAGATGACGTGGCGGCTGCCGTCGTTGTCGCTCCCGTCCCCGGACACGACGCGCCTCGCCGATCTCGAGTCATCCGGCGCCGCCCGACTGTTCGTGGAGCGCGCTCGCACGACGTCACCCGGTTTCGAGGTCCGCGAGGAGGACGTACCGGCGCTCACCGACATCTGCCGCCGACTCGACGGGATCCCGCTCGCCCTCGAGCTCGCCGCGTCCCGCACCGGGGTGCTGTCGTTGTCGCAGATCGCCAGCGCGCTGGACGACCGCTTCCGACTGCTCACCGGCGGGAGGCGAAACGCGCTGCCTCGTCAGCGGACCCTCGAGGCATCCGTCGCGTGGAGCCACGAACTCCTGGACCAAGAATTGCAGGCCGCCTTCCGACTCCTGTCGGTGTTCGCCGGTTCCTTCGATCTCGACGCAGCCGTCTCCGTCTGCGGCGACAACAACGCGAGCGACGTGCTCGATCTCCTGACTGGTCTCGTCGACCGATCGCTCGTACAGGTCGAGCGACGCGGGAGGGCCTCCCGCTACCGGATGCTGGAAACCATCAGGGACTACGCGCGCCGGCTACTGGTGGAGGACGGCGCGGCGGATGACGTACGCGATCGGCATCTCGCGCACTTCGCCGCTCTGGCCGTCGAGGCCGGTCCGGGGCTCGACGGACCCGGCATCAGATCCTGGCTGACGCGCATCGACGACGAGGTCCCGAATCTTCGCGCCGCGCTCGATTGGTCGGCGAGCAGGGGGCACGTCGATGCTGGTCTGCTTCTCGTTGGTCGCCTCGGCACGTACTGGGCGTCCCGTAGCACCATCGAGGTCGGCAGTGAACGGCTGGCCGCACCGGTCGCCGCCGCCGAAGGGGAGCTCGACGAGCGAGTGCGTGCTCTGTGCGCACTGATGTGGGTCGCCTACCGGGACGGGAACGTCCTCGCCGCGCTCGCATGGGCGAGCGAGGCCGTCGAGGTTGCCACCCCGGTCGGTGGCGCATGTCTGGCGAGAGCGCTCGCCGCCCGGGCGAGCATCGCGATGATCGTCGATGACATCGCAGACGAGGACGCACGAACCCGCTTCGCGGACGCAGTCGAAGCGGCGAGCGCGACCGACGACCCGGGTCCGCTCGTCCAGTCGCTCCACGCGGCAGCAGCTGCACGCTTCGACACACCCGAGTCAGAGAGTGCACGACCGATGATGGAGCATGCCGCATCGATCGCCGAGGCGAACGGCATGGTCCGCTGGGAACTCGACTGCTGGTGGTGGATCGGCAACTGGGAGTACCTCCAGGGGGACGTCGAGGCGGCGCTCGAGCGCGCAACGACCGTCGTCGACCTCGCCGACGAACTCGCCGAACCGTGGTTCGGTGCCATCGGTCGAGTCCTCGCCGCCTGGGTCCACATGGCACGAGGCGAACTCGACGACGCAGCACACCTCCACGACGAGATCGAGGCGCTGGTCCGACGACACCCAACCCCATTGGCAGAGGCCTACGCCGGCATCCTCGAAGCCGAGCTGGCCGGACGTCGGGGGGACGGTTCCGCTGCGATCGCGCTCGTCGACTGCTGGAGCGACCAAGTCTTCGCGATCCTGCCCCGGTTCGCGGCCGCGTCTCTGGCGGAAAAGGCGAGACTGCTCGTCCGCTACGACCCCGACCGGGCACGAGTACTCGTCGCCGAGGCCGAGCGACTCCCGGCCGCCAGCTACTTCCTGCGGCCGCAGACGTCCCTCGACTGGGTCCGCGGACGCTTGCTCCTCCTCGATGGTCGACCGGCCGAGGCCGAGACCCGTCTCCGCGCCGCACTCGACACTGCAATCGCCTGGGGCTACAAGCCCAACGCCCTGGAAGCCCTCGAGACCATCGCGCAGGCACTCGCCTCCCTCGATCGCGACGCCGACGCGCTCCGAGTCCTCGGCGCATGCCGAACGCGGCGATCCCAGCTCCACCTCGTCGACTACCCGGACGACGCTGCATCGACCGATGCCCTCGCGGACGAGATCCGGAATCGACTGGACCCGGCGGATGCCGACACCGCGTGGAACGCAGGCCGAGCCATGACGCTCGACGACCTGGTCCTGAGCCTTCAAAAGGGCCGCGGAACGCGCGCCCGACCCGCCATCGGCTGGGAAAGCCTCACGCCCACCGAGACTCGGGTCGTCGAGTTGGTCGCCGAAGGCCTCACCAACCCCCAAATCGGCGAGCGCATGCACATCTCCCGACGCACAGTGCAGACCCATGTGTCACACGTGTTCACCAAACTCGACATGAACTCGCGCACCGAACTCGCAGCTGCAGCCAGTCGGCGAGCGCACTCTCCGTTCCGGGAATGAACCGTCCAGGTCTGGAGGTCACACTGGCGGCCTCACGATGTCGCAGAGGAAACAGCCGGCACCGTCGACCGCCCGCCAATGAGTCACCCCGGACCGGACTCCCGGTCCTCCGCAATCAAGAACGTTGCCGGGTACCCCAGAAGATCGTCGGCAGATGCGCAACCTCCTGTCCCGAAACGCCGGGTCGCGGGCCCGCAGAAGTGCCGATCGCACGGACGTCGACCGGTGAACTGGTGCGCACGGATACCTGCGTGGGGCGCTGCCCCGAGGTGTTGTTATACGTGTGATCCGCCAGGGCTGGGCTGGGGGTCATCGAAGCATGGTCAGTCGCCGGTGTCGATGCCGTCGAGGAGCTGGGTGAAGACCTG
>JBHIXO010000103.1:0-11228 GCA_041984725.1 Acidimicrobiales bacterium | reverse complement strand
ATCGGGGAACCCTTCAGGAGCCGTCCTTCACCGCCTCGTACCGGCGCAGGGACTCCTCGCGCTCCTCGCCGTGGTCGACGATCGGCTCGACGTAGTCGTCGGGGACGCCGTCGCGAGCCGGCTCGTGGACGGCGCGGTCGTCGAGGCCGGCCAGCTCGGGCACCCAACGCCGGATGTACGTGCCGTCGGGGTCGTGGCGCTGGCCCTGCGTCGTGGGGTTGAAGATCCGGAAGTAGGGGGCGGCGTCGGTGCCCGTGCCCGCCGTCCACTGCCAGCCGTGCTGGTTGCTGGCGAGGTCGCCGTCGACCAGGTGCTCCATGAACCACCGGGCGCCCCGCTGCCAGGGCAGGTGGAGGTCCTTGACCAGGAAGCTCGCCACGATCATGCGGACCCGGTTGTGCATCCAGCCCTCGGCGAGGAGCTGGCGCATCCCGGCGTCGACGATCGGGTAGCCGGTGCGGCCCTGGGTCCAGGCCTCGAAGGCGTCGTCGGCCGCCGAGCCC
Organism: Acidimicrobiales bacterium; assembly: GCA_041984725.1. Taxonomy (GTDB): domain Bacteria; phylum Actinomycetota; class Acidimicrobiia; order Acidimicrobiales; family Salinilacustritrichaceae; genus Salinilacustrithrix. The sequence goes on along the minus strand of JBHIXO010000103.1, from coordinate 10,725 downwards.
GAGTCCCAGTCCATCGACCCGACCCGGTCGTTCATCGACTCCCGGGCCGAATCCGGGTTCTGGAACAGCACGTCGGCGTAGAAGTCGCGCCAGCACAGCTCGGTGGCGAAGGTCCGCGCCCCCTTCGTGCGGCCGAGGCGGGAGAGGATCTGGCGGGGGTGCAGCACGCCCCACTTGAGGTCGGCGGACAGCCGGGACGTGGCGTCGTCGCCGGGCCGGTCCCGGGCGTCGTCGTAGTCGTCGACCTTGGACCGCAGGAAGTGGTCGAGGCGGTTGCCGGCGGCGTCCTCCCCGGCGCGGGGCAGGTCGAGGTCGCCGAGGTCGGGCTCTTCGGGGAGGCCGTCGCCGTCGACGGCGCGCCACTCGATCCCGGCCGGCTTGGCGATCGGGTCCGGCCAGCCGTGGTCGCGCCAGGCACGCGAGAAGGGGGTGAACACCTTGTAGGGCGTCCCGGACTTGGTGACGATCGAGCCCGGGGGCACGGCGTAGGGCGAGCCGGTCCGGACGAACTCGATCCCGGCATCGCTGACGGCGTCGGCGACGGCGTCGTCGCGTCGGCGCCCGTAGGGCCCGAAGTCCTCCGCGAGGTGCACGGAGGCGGCGTCGACCTCGGCGGCGAGGTCGGGGACGACCCGGGCCGGGTCGCCGTGCCGGACGACGAGTCGCCCGTCGAGCGACTCGTCGAGGGCCCGTAGGCAGCGCACCAGGTAGGCGCGCCGGACGGCACCGGACGGCCCCCAGAGCCGGTCGTCGAGGCAGAAGACCCCCACGACGTCGTCGCTGGACGAGACGGCCTCGCTGAGGGCCGGGTTGTCGGACAGGCGCAGGTCGCGCCGGAACCAGTGGACTGCGGTCGTCACGGGCGAAGGGGTGGCGACGCCGGCGCTCGCCCGCCCGAGCGGCGCCGGCGGATCGTCAGTCGATCAGTCGTGCTGCCGGCGCCGGGCGCCGACGATGACGGCACCGCCGCCGAGGGCGGCCGCACCGATCACGGCCAGGCCGAGCACGTCGCCGCCGGTGACGGGCAGCGTCGCCCCGTTGCCGAGGACGTCGGTCGACTCCTCGCCACCGTCGGGGTTCACCGCGGTGTCGGGCAGGACCTCGACGTCGTCGCCGCCCGGATCGACCGGGTAGGGCGGCGTCTGCGCCGCGGCCGGCGCGACGAGCGTCGCCAGCGCCAGGAACAGCGTCGAGATGAAAAGCAACAGCTTGCGGGCCTGCATGGAGACTCCCAGGGTTCGGCTCGCCGAGGCGGAGCCCGGGCGTTTCTGTCTTCTTCTCCTGAAGCCTAGGACACGATCGCCGCCGGTTCTGCGCTCTGCTCCGGTTCGCGGCGGGCGCGGGACGCTGCGTCCACCGTTTCGCGGCGAGATCCCACGTATCCAGCAGACTTCCTCACGCTCCGTGCGGTGTGAGCGCAAAGGGGCGCCGATCGCGCTGTTCGCGGTCTTCGAGCCGCCAGACCGTGGGCGGCACGCGGGCGCTCGGCGCCACGACGAGGTCGGCGCCCACGGAGGCGGGCAGCTGGGCGGTCAGCACGACGTCGAGCTCGGCGCGGGCCGCGACCGCGATCTCGAGGGCCACGACCGTGGTCGGCCCGTCCGGCCCGAAGGCCACGACGCTCCCGCCCTCGGTGTCGATCGCCGCCGCCGCGCCGGGCAGGTGGAAGACGAGGATCCCGCGGTAGTCCGGGGAGTCGTCGTCGCCGAGGACGTACGAGGGTTCGTTCGCCCGGGCGTCGTTGTCGATCGTGACCGCGAGCCGCAGGTCGACCACCCCGTCCTGGTCGGCGGCGGCCACCGTGGGCGTGACGGTCACGCCGACGAAGGGGTCGAGCTTGCTGCCGTCGCTGTTGGCGAGTGCGACGAGGAGCGAGTTCGGCCCCAGGTCGCCCGCGACGCCCAGCCGGTCCCATGCGTCCTGCTGGGCCTCGTCGGCCGACCACACCAGCAGGTGGCGTCCGTCGCGGGCGGCGCGCAACGTCTCGAAGACGTCGAGGAGGTCGAGGTCGGCCGAGCCGAGCTCGTCGAGCACCGCGCCGGCGAGGGCGGCGAGGCGCTCGCGCCGCGCCGCGTTGTCGACGTCCTCGTCCAGCTCGAGGTACTGGTCGTGCAGCAGGAAGTCGAGGGCGTCGCCCGGGGCGATCGTCGTGCCGTCGATGCGGACCGGCCCGGTCAGCTCGAGGAACGACTGGAGCGCGACGACGTCGACGGCGAGGACCCCGTCGGGCGTGCTCCCGTCGACCTCGGCCCACATCGCGGCCGCGATCGGGGCGACGGCGGGGAAGCGGGCCGACAGGGCGAGGTTCCGCCAGTCGCGGCCGGGCTCGGACCAGCCCCAGAGCTCGTCGATCTCGTCCGGCAACGGGACGCTCGTGGGCAGGACGAGGTCGGCCGTGGCCGAGAAGTCGTCCCCCACGCCGAGGCGGCCCTCGGCGAGTTCGACGCTGCCGACCGACAGGAACATCCCGGCGCCGGTGCGCATCTCGGCGTTGTTGGCTCCGAGGACGACGTACTCCGACGGGCCGGCCAGCAGGTCCCGGAGCGTGCGCGTGGCCACGAGGGCGTCGTCGACGGTGCGGGCGGCGTCGTCGAGCTTGACGGCCATCTCGGCCCGGGCGTCCTGGAGCGGTCCGAACAGGGCGTCGTCCGGGCCGAGGTCGGCCCGACCGATGGCGGCCTCGGCGGTCTCGAGTTCGCCGACGAGCCGGTCGAGCAGTTCGACCCGGCCGGGGCCGCCGGGCACCCCCTCGTCGAGCTCGTCACGGATGGACCCGATCGCGTCGCCAGTGACGGCGAGGACGTCGCGGGCCGAGCCGGCGAGGGCGTCGGCGGTGCGCAGCTGCCGCCCGGCGATCGGCGCGAGGCGGACCGGGGCGAGCAGGGGGTTCGAGAGCAACCGGTCGGCGGTGGCGAAGTCGCGCTCGGCCGCAGCGATGTCGTCGTCGAGCTCGCCCTCGACCAGCTCCTCGACGCCGGCGGACAGCTCGAGCGCCCGGACCCGGTCGGCGCCGCGCTGGGCCGCCGAGGCGCCGAGGGCGGCGAGCACGACGGCGACCACCGCCCACAGTGCGCCGAACCCGAGCAGCACCAGCCACCAGCGTCGGCGCGGGCGACCGGCGTCCTGGTCCTCGGCCATGCCGAGACGCTACGGCGGCGGCCCGCCTCCGCGGTGCCGCTCGCCGGACGGACCGGCGACGGCCGGCTCCGCCCGGAGGCTCAGCCGACGCTGACGGCGTCGGAGATCGGCGTCAGGTCGATGACCGTGTCGGCCGAGTCGGCGTCGTCGCGGGAGCGGCCGATGATCTGGGCCAGCTTGGACTCGAAGGTGAGCAGGAGCACCACGAGATCGAGCGAGACCGACCAGTTGTCGACGTAGAAGAGGTCGAGGCGCTGGTACGGGCCGAAGCTCACGGCGTCGCGGCTCTCGACCTGCCACAGGCCGGTGACGCCGGGCTTGACGTGCGTGCGCCGCTTCAGGTCGTCGGAGAAGCTGTGGTACTCGTCGACCAGCGACGGGCGGGGGCCCACGAGGCTCATCTCCCCCTTGAGGACGTTGAAGAGCTGGGGGACCTCGTCGAGGTCGGTGGCCCGAAGGAGCCGCCCGATCCGGGTGACGCGGGGGTCGCTCTGGATCTTGAACAGCGGACCCTCGCGCAGGTTGAGGTGCTCGAGCTCGCCGACCCGGTCCTCGGCGTCGACGACCATCGTCCGCAGCTTCAGCATGCGGAAGGTGGCACCGTCCCGCCCCACCCGCTCCTGACGGAACAGGACCGAGCCGCCGTCGCCGAGCTTGACGGCGATGGCGGCCACGGCGAGGACGGGCGACAGCACGAGCAGCCCGACGGCCGAGATCGTGATGTCGATGGTCCGCTTGGCGGCGCGCTGCCAGGCGCTCGGGCCCGTGGTGGGCGCGAGGTGGAGCAGGGGCTCGTGCACGATCGGCTGCACTTGCAGCGCCCGGTGGTCGAGGCCGGCGAGGCCGCTGCTGAGGTGGACGTGACCGCCCAGCTCGCGCACGGCCCGCACGACCGACGTGGTCTCGGTACCGGAGAGGGCGGAGGCGACCACGATCACGCCGGTGGCCTCACCGGTCTCGATGCGGTCGGTGGCGTCCTCGATGGGGCCGGCCCAGCTGGCGGCCAGGCCGAGCTGCTTGGCGTCCTCACGGTTGCCGTACACGCCGACGGAGCGGAAACCGCAGTCGACGTGGTCGGCCAGCAGGGTCTGGAGACGGGCCGTCTCGGCGTCGATCCCGACGAGCACCACGGGGCGCACGAAGCGGCCCTGGGAGCGCATCGACCGCAGGAACCCGCGGTAGATCGAGCGCCAGGCGACGGTCACGAGGAAGACGAGGCTCGCCCCGAGCACGGGGGCGAGCAACGCCACCTCGGACTCGCGGACGACGTCGAGCAGGATGCTGAGCACGACGACCGCCGCCGTCGTACGGGCGATCGATGCGACCTCGACCGAGACGATGTTGGACCGGGCCGACCGGTACAGCCCGGCTCGGGCGTAGAGCAGCGTCGTCGCCACGACGAGCAACGCGGTGCGCAGCACCGAGCCGTCGTCCAGGGCCGCCTCGGGCGACCCGGCGAGCAGCGCCACGGTGCCGAGGCCGACGGTGGCCGCCGCCACGTCGCCCAGCTGCAGCAACCATCGCAGCCACCCCGCCGAGCGCAGCCCACCGCCGCGCCCGACCCGGGCCGCCGCCCGGGAGGGATGTTCGTGTACATCGAGGTCCGAGGTCACAGCCTCCGCCACTGGCTTGGTCTCCACGGTCCGGTCCTTCCGTAGTCCGCCGTTCAGGGATTCACGACGCTCGCCACGTCGCCCACGGGGAGACCGTACCGAGGACACCCCCCACCGTCGCCACACCTCTTGTGTGAATTCTGTGTTCAACGAGCACGGACGGTGAAGAATCCGCACAATCGGCACCGAACCTCACCGTTCGTACCGGATCGGTGACGCAGCGAGGTCGGCCGGTGGTCACGACACCACGGAGAGACGTCGTCGGGACAGCTCCGGGACAGCTGGAGGTCAGACTACGGGGCGGATCGTCCGCGCCCACGCGCCCGCTCCGGACGGTCAGCGGCCGGGCCGCAGGGCGCGGACCGTCGTGAGGTCGTCGGCCTCGGCGGCGGTCTTGTCGTGGCGGTAGCGCACGACCCGGGCGAACCGGAGCGCCACGCCGCCGGGGTAGCGGGTCGAGGTCTGGACGCCGTCGAGTGCGATCTCGACCACCTGTTCGGGCCGGACGTGCACGACGTGACCGTCGCGGCCATCGCCGTCACCGGTCCCGGGCGGCCCGTCGGTGCGCAGCGCCTGGAAGCGCTCCGTCTGCCAGGCGAGCATCTCGTCGGTCATGCCCTTGAAGGTCTTGCCGACCATGACGAACCGGTCCGGCCGCTCGGGGTCGCGGGCGCCGAGGTGGATGTTGGAGAGCGTGCCGGTCCGCCGGCCGCTCCCCCACTCGACGGCGAGGACGACGAGGTCGAGCGTGTGCACCGGCTTCACCTTGCGCCACGCCTTTCCGCGACGTCCCGCGTCGTAGGTGCTCGCGGCCGCCTTGACCATGACCCCCTCGTGGCCGCGGTCGAGCGCCTCGCGCAGCACCCCCGCCGCGACCTCGGGGTCCTCGGTCTCCGTTCCCGGGATCACGTGGCCGGGGGCGAGGTCGACCAGGGCGGCACGGCGTGCGGTCAGGGGCTCGTCGATCAGGTCGCGCCCGTCCAGGTGGAGCAGGTCGAAGAAGAACGGCACGAGCCCCGGGTCGTCCGCCTCACCGGGTCGGGACTCGTTCGAGAACCGGCTCATCGTGTCCTGGAAGGCTCGAGGGGCCTCGTCGGGCCCGAGGAAGCCGAGGATCTCGCCGTCGAGTACGACCGAGGTCGTGGCGAAGGACCGCACGAGGGCGGCGACGGCGGGGAGTCGGTCGGTGACGTCGTTCAGGTTCCGCGTGTAGATCCGGACGTCGTCGCCGACGCGGTGCACCTGGATGCGGGCGCCGTCGAGCTTCCACTCGACGCTGGCCCGACCCACCTCGGTGATGGCGTCGGCGACCGACTCGCTCGTCGAGGCCAGCATCGGCAGCACGGGTCGCAGGGGGCGGAGCCCGACGGCCTCGACCGCGTCGCGCCCGTCGACCAGCGCGAGGCGGGCGACGGCGCCGAGGTCGCCGGCCAGCATCACGGCCCGGCGCACGACCGCGAGGGGCAGGCCGGCGGCGACGGCCACGGCGTCGGTGACCACGCCGGCGAGCGCGCCGGTGCGGATCTCGCCGACGAAGAGCCGGCCGAGGAGGTCGGCCTCGGGGGCGGTGGCCCGGGCGAACAGCGCCTCGAGCTGGGCGCGGCGGGCGCCCTGCGACCCGGGCCCGGTGGTGGCGGCGAGCGTGTCGACCGCGCCGTCGACGTCGCCGACGGTCAGCGTCGGCTCGGTCGCGGGCTCGACGTCGAGCCCGCGGATGGCGGCCCACCCGACCCCGATCCGGCCCTGGCGCAGCTCGCCCACGAGCACGCCGACCACCGGCTCGATCTCGTCCGGGTCGATCGAGCCGAGGAGGTCGGCGAGGGCGTCGCGCTTGACGGTCCGCTTGGTGGTGGACGCGACGGTGACCAGCGCGTCGGCGACCTCGCGGAAGCGGGTCACGACGGGAGGCACCAGTCGACGGGCGACCGGCCTGCGTCCTCGAGGGCGGCGTTGGCGCGGGAGAAGGGCCGAGACCCGAAGAACCCCCGGTTGGCCGACAGCGGCGACGGGTGCGGTGACTCGAGGACGACGTGGCGGCTCCGGTCGACGAGCGCGCCCTTCTTGCGGGCCGACGCGCCCCAGAGCACGAAGACCACGCGTTCGGGCTTGGCGTTGACGACCTCGATGACCCGGTCGGTGAAGGTCTCCCAGCCCTTCCGCTGGTGCGAGGCGGCACTGCGGGCGCGAACGGTGAGGGTGGCGTTGAGCAGCAGGACGCCCTGGCGGGCCCAGTGCTCGAGGTTGCCGTGCGTCGGGCGGGGGCAGCCCAGGTCGGACTCCAGCTCGGTGAGGATGTTGACGAGCGACGGCGGCACGTCGACGCCCCGGCGCACGGAGAAGCACAGCCCGTGGGCCTGACCGGGACCGTGGTACGGGTCCTGGCCGAGCACCAGGACCTTCACGTCCGCGTACGGGGTCAGGTGGAGGGCGGCGAACACCTCGTCGTGGGGCGGATAGACGGTGTGGCGATCCCGCTCGGCCGCGACGAAGGCCTGCAGCTCGCGCCAGTACGGGGCCGTGAACTGGTCGCGCAGCAGCGGGTTCCAGTCCGTGCGGGGTGTCACGTCAGCGCTCCACCCGAGCCCGCCGGGTCGTCGGCCGTTCCGCTGGTCCTGCCAGTTCGTCGCGGGCGAGGACCTCGCCGTGGAGCACGACGAACCACCCGTCGTCGGCTGCGGCCCAGCGGTGGAACGCCTCGGCCATCCGGTCGAGGTCGGTGGCCGTCGCCAGGCCGAGCTCCTGGGCCTGGTCGGCGAGGGCGGAGTGCAGGACGCGGTCGGCCCAGAGCCCACCCCACCAGGCGCGGTCGTCGGGCTCGGTGAAGCACCAGACCGACGCGCCGGCCTCCACGTGTCCGAAGCCGGCCTCGCGGGCCCAGGCCTTGAGGTGGCGGCCGGCGTCCGGCTCGGCCCCGTTGCCCCGGGCGACCGTGCGGTAGAGGTGCAGCCAGCGGTCGAGCCACTCGTCGGCGGGCGCCCAGCAGAAGCCGGCGTAGTCGGAGTCGCGGACGGCGACCACGCCCTCGGGGGCGACGACGCGCCGCATCTCCCGCAGCGCGCCCACCGGGTCGCCGACGTGCTGGAGCACCTGGTGGGCGTGGACCACGTCGAAGGACCCGTCGGGAACGTCGAGGTCGTAGATGTCACCGACCCGGAACGTGAGGTTCGCGGGCAGGTCGTCCTGGGCGGCCGCCTCGGCCACGACGTCGGCGCTCGGGTCGATACCGACGACCTCGCCGGGCGCGACCCGCCGGGCGAGGTCGGCCGTGATCGTCCCGGGACCGCACCCGACGTCGAGCAGGGTCTGACCGGCGCGCAGGTGGGGAAGGAGGCGCGCCGCGGAGTTCTCGGCGGTGCGCCAGCGGTGCGACCGCAGGACCGAGTCGTGGTGGCCGTGCGTGTACCGCGCCCGGTCCCCCGGGCCGCTCACGCGAGCAGGGATCCGTCGGCCAGCTCGGTGTCCAGCCGCTGCAGGAGGCCGGCGTCGAGGTCGTCGCCGGGGTTGCCGGTGGTGAGGAGCTTGTCGCCGAGGAAGATGCTCGCCGCGCCGGCGTGGAGGCACAGCGCCTGCAGCTCGTCGGTCATCTGGCTCCGACCGGCGGAGAGGCGCACGACCGAGCCCGGCATCATGATGCGGGCGGCGGCGATGGTGCGGACCAGCTCGAGGCCGTCGAGCTCGTCGGTGCCGTGGAGCGGCGTGCCGGGCACCTGGACCAGCAGGTTCACGGGCACCGACTCGGGGTGCGGGTCGAGCTGGGCGAGCTGGGCGAGCAGGCCGGCCCGCTGGCGACGGCTCTCCCCCATCCCGACGATGCCGCCACAGCACAGCCGCATGCCGGCCTCGCGGACGTGGCCGATCGTGTCGAGGCGGTCCTGGTAGGTGCGGGTGGTGATGATCTCGCCGTAGAAGTCGGGCGACGTGTCGAGGTTGTGGTTGTAGTAGTCGAGGCCCGCGTCGGCGAGGCGGCGGGCCTGGGCGTCGGTGAGCATGCCGAGCGTCACGCACGTCTCCATGCCGAGTTCGCCGACGGCCTCGATGGCCTCGGCGACCTGTTCGACCTGACGGTCGTTGGGCTCGCGCCACGCCGCACCCATGCAGAAGCGGCTGGCGCCGGCGGCCTTCGCGTTGCGGGCGGCGGCGACGATCTCGTCGGTCGCCATCAGCCGCTGCGGGTCGAGGCCGGTGTCGTGGCTCGCCGACTGCGGGCAGTAGGCGCAGTCCTCGGGGCAGCCACCCGTCTTGATCGACAGGAGCATCGCGCCCTCGATCACGTCGGGCCGGAAGGAGCTGCGGTGCACCTCCTGGGCCTCGTGGAGCAGGTCGTGGAAGGGGCGTTCGAGGAGGGCGAGCGCCTCGTCGGTGGTCCAGTCGTGGCGGGGGGTCACGGGCCCCGAACCTACGCCGTCGCCCGTCAGCGGCCGAAGCGATCGGGGTGGTCGGAGGCGTTGGCGAGGCGGGAGCCGCTGAACTCCACGGTCGAGGTGGCCACCTCCCGCCACCACGGCCAGATCGACGGCGTGATCCGCAGCTCGATCCCCGCCGCGGCGTGCCGCCCGACGACATCGGTGATCGTGACCCGATCGAGCGGCTCGACGTCGGTCCCCGAGAGCCAGTAGCCGCCGACCTCCCCCGGCGCGAACGCGTCCGCGGGGAGCCGGTAGGCGAAGAGGGTGACCTCCCGGAGCGCGTCGAGCCACGCCGCCTCCACCACGTGCACCCTGGCCGCGGCGGTGTGCCCGAAGAAGCGGGCCCGGTCCTCGGCGGTCGTCCGCTCGGACGCCCAGATGCAGCCGCGCGGGCAGTCCCGGGGGAACCAGAACATGGGGAGGTGCCGGGTGTCGACGGCCCAGACCGCCGGCTCGGCGTCGGGGTTCGTCGCCGGGACGTGGGGCACGAACCGGTCGATCGTCGGGTCCTCGCTGACGTGCCAGAGGGCGTGCTGCCCCTCGCCGGTGTAGGGCGGGGCGGGTGCGCGGTCCGGCACGGCCCTCAGGCTACGCCGGGCCTCGCGGGGTCGTTGCTCAGCTGCAGCCGGCGGGCGGCCGCGTCCTCGGGGACGTCGTCGGCCCGCACGACGCGGTTGCGGCCGGCCTGCTTCGCGACGAGGAGCGCGGCGTCGGCGTCGCGGAGCGCCTGGTCGAAGTGCTCGCGGCCGATCGCGTCGGCCACCCCGGCGCTGAGCGTGAACGCCGGCACCGTCCCGCCGTGGAGGGCGAGGGTGAGCTCCTCCTGGAGTCGGGTGGCGAGGCGGACCCCGTCGCCGGTGTCGGCGTCGGGCGCGACGACCACGAACTCCTCGCCCCCGTAGCGGCAGAGCAGGTCGGTCGGGCGGACCGCCCGCCGGGCGACGGCGCCGAGCAGACGAAGGGCACGGTCGCCGACCTCGTGGCCGTGGGTGTCGTTCAACTGCTTGAACCGGTCGACGTCGATGAACACGACCGCATAGGGGCGGTCGCCGACGACCTCGGTGAGCGAGGCGTAGAGGGACCGCCGGTTGACGAGCCCGGTCAGCGGGTCGGTCGTCGCCTGCAGCTCGTTCTCGGCCATCGAGCGCAGGAGCCCGACGCGGTCGGCGGTCTTGCGGGCGATGAGCTCCACCCGCTGCACGACGGCGTCGGAGGGCGCGCCCGCCACCGGTGACACCGCGTGGGCGACGGCGATCGTGTTCCCGGCCACCGACATCGGTACGCACGCCGCACCGCGCTCGCCGAGGTCCCGGGCTCGGAGGAACGGGCACGAGTCGAGCCCGTTGCCCGAGTCGAACCGGAGCGTCGCGCCACGCTGGGTCGCCGGGCACGAGGTCGGGGACCCGACGGCGCACCCCGCCCCGAGGTGCTCGTCGTGGGCGGAGACGGCGCGGTGGAAGTGGGCGCGGCTGGAGTCGGCCGCGAGGACCTCGAGTCCGACGTCGGGCGTCTCGCCCGCCGCCGCCTCCCGGAACACGGCCCAGGCGTCGTTCTCGACGGCGGCCATC
>JBHIXO010000102.1:0-11245 GCA_041984725.1 Acidimicrobiales bacterium | reverse complement strand
GTGGCCGCGATGAACCCCTACGACGCCGTCGGTACCGCCCGGATCTCGGGCGCGGTCTACGACCGGGTCTGCCGGGTGTCGATGGGCTACCAGTCGCTGGACGACGAACTCGCCATCGTGGGGCACGAGGCCGCGGCCATGGGCCAGGGCGGCGCGGTCGACGACGACGTGTTCGTGCGCCGCGTCGTCTCGGTCGTGCGGGGCACGCGCGAGCACCCCGACGTGCGCATCGGGTCGTCGGTGCGCGGCGCGATCGACCTCGTCCTCATCGCGGAGCAGCTCGCCGGCCTGCGCGACTCGTCACCGGCCGACGACGACGTCGCCCTCGACGCGGCCCGGATGGCGCTGTCCGGGCGCATCCGCGTCCACGAGAGCTGCCACCGCACTCCCGAGGAGATCGTCGAGGAGCTCTGGGACCTCTACGCCACGACGATCGACCTCGGCGACGGCGAGGGCGGCGAGGGCGACCCGGGAAAAGGCTGACCCTCCCCGACCAGGGGAGGCCCCGGGACCGCGACCGCACCCTCGAGGGCGACGAGGCCCAGCAGCAGCTCTCGGAGGAGTCGCGCCGCACGACGTCGCGCCGCGACCTCGCCGCCCAGCACGAGACGTTCGACGACGTGTCACCGGAGCTCGGCGTGCTCGACGAGTCGGTCGTCGAGGAGTCGCTGGCCGAGCGGCCCGACGAGACGCTCGCGCTGCTCGGCGACCTCACCGGCGCCACCGACGAGCGGCTGCGGGCGCTCGCCCGGGCCCTCGCCGGCCGGGTCGTCCTCGGCATCGCCCGCGCCGACGCCGAGCGCCGCCGGGGCATCGGCCGGATGCGCACACTGCCGATGGACGAGACGGGCGGTGACCTCGACCTCGACGCGTCGATCGAGTCGCTGCAGCTGGCGTCGGCGACCGGCGTCGCCCCCCACGCCGCCGACCTGTCGGTCCGCACCTGGGCCCGGCCCGAGGTCGCCGTGTGCCTCGTCGTCGACCGGTCGGGCTCGATGTCCGGTGCCCGCCTGGCCGCGGCGGCGATCGCGGCGGCCGCCGTCGCCGAACGGGCCCCCGACGACTTCTCGGTCCTGGCCTTCTCCGACCGGGTGATCGTCCTCAAGGGCCAGGACCAGCGGCGGGCCGCCGCCGACGTGGTCGACGACGTCTTCCGCCTGCGCGGCCACGGGCCCACCGACCTGGCCCTCGCCCTGCGCGTGGCCGCCGACCAGTTGTCGGTCTCGTCGGCGCAGCGGCGCCGGGTCATCCTGCTCTCGGACTGCCGGCCGACCCAGGGCACCGAGCCCGAGGTCGAGACCGGTCGTCTCGACGAGGTGTGGGTGATCGCCCCCGACGACGACGCCGACGAGGCGGAGGCGTTCGCCCGTGCGGTCGGGGCCCGGTTCGCCCCGCTGTCGGGCCCGAGCGCCGTCCCGTCGGTGTTCGCCCGACTGGCGGAGTGAGGCGTCCCCGAACGTCGACCGGTACGTCAGTGCAGGACCGAGACGAGGTGGGCCGACTGCGCGTCGAGCGCCGCGGCCAGGGTCGGAGCGTCGACGCCCCCGAACCCCAGGTGCGCCAGCTGCGCCGAGACGGCGTCGCCGTCTGTCGCCGTGCTGTCGAGCGACGCGACGTGGGTGCCGGCGACGACGAGTCGGGCGTGGACGGGCGCCGAGCGGTCGAGATCGTCGTGGTGGTGACCGATCGCGAGCCCGAACGTCTCAGGGAGCTGGATCACGTCGCACAGGTGCCGGCCGAGCTCGCAGTGGTCCGTGCCCGACGAGGCGCGCTCGGCCTCGAGGTCCTCGGCGGGCTCCCGGTCCGTTCCCAGGTCGACCTCACCGCCGAGGTCGGCGAGCAGGACCCGCCCGAGGTCGTGGAGCAGCCCGACCGAGAACGCCTCACCGCCGTTGATGTCGGCGCTCGGGGCGAGCAGGGCACACGCCGTCCCGACCCGGGCGCTGTGGGCCCAGAAGGCCTCGGGGACGAGGTCGGAGCCGAGCGCGCCGGCGAGCTGGGCGAGTGCCAGGCCCCGGACGGTCTCGAACCCGAGCACCCCGATCGCGGCGGTCGGATCCCGGATCTCGCGGGACAGTCCGAAGTAGGCCGAGTTGGCCAGCGCGAGGAGCTTGGTCGTGAGCAACGCGTCGCCCAGCACGGCGGCGCCGAGCTCGTGCGCGCCGGCTCGGGGGTCGTCGCACACGCGCAGCACGAGCGCAGCGTTGGCGCGGCGCGCCGGCATCGCCTCGACCGCCCGCAACATGCGGTCGCGTTCGGCCCGGAGCGCCGGACTCACGACGCCACCTGCTCGGAGATCCGCGGGACGTCCCAGCGGATCTGCGCCGCGGGGACCGGGCGACCGAGCAGGTAGCCCTGCACGAGTCGCGCGCCGGCCTCGCGGACGACCGCGAGCTGGCTCTCCGTCTCGACGCCCTCGACGATCACCGCTGCGTCGAGCGAGTCCGCGAGGGCGATCGAGGCGGTCAGGATCGCGAAGGCCGACCGGGATGCGGGGAGGTCGCGGACGAAGGCCCGGTCGAGCTTCACCACGTCGAAGGGGAGTCGGGTGAGGTAGGCGAGGGCGGAGTGCCCCGTGCCGAAGTCGTCGATCGCGATGCCGACGCCGAGCGCCGCGACCTCCTCGAGTGCCCGGACGGCGGCGTCGGCGTCCCGCATGGCGGACGACTCGGTCACCTCGATCGTGACGTGGTCCGGACCCACGCCGTGATGGGCGAGCGCCACCGCCAGGTCGTCGGCGAACGCCGGCTCGACGAGTTGGCTGGCCGAGACGTTCACCGCGACCGACCCGACCCGGGTCGGGCCGTGTGCCCGGATCCATCGGGCGGTCTGCGCGAGCGCGTTGTGGAGCACCGCGTCACCGAGTCGGGAGTGGAGCCCGGTCTGTTCGGCGAGGGCCACCACCTGCAGCGGCGGTATGGGTCCGAGCACGGCGTGCTCGTAGCGCAGCAGGGCCTCGACCGCGACCTGGCGGCCGGTGGTGACGTCATGGATCGGCTGGAAGGCGAGACCCACCCGCCGAGCGTCGAGCGCGACCCGGAGGTCGGCCATCAGCTCGAGGTTGGTGGAGGCGCGTTCCCGCGCCTCCCGTCGGAACGCCCGCACCCGGTGCTTGCCACCGTGCTTGGCCTCGTACATCGCGATGTCGGCGTCGCGCAGCAGGGCGTCGACGTCGTGGTAGGCCCCGGCCGCGAGGACGACGCCGACGCTGGCCGTGACCCGGATCCGGCGACCGTCGACCTCGACCGGTTCGCACAGCCGGGCCAGCAGGTCCCGGGCGGCGTCCTCGGCGGCGCGGTAGCGAGTGACCGCTCCCATGACCACCACGAACTCGTCGCCGCCGAGACGGCAGGGGAGATCGTCGGACGACGACCAGGTCTCGAGCCGGCCGGCGATCGTGCGGAGCAGTTCGTCGCCCGCTGCGTGCCCCAGGCCGTCGTTGACGAGCTTGAAGTCGTCGAGGTCGAGGAACACGAGCGCGAACGGCGCTCCCCGGGCGAGCCACTGCTCGCAGTGCTGGCGGAGCGCGTCGCGGTTCGCCAGCCCGGTCAGCGGGTCGTGTGATGCCCGCCAGGTGAGCTCGGTCTGGTGGCGTCGCAGCTCGGTCACGTCCTCGGCCGTGCCGACGAAGCCCGTACTGCGATCGTCCCGCTCGACCGGGGCGAAGCGGCACACCAGCTGACGGTGATCGCCGTCCGGCCGGCGGATGCCGATGGTGACGACCGCCTCCTCGCCGGCGAGCACCCGCGCGACCGCGGTCCGCAGCGTCGTCCGGTCGGTCTCGACGACGGCGTCGAGCCAGCCGGTGCCCAACAGATCGGCGGTGCTGCGACCCCACGTCGTGGCCATGCGCTCGTTCGCGAACGCGATCCGCATCCCGATGTCGGACACGCACACGGCGACCGGCGCGTGCGTCGCGAGCGCGCCGAACCGGGCGTGGCTCAGTTCGAGTCGACGGAGGTCGTCGAGCTTGCCGCCGCCGCGCATGAGCGAGACGTAACCCACGTGCTGGCCGGCGGTGCGCATCGACGATGCCTCGACCCGCAGCGCGACCTCGCGTCCGTCGAGCCGTTCGACCACGGCGGTGCCCGAGAAGTTGGTACCCGCGACGACGTCGGCGAGGTGGCCGGGGCTGGGACCGGCGCTCTCGGACTCGAGGACGGCCAGGACGCCGACCGCCGCGAGGTCGATGTCGAGGAGGTCGCCTTCGGTGCCGCCGAGCAGCGAGGCCGCCGCCGGGTTGGCCCATGCCACCCGTCCGTCCATCGCCACGAGCATGCCGGTGCCGCTCGTGAGCGCGAACCGACGGACGTGGCCTGCCACCTCCCGGCTCCCGACATCCGTGTCGCGCTTCATCCGAGTGCTCCTGTCCCGCAGCGTCGAGGTGCCGATCGGCACGATCGAAACGGACATGAGCCCCGAGGTGGGCCATTCTCGGACCATTGACTGTCAACCACCCGTCCGACGATCGCCGGACGGGCACGTGGTCGGGGAGGGGGGATTCGAACCCCCGGCCCCCTGCCCCCAAAGCAGGTGCGCTAGCCGGACTGCGCCACTCCCCGTGGCGGTCGCAGGCTAGCGGTGGGCCCGCACCCGGCCGTCAACCGGACCCGGCCGTCACCCGAAGCGGGCGGCGGCGCGTCCCAGGTACTCGTCGCTGGCGGCCAGGAACATCGCCAGGTCGACGTCGCGTCCCGAGGCGAGCACGCCGATCCAGTAGCCGCGGCCACCGGGTTCGGGGGCGCGGTCGAGGAGCCGGCGGTACAGGGCCGTGACCCGGCGGTCGCGCGACTCGATCGACTGGAACACCTCGAAGGCGACCTGCAAGCGGCCGAGGGCGTGCGTGCGCGCGACCCACGACGACCGCTCGCCCGCCGTCGGCGCCCGGTCCAGCACCTCGCGGTAGAGGTCGTCCAGCCACGCCGGGACCGTGCCGCCGGCGCGGGCCAGGTACTCGTCGGACGCGTAGAAGTACGACGCGACCTGTGCGGGCGTCTGCCCGGAGCGGATCACCTCGATCCAGTGGCGGCGACCGGAGGCGTCGGGTCCCCGGCCGAGCGTCGACCGGTAGAGGCCGTCGACGATCACGCCGACCCACTCGTCGGAGTAGGCGTAGCCCTTGGTCACCTCGTCGCGTCCCCGGCCGGCCAGTAGGTGGGGGAGCCAGTGCCCGAGCTCGGCGCTCGTCGCGTCCCGGCCCAGGAAGTCGGTGGCGACCGCCCGGACGAACGCCTGGGCCCGGGCGGTGTCGGCCGGGGTCGGCGGCGCCACCGGCGCGGGCGGCGGGGTCGGCGACGCGGGCTCGAGGGTCCAGCCGATGTCGCGCAGCATGCCCCGCGTGATCGGCGAGATGCTGACGAACGCCTCACCGGTCCGCAGGAAGGGCGTCATCAACTCGGGGCCGAAGGCGCCCTCGTCGAGGTGCCCGACCGACGAGCCGACCGAGAACGCCGCCGGCGAGTACAGCGGGACGGGTTGTCCGCCGTTCGCCGCCACCGCCCGCGGCCCCTGCCAGTAGAGCGGCCCGCCCAGCAGGGCGAGCAGCCCGCCGAGTCCGACCTCGGTCAGCAGGGTCCCGAGCGCGTTGCCGACGAGGGTGTCGTAGCCGAGCGCCACGTCCACCCCGCCGATCGAGTAGCGGACCCGGAGGACGCCGCCCTCCTCCCGGACCCAGGAGGTCAGGCCCAGGCCGTGACCGAGCTCGTGGAGGGCGACGGCGAGCATCGACTGGCCGGTCGCGGTGCCCGACGTGCTCGTGTCCCACGCCACCGACGACGACAGGGTCAGGTCGATGTCGGCCCGCGACGGATCCAGGTCGTGGCCGGCGTACTGGTTCGCGAGGGCGAGCGGGTAGAGGACGTCGGGCCGGGGGAAGTCCGGGCGGCCGAAGTAGGCGGTCGTCGGGCCGGCGGCGCCGAGGTACCCGGGCGCCATCGACCGCATCGACGCGGCGACCACGATCGGGACGTCGACGTCGAGCGTGGCGGACCAGATGCCGGCGGCCGCCGTGATGACCGACCGGGCCGCCGGGGGCACCGACCCGTCGAAGCGCAGGTCGAAGTCGGTGTTCGGCGGTGGGGTGAAGGCGCGGGGCAGCGTGAGGGTGCCCGACTCGCCGGCCTGCTCGTGGGCGAGCCCGGGCGCCACGACGAGCCCCGACGGCGGGGCCGGGTCGGCCTCGGCGGGGCGCGGCCCGACGACCGCCGCCTGGACGGCGAGGACCACGACGGTGACGACGGCCGCGAGGGCGCGACCGGGTCGCCGGCTCGCAGGGAGCCGGCGCGCGAGGTCACACGGAGTGGGCAGGACGTCCATCCACCTCCCGATCGGAAGGACGAGGGTCGGTTGAACCGAACCGGTCGAGGTGTCCGCCGCCGACCGGTGCCACCGACGGTACGGTCGCCTGCGACCCCGTCGCACCGGGACGGAACGGGCCTTCCGGGCATGTCGGACGCCCGGAGCGGGGAATCTCGGGCGCGCCCGGGCCGTCACTACACTCCGCCCTCCGTCCCGTGCCCGTGGAGGCACGCACCGCGACCGGCCCGCGCCCCGTGCACCGCCGCGATCCCGTACCGACAGCCATGCCGAACAGCCATGCCGAACAGGTGGTCATGCCCCCGATGAAGTCGACCGTCGAAGCCCTCGAGGACAACAAGGTCAAGCTGTCCGTCACCATCGACGAGGCCGAGTTCGAGCAGGACATCGACGCCGCGTTCAAGCGGATCGCCCACGAGGTCAACCTGCCCGGCTTCCGGCGCGGCAAGGCGCCCCGCCGCCTGCTCGAGGCCCGGATCGGCCTGGCCCCGGCCCGCGAGGAGGCGCTGCGCGAGGCCCTGCCCCGCTACTACGCCGACGCCGTGGTCGAGCACGAGGTCGACGTGATCGCGCCGCCCGAGATCGACATCACCGACGGCGAGGAGGACGGCCCGGTCGTCTTCGACGCCGTCGTCGAGGTCCGCCCGGTCGTGACCGTGGCCGGCTACGACGGCCTCCAGGTGACGATGCCGTCGCCGGAGCCCACCGACGACGAGATCACCTCCCAGATCGACCGGATGCGCTCGCTCGACGCCACGGTCGAGACCGTCGAGCGCCCGGCCGCCGAGGGCGACACCGTCGTCATCGACATCGTCGGCACCCTCGACGGCGAGGAGCAGGACGGGCTCACCACCGACGACTACAGCTACGAGATCGGGTCCGGCGTGATCACGGCCGAGGTCGACGAGCAGCTGACCGGCGCCTCCGCCGGCGACGAGCTCGACTTCGACGCCACCCATCCCGACGAGGACGAGGAGCGCCAGCTCCACTTCGCCATCTCGGTGAAGGAGGTCAAGGGCAAGGTCCTCCCCGAGCTCACCGACGAGTGGGCGTCCGAGAACTCCGACTTCGAGACGGTCGCCGAGCTCGAGGACGACCTCCGCACCCGGATGCGCGAGGTCCGCCGGGCCCAGGGCGCCGGCCAGCTCCAGGAGAAGCTGGCCAAGGCGCTCGCCGAGCTGGTCGACATCGAGCTGCCCGACGCGCTCGTCGGCATGGAGCTCCAGAACCGGATCCAGGACCTCACCATGCGCCTCGACGCCCAGGGCCTGGGCCTCGAGCAGTACCTGATGATGACCGGACGCACCCAGGAGCAGCTCGTCGCCGAGCTCCGTGAGGCGGCCGAGACCTCCGCCCGCGTCGACCTCGCCCTGCGGGCCGTGGTCGTCGCCGAGGACATCGAGTGCACCGACGACGACCTCGACGAGGAGATCGACGGACTCGCGGAGCGGGTGGGCGAGAAGCCCGCCAAGGTCCGCAAGCAGTTGGAACGGAACGACCAGCTCCCTGCGATACGCTCCGACATCGCGAAGCGCAAGGCGCTCGAGTGGTTGCTCGAGTCCGTTTCGATCGTCGACGAGAACGGCAATCCGGTCGACCGCAGCCTGTACCAGCCGCCCACCGACGGCGACCCCGCCGAGCCCGACGCCGACGCCGAAGAGGTATCCGACGAATGACCCCGGACCCGCTCGCCAACCGCCCCCTCGCCGACCACCACGGGGCCGTGATCCGGAACTACCTGGTGCCCACGGTCGTCGAGTCCACCAACCGGGGCGAGCGGGCGTACGACCTCTACTCCCGGCTGCTCAAGGAGAACATCGTCTTCATCGGCACGCCGATCGACGACACGATCGCCAACCTGATCTGCGCCCAGCTCCTGCACCTCGAGTCCGAGAACGCGGACAAGGACATCAGCATCTACATCAACAGCCCCGGTGGTGACATCACGGCGCTGTTCGCGATCTACGACACGCTCACGTTCATCAAGAACGAGGTGTCGACCATCTGCTACGGCCAGGCGGCCTCGGCGGCGGCCGTGCTGCTCGCCGCCGGCACCCGCGGCAAGCGCCTCGCGCTGCCCCACGCCCGCGTCCTGCTGCACCAGCCGTGGGGGCAGGGCGGCGGCCAGGCCACCGACATCGAGATCCAGGCCCGCGAGATCATGCGGATGAAGGACCTGCTCAACCAGATCCTGGCCGACCACACGGGCCAGGAGGTCGCCAAGATCGAGAAGGACACCGATCGGGATTTCGTCATGACAGCGCAGGAGGCGCTCGAATACGGCATCATCGACGAGGTGATCAGTCGTCGGGCACTGGCCGACACCACGGGGCCCATCCGGGCCAACTAGGACGAGGGGGCGCGCAGTGGCCAAGTTCGGAGACGGGGGCGAGCTGCTGAAGTGCAGCTTCTGCGGCAAGTCCCAGAAGCAGGTCAAGAAGCTCATCGCCGGTCCCGGCGTGTACATCTGCGACGAGTGCATCGACCTCTGCAACGAGATCATCGAGGAGGAGCTGGCCGAGACCAGTGACCTCTCCTTCGACGAGCTGCCCCGGCCCAAGGAGATCTTCGAGTTCCTCGAGGAGTACATCGTCGGCCAGACCGACGCGAAGAAGATCCTCTCGGTCGCGGTCTACAACCACTACAAGCGGATCCAGTTCGGGCACCACACCGTCCACGACGACGTCGAGGTCGCCAAGTCGAACATCCTGCTGCTCGGCCCCACCGGCTCGGGCAAGACGTTCCTGGCCCAGACGCTCGCCCGGCTGCTCAAGGTGCCCTTCGCCATCGCCGACGCCACCGCCCTCACCGAGGCCGGGTACGTCGGCGAGGACGTCGAGAACATCCTGCTCAAGCTGATCCAGGCCGCCGACTACGACGTCAAGAAGGCCGAGACCGGCATCATCTACATCGACGAGATCGACAAGGTGGCCCGCAAGTCGGAGAACCCGTCGATCACCCGCGACGTCTCGGGTGAGGGCGTGCAGCAGGCCCT
Source organism: Acidimicrobiales bacterium (assembly GCA_041984725.1). GTDB lineage: Bacteria > Actinomycetota > Acidimicrobiia > Acidimicrobiales > Salinilacustritrichaceae > Salinilacustrithrix. The sequence continues at coordinate 1,935 of JBHIXO010000102.1, read as the reverse complement.
GCTCAAGATCCTGGAGGGGACGCAGGCCTCCGTGCCGCCCCAGGGGGGCCGCAAGCACCCCCACCAGGAGTTCATCCAGATCGACACGTCGAACATCCTGTTCATCTGCGGCGGGGCGTTCGCCGGGCTCGACCGGATCATCGAGAACCGCCTCGGTCGCACCGGGGTCGGCTTCGCCGCCGAGATCCGGGCCAACTCCGACGCCGAGTCGGCCGACCTGCTCCAGGAGGTCCGGCCCGAGGACCTCGTCAAGTTCGGCCTGATCCCCGAGTTCATCGGTCGCCTGCCGGTCATCGGGGCGGTCAACCACCTCGACCGCGAGGCCCTCATCGAGATCCTCGTCGAGCCGCGCAACGCCCTGATCAAGCAGTACCAGAAGATCTTCAGCTACGAGGACGTCGAGCTCGAGTTCGACACCGAGGCGCTCGAGGCCGTCGCCGACCTCGCCCTGTTGCGGGGCACCGGCGCCCGTGGCCTGCGGGCCATCCTCGAGGAGGTCCTCCTCGACATCATGTACGACATCCCCGGTCGCGACGACGTCGAACGCGTGCTCATCGACCGCGAGGTCGTGATGGACAAGGTCAACCCGACCATCGTCCCGCGCGAGACCAAGCAGTCCCGCCCCAAGCGCGCCGCCAGCTGAGCGACCGCCATGGCGGGGTGGGAGTCGGTCGCCGAGGCCTGGGAGCAGAACCGGCAGCGGGTGTTCGACGCGTTCGCGTCGTCGTCGACCTGGCTCGTCGACCACGTCGAGGTCGGCACGGGCGCCGCCGTGCTCGAGTTGGCGGCCGGACCCGGCGAGACCGGGTTCGCCGTCGCCGAACGGCTCGGACCGACCGGCACCGTGATCTCGACCGATCTCTCGCCGAGCATGGTCGAGGCCGCCCGCCGTGGTGCCGCCGCCCGCGGACTCGCCAACGTCCGGTGCCGCGTCATGGACGCCATGGACCTCGATCTGGGCGACGCGTCGGTCGACGGGGTGCTCTGTCGCCTCGGCCTCATGCTCGTCCCCGACCCCGATCGGGTGTGTACGGAGGTCCGACGCGTCCTGCGCCCCGGCGGCCGCTTCGCCTACACCGCCATCGGCGCGCCGGACCGGAACCCGTGGCTGGGAGTGTTGGTCGGGGCCCTGCTCGAGCACGGCCACGCCCCGGGCGACGACCCCTTCGCTGCGGGCGCGCCATTCAGCCTGTCGAACCCCGATCGCAACGTCGAGATGCTCACGAGGGCCGGGTTCACCGATGCCCGGGTCGAACCCGTCGACGGCGTCTTCCGCTACGCCGACGCCGCCGACTACTGGGACACCCAGCTCGCGCTGACCGAGCCGCTCCGAGCCGTGATCGGGTCGCTCGACGTCGGCCAGCGCGCCGCCGTCCGGTCCACGTGCGAACGTCTGCTCGAGCCGTTCGGCGACGAGGCGGGGCTCGCCCTGCCCACGCAGGTCGTCGCGGTCGTGGCCGCCAGCCCGTCGCCGGCACCGGGTTGAGCGACCTCAACCCCCACTGATCCCGGCCGATCGGGGCGGGGCATGCCCGCGCTCCCCGTGGCCCTGGTGGCCGACGATTCGACGACGATCCGGACCCTCGTCGCTCGGATCCTGACGCGGGCCGGCTTCTCGGTGATCGAGGCGGCCGATGGCCTGGACGCACTGACACGCCTGCTCCTCGACCGCCCCGCCGTGGCGGTCCTCGATCACGACATGCCCGGTTGCACCGGCCTCGAGGTGCTGCGGCGGGCGAAGGGTCACCCGGCGACGGCCGACATCCCGATCCTCATCCTCACGGCCACCGAGGACCGCCAGGCACCGGCGCAGGCCCTGGATCACGGGGCCGAGGACTACGTGCGCAAGCCGTGCGACCCCGCCGAGCTGGTTGCCCGGGTGCGCAAGGTCCTCGCCACTCGGACGCTGCTCCGCGACCTCGAGAACAGCTCGAC
>JBHIXO010000101.1:0-11275 GCA_041984725.1 Acidimicrobiales bacterium | reverse complement strand
ATCCACGGCTCGACCCCGCCGACGGCGCGCGCCGACTCCGGTCGGAGCCGAAGCGCGCTCTCAGCGCGCTTCGGATCCGACCAGGAGCCATCACCGATACCCGTCCCTGCGGAGGTCGCCGGCGAGACGGTCGAGCCACCGCGAATTCGACCCCTGGACGTCGGACGGGTAGATCGGCCGCACCAGCCAACCGGCGGCCTCGATGGCCCGGCGCCGCTCTTCGTCGTGCCCGGTCGTGCGGGGCGTGTGGTGCCGTCGTGACTCGTACTCGCGAGCCACCCGACGATCGGGCCAGGCGAGGTCGACCCGGGCCACGAACGAACCGTCGTCGGTCCGGATCTCGTGCTGCGTGACCGGCCGGGTGATTCCGGCGTCGCAGATCCGCCGCACGAGCGCGGCCTCGGCAGGCGATTCGGGACGCACGGCGTCCGTCCACGATGCGATCGCCCGCCGCACCTTGCCCACGCCCTTCCGGCCCGGCGCACACTCGATCCGCTCGATGGCCCCCAGGATCTGGGAGACGCCGACCCCGCGAGCTCCGAGGAGCTCGTCGGCGACGTCGTCGAGCTGTGACTGGCTCAGGACCTCGCCGGCGTCGACGAAGGCGCGGGGCAGCGACACGCTCGGAATCCCGGCGATCAGGCAACGATCGATCGGTTCGACCCAGGACCGGTGGATCTCGGCCAGCGCGCTCTCGTGCGTCGCGCCCGGCGGGAGCGTGAGGAACGGCCGCTTCGGCCCACCGACCTGCATGCCGCCGAGCTCGAGCGCCGACGTGTGTGAGATGCGACCGCCGCGGTGGCGGATCGCGGCGGCCGCCATGTCCTGGACGCGAGTCCGGCTGCCCGCCAGTCGGTAGAGCCCGCGCACGATCCGCTCGAGCATGGCCGACTGCACCATCCATCGGATGCTCGACGGACCGAACCCGAGGGTCCGGAGGTCGCAGGTGAGGACGAGACCGTGCCGTGCGGCGGCGATCTCGATGACGGCGTGGAAATCCTGGTTGATGCGCATGAGGCGATCCTCGCAACGAGGTATGACAGAAATTCTGGAGAGGGACTGAAATACGTTTCTCGGAGGATCCGAAGCGCGTCAGCAGCGCGCTTCGGCTCCGACCGGAGCCGACGTGCACGCCCGACGCCCCGCACCCCAGGATCCGAAGCGCGCTCTCGGCGCGCTTCGGCTCCGACCGGAGCCGACGTGCCTCTGTGGCCCGCCCGACGGGGGCCGGAGCGGTCAGAGCCGGTCGCCGGTGCGGGAGAAGGAGCGGCGGCCGTCGGCGACGTAGGCGATGCCGGTGCCGACGGTCAGCACGACGGCGACCCAGAGCACCGAGTTCGCGACCCAGGTGGCGTCCGATGCCGTCGGCGGCAGCAGGGCGAAGCCGATGGCCAGCTCCTGCACGACCGTCTTCACCTTGGCGGCGTAGCGGGCCGGGACGGCGATGCCCTGACGCGCGTAGTGCGACCGCACGACCGAGATGCCCAGCTCGCGGGCGGTGATCACCGCGACCGGCAACCACCAGAAGGCCTCGGCGGCGACGAGCGCCCACGCGGCACCGAGGACGAGGACCTTGTCGGCGAGCGGGTCGAGGAACGCCCCCGATCGCGTCGTGCCGTGCTTGCGGGCGAGGTGGCCGTCGACGCCGTCGGAGCCGGCGAGCACGATCCAGGCGGCCAGCGCCCAGTACGACGCGCCGTCGCTGGCCACGAACGCGAGGAAGGGCAGCGCGAGGACCATCCGGGTGATGGTGATCGCGTTGGCCGGCGTGGCCAGCGCGGAGGCGCCGTACCGGTTGGCGGTCGTGTCGCTCACCGCGCCGCGCCCCCCAGCGAGCCCCCGGACGGGCCGAGCGAGATCGCGGGCGAGACGGAGGTCGCGACCGGCACGGCGTGGAGCTCGGGACCCTCGGCGGTCTGCACCTCGACGTCGACGAAGGCGCCGACGGGGAGGTCGTCGGGCACGCGCACCACGCCGTCGATCTCGGGGGCTTCGCGGTGGGACCGCCCGATGCCGGGCTCGTCGATCAGGACGCGCACGGTCCGACCGATCAGTTCGTCACGGCTCGCCGCGGTGATGTCGTCCTGTAGCGCCCGCAGCTCGTCGAGGCGGTCGGCGACGAGGTCGTCGGGCACGAGGTCGGCGGCGCCGTCGGCCACGAGGTCGGCCGAGTAGGTGCCGTCCTCCTCGGAGTACCGGAAGAAGCCGCACCAGTCGAGGCGGGCGCGGTCGACGAAGTCGAGCAGGGCGTCGTGGTCCTCCTCGGTCTCGCCGGGGTACCCGACGATGAAGTTGGACCGGAACGTGGCGTCGGGCGCCTTCTCGCGGATCGCCGCGATGCGCTCCAGGTAGGTGGCACCGTCTCCCCAGCGTCGCATTCGGCGGACGAGCGGGCGTGAGACGTGCTGCAGCGACAGGTCGAAGTACGGCACCTCGGTGCGCAGGATGGCGTCGATCAGGTCGTCGCGCAGCTCGGAGGGGTAGAGGTACAGCAGCCGAACGCGGTCGACCAGTTCGCGGGCCTCGTCGAGCAGGGCGACCAACTGCCGGCTGCCCTTCCCCTGGTCGCGGCCGTAGCTGGCGAGGTCCTGGGCGACGAGGACCACCTCGCGCACGCCGCCGTCGGCGAGAGCACGGATCTCGGCGACGACGTCCGCCCGGTCCCGTGAGCGCTGGGGGCCACGGAACGACGGGATGGCGCAGAACCCGCACGCCCGGTCGCACCCCTCGGCGACCTTGACGTAGGCCCACGGCGCGGTCGCAGGCGGCCGCGGCATCGACAGCAGGTCGAGCGCGGGCACCGCGGCGCCGACGGTGGGGCGGCTCCCGATCTGCACCGGGACCCACCCGGTCTCGGCCGAGACGATGGGGCCGCCGAAGCCGACGACCCGGTCGACCTCGGGCAGCGACTCGGCCAGCTCCGCCCCGTAGCGCTCGGCCATACAGCCGGTGACGACCACCTCGGCCCCCTCGGCGCGGGCGTCGCTCAGCGCGAGGATCGTGTCGATCGACTCCTGTCGGGCCTCCTCGACGAAGGCACAGGTGTTGACGACGACGAGGTCGGCCTCGTCGGGCGCGCCGGCCGGCAGGTACCCGTCCGCCAGGAGCGAACCGGTCACCTTGTCGGAGTCGACGGCGTTCTTCGGGCAGCCGAGCGTCTCCACCCAGAATCGGCGAGTGGGCATCGGGACGAGGGTACCGAGCGGGCCGGCGCCGGCCCTGGTCGTCGGCCCTCCCCGGCCCTGCCGTGAGGCCCGCCGGCCTGTCACACTGCGGGCGTGGGTGATCCGCTGGCGGGCGACGAGCCGCTCGACTACTCCGACCTCTCGGCACCGTCGGCCCGGGGTGGTGTCCCCGGCCCGACCACGCCGCCGCCACCGCCGCCCCCACCGCACCTCGGGGCGGGCGGGTACGAGCCGACCCCGGTCGGCGAGTCCTCAGGGGTCGACGCAACCGACGAGGCCGAGCGACGGGCCGCCGGTCGGGCGATAGCCATCGCGGCCGGCGTCGTCCTGATCGGGTTCGGCGGCGTCCTGGCCGTCGCGCTCGTCCCGGCCGACGACGGCGTCGACGTCACGGTCGAGCCCGTCGACTCGATCGAGTTCCCGACGACCGTGGTCCGACCGAACGGCGAGCCGAGCGCCACCGCCCCGACCGACTCCACACCCGGCGCCGTCGACGAGACCGTTCCCGCCGCACCGGTCGACCTCCTCGCCGACCCCTCCCCCGCGCTCGACGCGTTCGCCGGCATCGCCGGACTCGAGCTCGAGGTGGAGCGCATCGTCGTCTACCCGACCTATGCCGTGGCGACGGTCCGCGACCCACAGGCCCCGACGAACATCGACCGCTACCTCTGGTACGAGGGCCGGGAGATGACCGGCCCCGACCCCGACCGCTTCACCGACGCGGACGATGTGTTCTTCCGGCTCGCCGCCGTCCCCGGCGGTGCGTTCGCCGGCATGGTGCAGTCGACGGCCGACGAGTTCGCCGACCTGCCCGGCGTGCAGGTCGGCTACCTGATCGTCGACACCGGATTCGGCGGCGACGGCGCCCTCGGCATCTCGGTCTACGCGTCGAACCCCGACCGCGGTGGCGGCGGGTACGTGCGCTTCACCCCCGACGGAACGATCGTCCGCGTCGTGCGCTGAGGCCCCAGCCGCCTACAGCGAATACGCGAGCTCCAGACCCTTCCGGGGCCAGGTCGTGCGGACGAGCTGACCCGTGCCGGACAGCGTGACCCACGCCGTCCGCAGGTCGTCGCCACCGAAGCAGATGTTGGTGACGAGCGGGTCAGGGAACGGGACGTGGTCGACGGTGGCACCGTCGGGGCTGATGGCGGTGATGCCACCGTTCACCAGCGTCGCGACGCACACCCAACCCTCGCCGTCGACGGCGAGCGAGTCGAGCAGCTGCATGCCCGGGAGCCCGGCCAACAGGCGGCCGCCGCCGGGGCCGGCCGGGTTGAGCTGGGCGGGGTCGAGCGTGCCGGGCCCGGCGAGCGGCCAGCTGTAGACCCGGCCCGTGTGGGTCTCGGCGGCGTACAGCGTGCGGCCGTCGGGCGAGAGCCCGATGCCGTTCGGGGAGTCGAGCGGGTGGACGACCTCGACGCACGACGAGCCGTCGGCGGCGGCGTAGTGGAGGCCGGTCCGGTCGGAGGCGCGGTCGAGGCGGACGCCGTGGTCCGTGAACCAGAAGCCGCCGTCGTCGTCGAAGACGATGTCGTTCGGGGCGCGCAGCGGGATGGTGGCGCCGTCGGGCGTGGTCGACTCCCGGTAGAGCACCTCGACGTCGCCGGACTCGAGGTCGACGCGCTGGATCGACCCACCGGTCCACGACGGCGGGACGTGACCGGGCAGCGTGAGCCCCATCACCTCCTCCCAGTGGAAGCACCCGCCGTTGTTGCAGACGTAGACCTTGCCGTCGGGCCCGACGGCGGCACCGTTGGGCCCCCCGCCGAGGTCGTAGCGACGCCGGACCGACCCGTCGGCGTCGAGCCAGGTGAGGCTGCCGCGCTTGATCTCGACGAGCACGACGGAACCGTCGCGCAGGGCGATGGGGCCCTCGGGGAACTGGAGGTCGGTGGCCACGACGGTGGGCGTGCCGGGAGACGTGTCGCTCATGGCCGGCATCTTGGCACAGCTCGTTGCCAACTTGAATGAGTGAGTGCTCACTCGTATACGCTGCCCCGCCGTGCCCCCGCCCTCCACCGCGCCACCCCGCAAGCGGGCCGCCGCGCTCCCGGCCGACGAGCGCCGGTCGGCCATCGTCGCGGCGGTCATCCCCCTGCTCGTCGAGCACGGCGAGACGGTGACGACGCGCGAGATCGCGGAGGCCGCCGGCATCGCCGAGGGCACGATCTTCCGCGTCTTCCCCGACAAGGACGCCGTGGTGCAGGCCGCCGTCGAGTCGGCCCTCGACCCGGCGCCGCTCGACGCGGCGATCGCCGACCTCGACCCCGACGGTTCGCTCGCCACCGTGCTCGGCCACGCCGTCGCCGTGCTCCAGGACCGCGTCGTCGCCGCCTGGCGGCTGCTGTCGGCCCTCGGGCCCCGCCACCACCGCCAGGAACGGCGTCCGGCGACCGAGAGCCCGGCCCTCGTCGCCCTCCTCACCCCCCACCGCGACGAGTTGCGTCTGACACCCGACGAGGCCGCGCGTCGCCTGCGGTCGATCACGATCGCCCTCACCCACCCACTGCTGACCGCCGAACCGATGGAGGCCCCCGCCATCGTGGACCTGTTCCTGCACGGCGCCGCCCGGGAGCATCGATGCTGACCCGGCTGCTGCGCACCTACCTCGCCCCCTATCGGGCGACGCTCCTGCTCGTCGTGGTCCTGACGGTGGTCCACACGTCCGCGACGCTCACGCTGCCGACCCTGAACGCCGACCTCATCGACCAGGGTGTCCTCCGGGGCGACAACGGCTACATCCGCTCCACCGGCGCCGTGATGATGGCGTTCACGGCGGTCCAGCTCGTGTTCTCCGGTGCGGCCGTCTACTACGGCGCCCGGACGGCCATGACCTTCGGACGCGACGTCCGTACCGACCTGTTCCACCGGGTCACGGAGTTCTCGGCCCGCGAGGTCGGCCGGTTCGGCGCACCGTCGCTGATCACCCGGGTCACCAACGACGTCCACCAGGTGCAGCTCATCGTGGTGATGGGCTGCACGATGCTCATCCAGACGCCGATCACGATCGCGGTGGGCGTCGTCATGGCGCTGCGCGAGGACGTCGGGCTCTCGCTCGTGCTCGTCTACTCGATCCCGATCGGGGCGGTCGTGCTCGGCACCGTCGTCGCCAAGCTCGTCCCGGCCTTCCAGGCGATGCAGGAGCGGATCGACCGGGTGAACCGCGTGCTGCGCGAGCAGATCACCGGCGTGCGCGTCGTCCGGGCGTTCGTGCGCGAGCCCGAGGAGGAGGCCCGCTTCGACGACGCCAACCAGGAGCTGACCGAGGTCGCCCTGCGCACCGGCCGGCTCCAGGCGGTCATGTTCCCGACGGTCACGCTCCTCATCAACACCTCCAGCATCGGTGTCCTCTGGATCGGCGCCGACCGGATCGGCTCGGGCGACCTCCAGCTCGGCTCGCTGATCGCCTACCTCACGTACCTCATCCAGATCCTGATGGCGGTGGTGATGGCCACGTTCATGATCTCGATGATCCCCCGGGCCGGCGTGGCCGCCGAGCGGCTGCAGGAGGTGCTCGAGACCGAGTCGTCGGTCCGGTCCGCGCCGAACGCCGTCCGCGAGCTGCCCCGGCCGGGCACGGTCTCGTTCGATGCCGTCGGCTTCCACTATCCCGGCGCCGACCGGCCCGTCCTCACCGACGTGTCGTTCGCCACGCGCCCGGGCGAGACGACCGCCATCATCGGCAGCACGGGCGCCGGCAAGACGACGCTGCTCGGCCTCGTGCCCAGGCTCTTCGACGCGACGACCGGCACGGTCGAGGTCGGCGGGGTCGACGTCCGCACCATCGACACCGAGCTGCTCTGGGACATCGTCGGCCTCGTCCCCCAGAAGGCGTACCTGTTCTCGGGCACCGTGCGCAGCAACCTCGAGTACGGCCGCCCCGGCGCGACCGACGCCGAGCTGTGGGAGGCGCTCGAGGTCGCCCAGGCCGCGGACTTCGTGCGCACGATGCCCGCCGGGCTCGACAGTCGCATCGAGCAGGGCGGCACCAACGTCTCCGGCGGGCAGCGCCAGCGGCTCGCCATCGCCCGGGCGCTCGTGCGTCGTCCGCAGATCTACCTGTTCGACGACTCGTTCTCGGCGCTCGACATGACGACCGACGCGCGGCTGCGCGCCGCGCTCGCGCCCCACACCGCCGAGGCCGCGACCCTGATCGTCGCCCAGCGGGTCACGAGCATCATGGACGCCGACCAGATCCTGGTGCTCGAGGACGGTCAGATCGTCGGCGCCGGCCGCCACGCCGACCTGCTCACCACCTGCCCGACGTACGCCGAGATCGTCGACTCCCAGCTCGGCGAGCGAGAGGAGGTCGGACGATGAGCGACGACACCACCAACGGGCGCGCGAACCCCGACGACCCGTCCGATGCCGACGACCGGACCGAGGCCGACGAGATCCGGGCGGCGACGACCGAGAGCCAGCAGTCGAACGGGCCGCGCTGGGGATCGGTCGCCATGCCCGGCGAGAAGTCGAACGACTTCTCGCTGGCCGTCAAGCGGCTCTGGGGTCTGCTGTCGGTCGAGCGGAACCTGCTCGTGCTCGTCGGGCTGTTGAGCCTCGGCTCCGTGACGCTGGTCGTGATCGGACCCCGGCTGCTCGGCGACGCGACCGACATCATCGTGAGCGGCCTCTTCAGTCCCGGCGGCATCGACTTCGACGCCCTCCACGACAAGCTGCTCCTCATCGCCGGGCTGTACGTGATCGCCTGGGCGCTCGCCTACACCCAGTCCTACATGCTCGCCGGCGTGGTCCAGCGCCTGATGTACGGGCTGCGTCGCCAGGCCGAGGAGAAGCTCCACCGTCTCCCGCTGCGCTACGTCGACACCCACCAGCGCGGCGACCTGCTCAGCCGGGTCACCAACGACATCGACAACATCGCCCAGAGCCTGCAGCAGACGATGAGTCAGATCCTCACCTCGCTGCTCACCCTGGTCGGCGTCACGGTGATGATGTTCACGATCTCGCCGCTGCTGGCACTCGTCGCACTCGTGACGGTGCCGTTGTCGCTCGCCATCATGAAGCAGATCGCCGGGCGTGCCCGGCCCATGTTCCTCGACCAGTGGCGCCACACCGGCGCGGTCAACGCCCAGGTCGAGGAGGCCTTCACCGGCCACGAGATCGTCAAGACGTTCGGGCGCCAGCGCGAGGTCGAGGCCCGATTCGCCGAGGACAACGAGGAGCTCTACGGCGCCAGCTTCCAGGCCCAGTTCCTCTCGAGCCTGATCCAGCCGGCCATGCTGTTCATGGGCAACGTCCAGTACGCGCTCATCGCCGTGGTCGGCGGTCTGCGCATCTCGAGCGGCGCCATCACCATCGGCGACATGCAAGCGTTCATCCAGTACGCCCGGCAGTTCTCGATGCCGATGACCCAGCTCGCGTCGATGGCCAACCTGTTCCAGTCCGGCATCGCCTCGCTCGAACGTGTCCTCGAGTTCCTCGACGCCGACGAGCAGTCACCCGATCCCGAGGTCGCATCCGCGAACGGCGCCACGCCCGTCCGGGGGCGAGTCGTCTTCGAGCACGTCAGCTTCCGGTACGACCCCGACCGACCGCTCATCGACGATCTCGACCTCGTCGCCGAACCCGGTCAGACCGTGGCCATCGTCGGCCCCACCGGGGCGGGCAAGACGACGCTCGTCAACCTGCTGATGCGCTTCTACGAACTCGACGGCGGATCCATCTCGCTCGACGGTCGCGATCTGGCCACGCTCCCCCGTCGCGAGATCCGCTCACGGGTCGGCATGGTGCTGCAGGACACCTGGCTGTTCGGCGGCACGATCCGCGACAACATCGCATACGGCAACCCGAGGGCGACCGAGGACCAGATCCTCGAGGCTGCTCGGGCCACCTACGTCGACCGCTTCGTGCACTCGCTCCCCGACGGCTACGACACCCTCATCGACGAGGAGGGCGACAACATCAGTGCGGGCGAGAAGCAGTTGCTCACGATCGCCCGTGCGTTCCTCGCCGATCCCGCCATCCTCGTGCTCGACGAAGCGACGTCTTCGGTCGACACGCGCACCGAGATGCTGATCCAGGAAGCGATGAACGCCCTCCGGGCCGAGCGGACGAGCTTCGTGATCGCCCATCGTCTCTCGACGATCCGGGGCGCGGACACCATCCTGGTGATGGAGGACGGCCGGATCGTCGAGCAGGGCGACCACGCGACGCTCCTGGCCGCGAAGGGCGCCTACGCCGCGCTGTACGAGGCGCAGTTCGCCGGGAACGCGACCTGATTCAGTACCAGTGCGGCCGGCCGCCGACGGCGCGGCCGGTGGTGCCGACCAGGGCGAGGATGGCGCCGACGACGGCGAGCACGGCACCCACGGTGGTGAGGATGCCGACGCCGGTCAGCAGGCCGATGACGAGGAGGATGATGCCGAGTGTGATCATGCGGCGTTCATACCCGCGGCGCCCCGCCGTCAATCACACCCGACGATCGGCGGGGATCCTGCGCAGCTCAGTTGCCGCCGAACATCCCGCCGTCGAGGAGGCCGAGGTCGCCGGCGTCGGCCGCGTCGGCGGGTGCGTCGACGTCGACGTCGACGCCGTAGTCGAAGAACTCCATCACGAACACCATCTCTCCGTCCGCCGCAGGATCCCCGGCAGGCGCGAACGCCGAACCGGACAGTGCCATCGAGTAGCGCCGGATCAGGCCGTCGGCGTCGAGCCAGACATCGATCGGGATGTCGACGTCGCCGAACTCGTCGAGGGCCGCCTCGTACTGCTCGCGGTGGTCCTCGGGCACCTGGTCGGCGGCGGCCGTGGGGTCGAACGTTCCCCGGAAGTGCGTCGTCGCGACGCCGCGGACGTCCTCGGAGCCCACCTCTTCGATGCCGTCACCACCGCCGAGGACGTCGAGCAGCGCCGAGGGGTCGCCGCCGGGCACCGGCGACATGCCTGACGACGAGAAGTCCTCGACCGGGAAGCGCACCCACTCGCTGCCAGCGAGCATCTCGAAGAGCCCGAACTTCGCGTAGGCCACGCCGTCGACCGTGCGGAACTCCATGTCGCCGATCTCGAACGGCATCGACTCCCCCGACATCTCGCCGATCTGCTCGAAGAGGTCGCCGAACGACATCGTCATGCGGGCATCGCCGGTCTCGTAGTCGTACGCGCCGTCGCCGGTCATCTCGACCTCGCCCACGCCGGGCATCGTCATCGTCATCGTGAACTCGACGAGCGACGACCCGGCCGAGCGCGTGACCGACGCGGCCTGGGCGACCGCGGCGTCGGGGGTCAACTCGGCGATCGGGGTGCCGTCGGCCTCGACGGCCGTGTCGTCGTCGTCGCCGCAGGCTCCCACCAGGAGGGCGAGGGCGGCGAGGGGGGCGAGCAGGTGGCGGCGGATGGGGCGCATGCGAGCGGTCTCCGGTCGTCGGCGGTCGGGATGTCCCGTACAGGGCCATTCGATCACGGCGGCAGCCGCGGGGTGGCGTCGGCACGTGCCACCATCGCCCGCATGCCATCGCTCCCCGCCGACGACGTTGCCGCCTTCCTCCAGGAGGCCGGCCATCTCGCCCGGATCGCCACCGTCGACGCCGACGGGGCCCCGTCGGTCGCACCGATCTGGTTCCTGCACCGTGACGGGCGGCTGTGGTTCACGCCGCGGGAGAAGTCGTCGTGGTGGCACCACATTCGCCGGGAGCCCCGGGTGGCCATCACCATCGACGAGTCCGAGGCCCCCTTCCGGAAGGTGTTCGTCAAGGGCCCGGTGACCGTGGAACACGAGCCGGGGGACGACGACGCGTGGCGGTCGCTGTACCGCGACATCGCCATCCGCTACACGCCCGACGCGTTCGCCGACGCCTACATCAACGCCACGGTGCACGAGCCCCGGGCGCTGCTGTCCCTGCCGTGCGACCCCGGCGCGGTCACGACCTGGCGGATGCCCCTGGCCGGCGAGGATCCTGCGGGCGTGTGGGCCGGGCAGTACTACCAGTACGAGCAGCCGCGCCAACTGCTCACTAGCGCCGGCTTGGGGGCGATGGGTTTCGGCTACCCGGCGGCGCTGGGAGCCAAAGTTGCGCGGCCGGACAAACAGGTGATCGACATCGACGGCGACGGCTCGTTCCTGATGAACGTCC
>JBHIXO010000100.1:0-11325 GCA_041984725.1 Acidimicrobiales bacterium | reverse complement strand
CTGACACCGATTGCCTCGCTCAAGCCTCTCCGCTATTCGATCGTGGCGATCGTGCTGTTCCTGATGGCCCTGCCTCTGGAAACCCGGACAATCGTCAGTTCGATGAAACGTCCGAAGGCCGTGCTGCTGCCGGTCGCGATAAATTTCGGCCTGCTGCCGCTGTTCGCCTTCCTCGTCTCCCAGTTCCTCAACCGGCCGATGGCCGAGGGGCTGCTGGTTGCTGCCGTCACTCCCTGCACGCTGGCCTCCGCCTCGGGACGGTCGGAGATGTCCTCACCGGGGAACGCGGCCTGGTGCATGGCCGTGCGCATGTCGCCGGGGTCGACGGCGTGGAACCGGACGCCCGGTTCTTCCGCGGCGAACACCCGGGTCAGGTGGTCGAGGGCGGCCTTCGAGGCGCCGTAGGCGCCCCACCCCTCGTAGGCCTCGACCGCGGCGTCGGAGGTGACGTCGACCACGACCCCGGCGGCGGCACGCAGCGCGCCGAGGGCCTCGGCGACGAGGGCGGTCGGGGCGACGGTGTTCGCTTCGAGCGTGCGCCGCAGGTCGACGGGATCGAGGTCGGCGAGGCGGGGCAGAGGGCTCGGACCCAACGTGCCGGCGTTGTTGACGAGGGCGTCGAGGCGGGAGCCGGCGGCGGCGAGCAGCGCGGCGCGGTGGGCGGGGTCGATGACGTCGCCGACCACGGGGACGAAGCGCGGGCCGAGGTCGTGGGCCACGGCGCGCAGGGCGTCGCCGTCGCGGGCGTCGCCCACGACGGTCCACCCGTCGCCGACGAGCGCGGCGGCGAGCGCGCGCCCGAGTCCGCGACTGGCGCCGGTGACGATCGCGGTCCGGGAGGGACGGGGGTCGGACTGGGTGCGCATGGCGTGCTCCTCGGGGTGTGGGCGACTCCTCGTCGAGTCGCACCCAGAAGAACGCAGTGTTTGCTGTTTTTATTCTCGCGGTCGGCATTCACGGCGCTTGACCGATTCATGAACGTCGTTCATACTCTGAACGTGGTTCAGCTCTCCGCCGTCCCCGACCCCGATCAGCCCGACCAGCCACTCGGTGCCCGCGAGCGCAACCGCCTGGCCCGGCACCGGTCGTACCTGCGGGCGGCGCTGCACCTCGTCTTCACCGACGGACTCGACGCGCTGACCATGCAGCGGCTGGCGGAGGAGGTCGGGGCCTCGGTCGGGAGCGTGTACACGTACTTCCCGTCCAAGGGTGCGCTCGTCGCCGAGGTCCAGCGCGAAGCGATCGAACGCCTCGGCGCGTCGGCGTTGGTGCTCAACGGCGACGTCGACCGGGCGGTGGCCTCCGTCGGCGGCGCGGTCGCCGACCTGGCCCCGGTCGTCGCGTTCGGCCGGTTCTGGCTGACCGCCCAGGACACCTACCCCGAGGAGATGCAGCTGCTGCTCCTGCTGCTCTCCGACGTGTCCGAGACCGTGCCGGCCGAGGAGGGCGGCCGGGTCGTGCCCGCCGCGCTGCGCCTGCTCGGACTCGCCGAGCAGCGGATCGCCGCCGCCGTCGCGTCCGGCGCGCTGTCGGCGGCGGAGGACCCGTGGCCCCGGACCATCGCCCTCGGCGCCGCCCTGACCGGGTGCGTGCAGCTCGCCGTCGTGCACCGCTGGGACGAGGACCTGCTCGACCCGCGCCGCGCCGGCCGGACCGTGCTCGACGGACTGCTCCTCGGCTGGGGCGCGGACCCGGTCGCGGTCGCCAGCGCCCACGACCTCGTCGACCGGCTCGAGGTCGACACCCCGCTCGCCCGCCCACTGCCCGGAGACCACGACTCGTGAACCTGCTCACCGCCCCCCAGCTCGGCCCCGTCCTCCTGCTCGGACTCCCCGCCGGCGCCTTCCTCTGGACGTTCATGGAGTACGCGCTCCACCGCTTCGCCTTCCACGAGGCCCGGGGCGCGAACTACGGCAGCCGCGAACACCTGCGACACCACGGCTCCGACGACACCGTCCTCGAGTCGTGGTTCCTGTCCTGGGCCGGCGTGCTCGCCGTCGCCCTCCTCCTCATCCCCTCGCTCGGCGCGCTGATCGGCGTCGACGACCTCGGCTGGGGCATCGGCATCGGCTACCTCGTCGGCTACGCCTTCTACGACTGGATCCACTGGCGGGCCCATCGCCGACCGATCCGGCACCGGTACGAGGCGATGGTGCGCAAGCACCACTTCATCCACCACTTCCACGCCCCGCTGCAGAACCACGGCGTCACGTCGGCGTTCTGGGACCGGGTGTTCGGCACCTTGGTCGAGGTCGACGTCGTCGAGGTGCCCCGCCGCCTCACGCCCCGCTGGTTGGTGGACGACGCCGGCGAGGTGCTCCCCCGCTACCGCGACTCGTACCGCATCCGGGGCACGGTCGTCCTCGACGACGAGCAGCGACGGATCGACGCCGAGCGCGCGTTCGCCAACGAGGCGCCGGCCGTCTGACGTCCGGCCCGGCGAGTCCGGGGTCAGGCGCGAGCGGCCGAGAACCGGCTGACGACGAACACGGCGGCACCGACGAGGGCACCGACGAGGACGAGGGCGAAGGCCTCGCCCCAACGGGCGTCACCGGGCTCGCCGGCGGCCAGGTCGAGGACGCCGCTGGCGGCCTCGAAGGGGACGTCGCCCCCGCCGAGCGCCCCGTCGCCGGGGATCGACGTCGCGACCCCGGTGGCGTCGGGCAGCGTCGCCGAGGGTGCGGCCGTGGTGGGCGGCGACGGTCGGATCGTGACCGGTGTGGGCTGGAACGTCGACCCCGACGACGGCGGTGGCGTGAACGCCGGCGGCGACGAACCGCCCGACGCGACCGGCACGGTGGTGGGCGGCGTCGGCGAGCCCGGGTCGGGGGTCGGCTCCGTGGGGGCCGCACCGTCGACGGCGACGGCCTCGATCGCCGTGGGCGCACCGAACGTCGCCTCGAAGGGCAGCGGCGACGCGCCGTCGGCGGCGATGATCGCGAGGCTGACGGTGTCGCGCTCGCCGTCGACGAGCGACGAGACGTCGGCGCGCCACACGCCGCCCGCCGGGGCGAACGGGACGGGAGACGAGCAGTCGACCTGCGGGGCGTCGTCGAGGGCACCGGGCGCCGCCGCGGTCCAGCCGTCGTCGGCCGCGCAGACCTGCAACGAGGCGAGGTCGGGCACCCCACCGGACGGCGTCGCACCGAGGACCAGGGTGGCGAGACCGCCGCCGAGGTCGAGACGGATGGCGGCGACGGCGGTCGGCGAGCCGGCGGTGGCACCGACCGTGAAGCCTCCGTCGGGCGCCGACGCGAGCGGGTTGTCGCTCCACCAGCCGACGTCGACGATCTCGCCGGCGGCGCCGGCGCCGCTGGGCAGCACCAGTGCAGCGACCACGCCGACGGCGGCGGCGCCGGCCGTGCGACGGACGAGCGAACGGGTCCTACGCATCTCGATCCTCCCCCCGCCGGACGTCGGAACCCGACCCCGACCGGTTGATGACGACGTCGGAGCCGCCGAGATAGGACTCGACGACCTGGGGATGCTCGATGACCTCCGCCGGCGGGCCCTCGGTCACGACGGTGCCGAGCTCGAGGGCGAGCAGTCGGTCGGAGATGCCCTGGATCAGCGGCATGTCGTGCTCGATGACGAGGAGCGCGGCCCCCGTCCGGTCACGGATGTCGAGGAGCACCGGGCCGAGCGCCTCCGTCTCGCGCTGGGCGATGCCCGACGACGGCTCGTCGAGCAGCAGCACCGAGGGTTGGTGGGCGACCGAGCAGGCCAGGTCGACGACCCGGCGGCTGCCCGTCGACAGCTCACCGATGAACTTGTCGGCGAACGCCTGCAGGTTCATCAGCTCGAGCAGTTCCTCGACCCGTTCGGTGACCTCGCGCTCGGACGCCCGCGTGGCCGGCGAACCGAGCGCAGCTGCCAGCGGGTCCTTGGTGCGGATGTGGCGTTCGTGGGCGATGGCGACGGTCTCGCGCACGGTGAGCGACGGGAAGAGTCGGGCGTCCTGGAACGAGCGGCCGAGGCCGAGGTCGGCCCGGGCGTCGGGACCGAGGTCGGTCACGTCGGACCCGTGCAGGAACACGCGGCCCTCGGTCGGCTCGAGGAACCCCGAGACGAGGTCCATGATCGTCGTCTTACCGGCACCGTTGGGGCCGATGAGGCCGAGGATCTCGCCCTGGCGGATGGAGAGGTCGACGCCGTTGACGGCCCGGATGCCGCCGAAGGCGATCGACAACCCGCGTGTCTCGAGCGCGACCTTCGCGACCTCCAGCTGCCGGGTGCGGATCTCGCGGTCGACCAGCGCCACGGCGTCGTCGCGTTCGTCGTCGGCACCGTCGGCCGCGGCCGCCCCCTGGAGGAACACGGCCCGCAGGACGTCGGGACGGTCGAGCAGGTCGGCGGTGGGGCCGTCGAAGCGCACCTCGCCCTTCTCCATGAACACGGCGCGCTCGGCGAGCGTGCACGCCACGTTGACCGACTGCTCGACGATCACGACCGTGGTGCCCTGGGCGTGGATGGCGCGCACGATGTCGAGGAGCTGTTCGACGATCACGGGGGCGAGGCCGAGCGAGAGCTCGTCGATCAGCAGCAGACGGGGTCGGGCGATGAACGCCTGGCCGAGCGTGAGCATCTGCTGCTCGCCACCGGACATGTTGCCGGCCTTCTCGTCCCACCGCTCGCGCAGGATCGGGAAGTACTCGAGCACCTCCTCGGTGGCGGCGGCGATGCGCTCGGCCTCCTGGTCGAACAGCCAGCCGGCGAGCTCCATGTTCTCGCGCACGGTGAGGGTCGGGAAGACGCCCTTGCCGCCCGGCACCATCACGATGCCCATGGCGACGGCCTCCTCGGCGGGGAGGTTCGTGATGTCGCGGCCGTCGAACACGATGGCGCCGGCCGACGGGTCGACGAGGCCGGTGACCGCGTTCAGGAACGTCGACTTGCCGGCGCCGTTGGTGCCGAGCAGGGCCACGATCTCGCCGTCGTCGATCTCGATGTCGACGCCGAACAGCACCTGCGTCGAGCCGTACTTCACGTCGACGCCCTTGGCGATCAGCAGCTTGGCCTCGCCCTTGGCCCGCGCCACCGCGGACTCGGCCTGGGCGAGCGCGGAGTCGCGGACGCGGGCGATGTCGGCGTTCACCATCCGGCCGGACGTGACGATGATCCACGAACCGAGGAGCAGGATCGGGGCGAGCAGCGTGAACGCGTACGTGTAGCTGCGGCTCTCCGCCAGCCCGGCGATCGGGACGAGGATGAACGCGGCCGGCAGCAGGTACAGCGCACCGGCGGCGTAGCCCAGGGTGCGGATGCGGGGCGGGATCACCAGCGACATCACGACGGCCGGGCCGGCCGTGAGCGGCGCGGCGGCGAAGCTGAGCAGCACCCACGACGCGATCGACAGCGGGAACGACGGCGCCGCGGCGATGCCGATGAACCCCACGCTGACCGGGATGGTCGCGACGGCGACCGCCTTGTAGATCTGCTGGGGATCGGTGGTGATGAACCGGGTCGACTGCTTCGCGAACACCACGAAGCCGGCGATGGCGCCGATCGCGCTGAGCGAACCCCAGGCCCCGCGCTCGAACGGCGACAGCCCGTACTCGTCGTCGTAGAAGTTGTTGACGAGCGTGCCGAGGCCGAAGAACGCGGTACCGAGGAACGGGAGCGAGAGCAGGGTGCGCTTGAGGCTGGCGACCGCGTGGATGGCCCGCCACGCCTCGCCGAACGACGGCGGCTCCTCCTCGAGTTCGAGCGTCCCGACGTCGCCGCCCGCGAGCTGACGTTCGAAGAAGCCGCGGACCGGCTCGCGGAGCTGGGCGAAACCGACGACGACGAGGGCGAGCGTGGGGCCGGCGAAGACGATGAACGCCGCCCGCCACGAGTCGAAGGCGGTGAAGACGGCGCCGGCGAGGAACGGTGCGAGCGCGATGCCGAGCGAGTTCGCGCCGGTGTGCACGTAGTACGCCCAGCCCCTCGCCTCGGGTGGGTAGTAGTCGGCGAGCAGCGAGCGGTGCGTGGGGTCGTTGACGGCCCGACCGATGCCCGCCCCGATCCGGGCGACGACGAGGAACGCGACCGTCGGTGCGACACCCGTGCCGAGCGAGAAGACGCCCCAGAGGCTGGCGCCGAGCAGGGCGATGCGGACCCGTGGGTGGCGGTCGCCGAGGTAGCCGACGAGGAGGGCGGCGACGAGGGCGAGCGACCCGACGAGCGAGGCGATCGCCTGGATGGCACCCAGGCTCAGGTCGAAGTCGTCACGGATCTCGGGCGACAGCACGCCGAAGGCGGTGCGGTCGAGCTCGTCGACGGCCTGGAGGCCGAACAGCACGGCGAGGGGCAGCGCGCTGTGGCCGGCCAGGCCCCGCGTCTCGACGGCGACGTCGTCGGGGTCGGCGATCATCCTCGTGGCGAGTTCGTCGACGGCCGTCGGGTCGACGGCGGGCTCGACCAGGGTCGGGTCGGCCGGCTGGGGTTCGGCGTCGTGCTCGCGCTCGGCGGTGAGCGGCGCGCGGCGCCGCCCGTTCGGGCTGGTGCTCATCGTCGTCCTCCCCCGCTCGACACCTCGACCGGTGGCGGGGACCCGCTGCCGTCGCGGTGGGCACGTTCGAGCTCTTCGACGTGGTCGCCGTGTTCGGCCACCGCCTCGAGCGTCGCCTCCTCGGCCCCGCCGTCGGTGCGGGAGTCGGCCACGAGACTGGGCACGTGGATGCCGCGGGCGGCGGCGACACGACGCAGGAACGCGTCGCGCAGGTCGTAGAGGATGCCGCCGAGACCGGACGGGTACACGAGCAGGATGGCGAGGACGCCGAAGCCGTTGAAGAGCCGTCCGCAGTTCAACGACCAGCGCAAGTTCGGCCTCGTGTTCCTGGAGGGTTCCGGCTCCGACGTGAACCCGCGGGTCCAGCCCGCGGTCGACTTCTTCAAGAACGAGCTCGCCCGGTACGGGGCGTCGCTGGCGATCGACATCGGCTACCAGTTCGACATCGCGTCCAACCAGGCGCAGTCGACGAACATCATCGGCCAGCTCGTCACGGCCGGGGTCACCACCGTGATCTTCGTCGGCGACCCGCTCTATCCGATCTTCCTCACCAAGGAGGCGACGCTCCAGGGCTACAACCCGGAGTGGATGCAGACCGGCACGGGCCTGACCGACACGACGTTCTTCGGCCGGACCTACGACCCGAGTCAGTGGCGCCGCTCGTTCGGGCAGAGCCCCCTGTGGGTGTTCACCGACGACGCCGCGAAGTCGTCCGGGTGGTCGGCGATGAACCACATCGACCCGTCGGCCGACAAGGGCGCCGGCGCCAACGTCACCCAGTCCCCGATCCAGACGATCTTCTCGGGCATCCACTACGCGGGCCCGAACCTGAGCGCCGCCACGTGGTCGCAGGGCCTGTTCGCTGCGCCGGCCGTGGGCGGGCGGGTGAACGCACCGCTGGTGAAGTTCACCCCCGACAGCCCGAGCGCCATCAAGGACTGGGTCGAGATCTGGTGGGACCAGAACGGTCGGGGTCGTGACGAGATCAACAAGGGCGGCGTCGGCATCCTCCTGAAGGCCAACAACGGCGCCCGCTACCAGACGGGGCAGTGGCCCCAGGCCGACCCGTACGTGTTCGGCGACGACCCGGGCCCCGTGTTCACCACGTCGGATGCCGAGGTCTTCCCCCACGACGCCGACGGACATTCCCACGAGGGCGACCCGCCCTGCCGCAGCTGCGGCTGACGATCACCCGGCCGGTTCGCCGCCGCCACCGTCCGCAGGCGGCGCGAACCGGCCGGTGACATCGGGCTCGTCGTCCGCGGGCTCGACCGTCCCCGGCCCGTCGACGACGACGAGCGACGCCGCGAACGCCACGGTCTCGGCCAGCGACCGCGTCGAGATGAGACGGACGAAACGGCCGTTGGGGAGGGGGACGCGGATCTCGACGCCGGTGGTCAGGAACACCGCGGTCGCGTCGTCGCTGTAGGGCAGCGCCACGTCGACGTCGCCCCGTCCCAGCACCGGTGCGCCGCTGACGGCGGCCCCGTTCTCGACGGTGACGACGTCGCCGCCGTCGACGAGGACGTCGACGATCGACACGATCTGGTCGACGGCGCCCGCGGCGTTGGGGCCGGGCGCCCGGTCGGTCGCGACCCCGTAGCGACCGAGCCGCTCGAAGCCGGGCGGTGCGCTCGGGAACTCGTGGTGGTCGACGTCGGGCGGTCGGCTGTCGGCGGTCACGGCCCGGACCCGACCGCCACCGTTGCCCTCGGGTATCCGGTAGCCGAGCGGCGTGAACGCGTCGTCCGCCAGGGACGGGTTCACCGTGACGTCGACGGCGGTCCGGCGCACCACCACCGCGCCCCCGACCACCTGCTCCTCGCGCAGGACGAGTCCACGGCGATCGACGCAGACGTCGGTGTGGGCGTCGGGCGTCGGCGGGCGCAGGATCCCGTCGTCGAGGACCGTGCCCGTGCGGATCTCGGTGCAGTCCTCGCCGGCGACGGTCCGGCCGAGGCCGAGCGGTTCCACGATGCCGGCGCCGGCCGCGGCCGCGAGGTCGGTGGTCAGCAGGCCCGACCGCAGTGCGGGCCGGGGCGGCACGACGATGAGCACCCGGTTCTGGTCGAGCGAGCCGACCTCGACGCCGCCGAAGACCTCGAGGTCGAGGATGCGCGCCCCGTCGTCATCACCCGTGCCGCCCGGCCGCTGTGTCTCGATCCGCGACTCGAACGGCCGGCGGGCGGCGCGGACCTCGGTGTCGACGACCCCGGTGGCCGGTCGCTCGACGACGTACTCGATCTCGTGGGTGTCGGCGCGCTGCTCGACGACGGGCAGCGCCTGCTCCACGGGTCGGGTCGGCGGCGCGGTCGTCGTGGTGGTCGTGACCGGCTCCGCGGGCTCGGTCGTCGTCGAGGTCGACGTCGTCGTGCTCGACGACGACACGGACCCGTCGTCGCCCGACCCGGACGAGCATGCAGCGACGAGGCAGATCGCGACGAGCGACCCGCCGATCCGACCTCGACGTCTCCCCACGTCGCCGATCGTACGGTGGCGTCCGCCCGGACGCGCGACCGGTCAGCGCCGGCGGCGCTTGTCGTCGTACATGGCGGCGTCGGCCCGCCGGATGACCGTGACCGCGTCGTCGCCGGACATGATCGGTGCGAAGCCGATGCTCGCCCCGCGGAGGCGGATCCCGTCGGCCTCGACCTCGCGGAGGTGCGTGCGGATACGCCCGGCCAGATCGGCGGCGACGTCGGGCGGGAGGTGGTCGGACACGATGACGAACTCGTCGCCTCCCCACCGCCCGACCACGTCCTCGGGCCGGACGGCGTTGCGCACCGCGTGGGCGGCGGCGCGCAGCACCACGTCGCCGGCCTCGTGACCCAGGTGGTCATTGACCGCCTTGAAACCGTCCAGGTCCACGAACGCCACCTGGGCGTCAGGCTCGGTCAGCGCGCTGCGCCGCTCGATGGCGTCGGCGACGGCCTGGCGGCCGAGCAGACCGGTGAGCGGATCGTGCCGGGCACGGTCGCGCCAGTGGTGCGTGGCCGTGACGTCCTCGACCGCGCCGGCGATCACGTCGTCGGGTTGGGGCGGCTGGCAGCGCACCAGCAGACGGCGGCCGTCGCCCACGTCGACGACGGCCTCGAAGTCGTCCCCGGATCCGGGCTCGCGACCGGGGAACGCGAAGTCGTCCCAGCGCGCCCGGCTCGGGGCGTCGAGCAGGTGCAGGAGGCTGGCGGGCGGCTGCATGCCGGTCAGGTCGGCGAAGCGCTCGTTGGCGAACTCGAGCAGACCGAACCGGTCGCACAGGAATACGGCGGCGGGCGCGCTCTCGGCCAG
Organism: Acidimicrobiales bacterium; assembly: GCA_041984725.1. Lineage (GTDB taxonomy): Bacteria > Actinomycetota > Acidimicrobiia > Acidimicrobiales > Salinilacustritrichaceae > Salinilacustrithrix. Next base: position 1,544 of record JBHIXO010000100.1, on the reverse strand, counting down.
GGTGCGGAAGCGCACCTCGCTCGCCCGGAGCGCGATCTCGGCCGCCCGCTGGTTGCTGATGTCGACGTCGTGGACCAGGACGTGGCCGGCGAGGTCGGCGGGGCCGAGCGACGTCAGCACCCAGGCGACGTGGCCGTCGCGGCGCACGACCCGCTGGCGGAACGCTGTACCCGGTGTCCCGCGCTCCAGCACCGTCACCCACGCCTCGAGCAGCCGGCTCTGGTCGTCGGCGTGGACGAGCTCGAGGCCGTTGAGCTCGCGGAGCTCCTGGGCCGAGTAGCCGTAGAGCTCGGCGGTCATCCCGACGGCGCGGACGATGTCGCCGTACTGGGAGATCGTCAGCAGCGCCCACGGCGTCGACCCGTCGGATGGCCGCTCCGTCGGGTCGACGTCCTCGGAACGGAGGAGGTGGACACCGATCAGGACCGCGCCGACCGCGGGATCGTCGAGGGCGCTGAAGACGTCGACCCGGTAGCGCCGCCAGCCTTCGGGGCTCTGGGATCGGATCTCGACCGAGTGGACGGTCCCCGGCTCGGCGACGGCGGCGATCCGGGCGCGGGCGAACTCCGGCCGGTCCTCGGGGTGGGTCCACCGGAGACGGTCGGCCCGATGGTCCTCGGGCCCCGGCGCCCGCAGCGGCGGGGGCACGGGACGCGGCCGTCCGGCCACGTCGTGGGCCACGACGTGATCGGCCTCGCGCAGCACCTCCGGCACCGCCACCTCGTCTCGGGTTCCCGCCACGCGACGGATGGTAGGCACGCCGGTCGGAGCGGTGTCCATGGCCCGTTCGCGCCATGTCGCCCCGGTTCGCCGGGGTGGCGGTCAGTCGCCCCGGCGGGCCCTCCCCGATCCGGTCGCGGGCCCGGCGGGCTCGGCCCCGACGGCCACCGGATCCGGCGCCGGCTCGTCGGCCGGCCCCGTCAGCCGGTCGACGAACTCGCGGAGGTGCTTGGTGGTACGTCCGGGCACCTCGAGCTGAGGCATGTGACCGACGCCGCGGAGCTCCACGAAATCGAGGTCGGCCAGGCCGGCCTCGAGCGTGCGCCGGCTGCTCACGAGGACGAGCCGGTCATCGGTGCCCCACAGCGCGAGCACCGGTTGGCGGACGGCGGCCAGGTCGACGGCGTCGACGTGGAGGTACTCGTCGCGGACGAGCAGGGCCAGGTCGCGCAGCGCCCGACGCCGGACCGGGTCGCGGAACTGGACGCGCCAGTCGTCGACGAAACCGCGTGGCGCCCGCCACGGCCGGCCGAACGCGACCGTGCGGAAGCCGGTCTCGGCGATGGCGCGGCGCACCAGTCGGTCGCGCAGTGGGAGCGGTCGGCCCCCGATGCGGCGCGAGACGTGGTCGACCGTGGGGTCGTCCGGGTCGTCGGCGGCGGCGCCGGCAGCAGCTGCGGCCCGGTCCTCGGCCGCGGCGCGCCGGCGGCGGAGCTCGCGCCCGAGCCGGCTGTCGTCGTCGAGGATCCCGAACCACCACGGGTGGTCGACCGACGCCGGCGAGATGGCGACGACGCCCCGCACGAGGTCGGGGTGGTGCTCGG
>JBHIXO010000099.1:0-11364 GCA_041984725.1 Acidimicrobiales bacterium | reverse complement strand
TCGTCGGTGACCGGCTGTACATCTCCGAGCGCGACAACGACCGCGTCACCGTCGTCCGCGTCATCACGGACACCGCGACCCCGGGCATCAGCATCGATCCGGGCGCGGCGACCCTGCGCCCGGGCGTGACCGCGAAGTTCAGCGGTGTGGCCGCCGACGAGTCGGCCGTCGCGTCGGTGCAGGTCGCCGTACGCAACGACGCCGGCCAGTGGCTCCAGGCCAACAACACCTGGGGCCCGACGCGGGCGACCCGGGCCGCGAAGGTCACCGTCCCGAACGCGACGAGCACGGCGTGGTCGTGGTCGTGGGTGGTGCCGACGACCGGCACGTTCGTGGTCGAGGCGACCGCGACCGACCACGCCGCCCGGGTGTCGCCCGTGGCCGCGTCGACGATCACGTCCGTGGACGACTCGACGGCGCCCGAGACCGAGCTCGGCTTCGCGGCCTCGCACGAGTTCCTCGGCCGGCCCGTCACGCTGACGGGCACGACGATTGACGCCGTCGCCACGGGCACGGCCCAGGTCGGCGTGAAGGACCGGGCCACCGGACTGTGGTGGAACCCGACGACCGGCACCTGGGGCGCCTTCGCCTGGTTCCCGGCGACGCTCGCCACGCCCGGCGCGACCTCCTCGGACTGGTCGTTCCTGTTCGACGACTCGGCCAACCCCGGGTCGGGCGACTACTTCGCCCAGGCCCGCAGCACCGACGCCGCCGGGAACATCGACACGTCGTCCGCCACGGCCCGCTTCCTCGTCCGCGAGGCCGCGGCCGACACCGCCCCGCCGGAGTCGGTGCTGACCACGCCGATCGCCAAGCAGACCTACAGCGCCTACCCGGCGACGTTCACCGGCGAGGCCTTCGACGACCAGAGCGTGGCGCGGGTGCAGTTGGGCGTCCGTGACCGGGTCACGGGCAACTGGTGGAACCCGGCGACGGGCACGTGGGGCGCGTTCCTGTGGTTCGACGTCCCGGTCGCCAGCCCGGGCTCGCCCAGCACCACCTGGACCTACGACTTCGACGACGCCCCGGCCCGCGGGTCGGGCGACTACTTCGTCCAGGTCCGCGCCGTCGACACCGCCGGCTCGGCCGACCCGACGCCCGCCGGCAACCGCTTCCTGGTGGCGGCGAGCGCCTGACCCCGGACCCCAGACGAAGGGGGTTGGCGGTGGTCGTCAGTCGGCGATGGCGCCGTAGACGATGGTCTTGAGCTGACCCCGGAAGTCGAACGTCCCCGAGGGCAGCAACTGGGTCATGAACACGACCGCCAGGTGCTCGGCGGGGTCGACCCAGAACAGCGTCGAGGCCGCGCCTCCCCACATGAACTCGCCGGTGGAACCGACGACACCGGTCTGCGCCGGCGACTTCGACACCGCCATCGTCAGACCGAACCCCATGCCCTCGAAGCCGACCTCGCCGTAGCCCATCGGGAGCGCCATGGCGGCCATGTCGGCGTCGCCGGGCAGGTGGTTGCTCGTCATGAGCTCGAGGGTCTTGCGCGACAGGATCCGGCGGCCGTCGAGCTCGCCGCCGTTGGCGAGCATCCCGGCGAAGCGCAGGTAGTCGCCCGTGGTGCCGACGAGCCCGCCGCCGCCGTTGAGCAGCTTGGGCCGGCGCCGGAACGCGCTGCGGTCGGGGTCGTCGACGAGCACCAGCTCCTTGCGCGCGTTGCGGCCGTAGCAGGCGGCGAAGCGGTCGACGTCGGCCTCGGGGACGAAGAAGCCGGTGTCGACCATGCCGAGCGGCTCGAAGAGCTCGGCCCGCAGGTACTCGTCGTACGGCAGACCCGACAGCACCTCGACGAGGCGGGCGGCGACGTCCATGCCGAAGGAGTACAGCCAGCGCGAGCCGGGCTGGAAGCGCAGCGGCCAGCCGCCGATCGCGGCGGTCAGGGAGGCGAGGTCGTGGTCGGCGAGCGTGGCGCGCTCGGCCCAGTCGAGGTCGCGGTTCTCCGGCCCGTAGCCGACGCCCGAGGTGTGCGTGAGCACGTCGCGCACGGTCGGCTCGCGCTCGGCGGGGACCGTCCGCTCGGCGCCGTCGGGGTCGGTGACCCGCACCTGCATGTCTCGCCACTCGGGGATCCAGCGGCGGATCGGGTCGTCGAGCTGGAACAGGCCCCGCTCGTAGAGCATCATCAGCGCGACCCCGGTGACCGGCTTGGTCATCGAGTAGAGCCGCCAGATCGTGTCGTCGGTGACCGGCTTCGACCGTTCGCGGTCGCGCTCCCCGAAGGACTCGAAGTGGCCCAGGACGCCGTGGCGGAGCACGGCCACCTGGGCGCCGGCGATCTTGCCCGGGTCCAGGTAGCGGGCCCGCAGGTGCTCCCCGATGCGGGCGAGGCGGTGCTCGTCGAGTCCTGCGGCGTCGGCGTCGACCTTCATGGTTCCCCCTGGTGGTGCGGCATCGTCCGGCGGCCCGGACGGCGCCCGCACCGTAGTCGCCTCGACTGACCGCGGGTCAGGGTGCGCGGCCGGCGACCATCCACGAGTGCGGGTCGTCGAGGACGGGGCGGCCGCCCTCGGTCGCCATCACGACGGTGGGCTCGCAGTAGCGCACGAACAGGCCGACCCGTTCGTGGGCGGTGCGGTTGGGCCCCGAGCCGTGGACCGTCTGCCCGGTGAAGGCGACGGCCTCGCCCGCGGCCATCGGGAGGGCGACGGCGGCCGAGGTGTCGATGCCGGACTCGCGCAGCACCGGGTTCACGTCGGCGGCGCCGTGGTCGACGACGCCGAGCTCGTGGGACCGGGGCACGACCCACAGGCACCCGTTGGCCTCGTCGGTGTCGTGGAGGGCGACCCAGACGGTGACGTCGGTGGGCGGGTCGAGGCGCCCGTAGCCGTTGTCCTGGTGGAACGGGATGTCGCTCGCGGTGTCGGGGTCGTCGGGCAGCTTGGCGATGAACTGCTGGTGGGTGAGGCAGACGTCGGGGCCGAGCAGGTCGACGACGGCGCCGAGGTGGCGGCCGGCCGTGGCGAAGCGGCGGACGGGCTCGCTGCGGTGACAGAGCTGGATGCTCACGCGCAGGGTGGCGTTCGCCCGGTGCCCGTAGCCACGGGCGGGACGGAACCGCAGCTCCTCGGCCAGGAGGCCGGCGATGTCGTCGGGGTCGAGCACGGACCCGAGGCGGACGAACCCGTCGGCGCGGTAGCGGTCGATCTCGTCGACGGTGAGGGTGCCGGGCGCGGTCGTCACGCGAGGCCCCGGAGGTGGGCGGTCTCGTTGATGGCGACGATCGAGCGGTGGCCGCGGCTGGAGCACCGGTAGCGGTTGATGCCGGTGTAGGTCGGCTCCATGATCATGAACTCCTCGATGCCGACGACGTGACCGAACCAGGCGTTGAGGACGCCCCCGTGGCAGACGACGGCGACCGTGCCGCCCCGGTGCGCGGCGATGATCTCGTCGAGCGCCTCGACCACCCCGGCCTGGAACCCGGCGGGCGTCAACCCGGCGTCGGCGAAGTAGTTGCCGTCGACGAGGTCGCGCCAGCGCGGGTCGCCGGCGGCCTTCAGTTCCTCGATCGGCACGTACTCGTGGCTGTCGCGGTCGTACTCGGCGACGCCGTCGGCGACGACCGCGTCGAGCCCGGTCGCGGCCGCGACGGGCGCCGCCGTCTCCCGGGCCCGGGTCAGGGGACTGGTGTAGAGCGCGTCGAGGGGCTCGTGCGCCAGCCATTCGGCCAGGGCCCGGGCCTGGGCGTGCCCCCGCTCGGCGAGCGGCGGGTCGGCCCGCTCGCCCGGCGCCAGTTCGACGCGGCGGGGCAGGGCGTGGCGGATGAGGAGCAGGTCCACGCCGGTCAGCCGCGCCAGCTGAGGACGTCGCCCCGACCTTCGAGCAGGAGCGACCCGGGGAACACCCGCAGGTACGTGGGCGAGAGCCGCAGGGCGCCGAACGCCTCGACGTCGGGGCTGTCCCAGCCGGGGATGATCGAGGGGTCGTAGCCGACGGGCTCGGGACCCTCGGCGAAGCGCCGCCACACGTCGGCCCGCTCGTCGTCGGCGACCCAGGTGGCGTCGCACTCCGCGCTGCAGGTGTCCTGGGTCGGGTCCCAGTAGGTGAGCGAGATCCGGCCCTCGTGGTCGACGTCGGCCCGCTTGGGCGACAGCGGGCTGGTGGCGATCCAGCCGGTGAGCGCGTCGCCGTCCCACGCCCAGATCGGGTGCAGGATGCGTGTGCGGGGACGGCCGTCGGGGTGCACCGTGGCGACGGTGCACCACACGATGCGGTGGGCCATGCTGACGAAGGCGGGGGCGACGGCGGCGAGGTCGGACATGGCCGGATCTTCCCACACCACCCCTCACCCGTTCTGTGGTGCGTTTCGTGTCGCGAGCGACACGGAACGCACCAGGGAACGGGGGGTTGGCCCGGTGGAGTCGTCGAACTACGGATCGACGTCCCGCCGTCGCAGCCCGACCCCGAGGTTCGCGGCCAGGAGCACGAGCGAGGCGCCGGCCGCGAACACCAGCGACGAGGCGTTCACGACGTCCTCGGTGCCGGTCAGGCCGGGCGCCGGGTTGGCGACGTGGTACCAGGCGTGCGGCACGGCGAAGAGCGCGAACGCCACGGTCGCCACGACACCCGAACGCCGGTCGCCGAGCCACGCAGCGAGGAGCAGGACCGCGCCCGAGGCGAGGAGGCCGGCGCCCGCGTCGGTGGCCAGGTGAGCGTTGTAGGGCGGTTCGGCCGCCACCAGTGCGGGGTCGAACCCCGGGAACGAGTCGAACCACGACCGCGGGGCGACGACCGCCCAGCCGCCGGCGACGACGTTGGGGATGCCGAGGGCCACGAAGGCCAGCCGCACCCAGGTCGGAGCAGCGCCGTACGGCCCCGGCGCGCTCACGACGGCGTCCGGTGGGCCGGGAGGGCGCAGACCGCACCGTCGCTGAACCCTGCGGCCTGGACGTCGAGGGCCCGGTTGAGGCGGGAGCGGTGGTTCTCGAGCGTCACCGCGCTCACGAGCTCGACGAAGGCGGTGCGGCCGACCCGGTCGATCAGCGCCTCCCGGAGCTCGGCCGGCACCTCGGCGGGGGTCGCCGTGATGGCGGTCGCCAGCCGGAGGACGAGGCGGTCGGTCTCGTCGTAGGCATCGCTGTCGTCGGCGCGGTCGAGGTCGAGCAGGTCCACGTCACGGAGTCCGGCCGCCCTGCCCACGGCAGAGCCGATGTCCAGTCAGAACGGACAACCGATGAGGCTCGACGTGCGCAGCTGGGCGAGCGCCTTGTGGCGCATCGTCGCCCGACCCGCCGTGAAGAACAGGCCCTCGTAGATCCCGATCGCCGCCAGCAGCTGGGGCCGGCGCACCATCCACCGCACGAGGTCGGTCCGGTTCCGCCGCGCCCGGGGCAGCACCCGGGCATAGGCCCGCACCTTGGCGACGAACTGACCCACGACCCGACCTCCCCGTGTGACGGTGCCGGCATTCTCCCATGTCCGGGTCGCCCGCGCGCCCCGACCGCTGGTGCGTTTCGTGTCGCTCGCGACACGGAACGCACCACAGGAGTCAGGTGATGCGGTCGGGGAGGGTGGCGAAGGTGACCGGGTCGTGGCCAGGGATGACGAGGGCGCCGTCGTCCTTGCGGGCGCGCAGGGTCTTGATGCTGCGCTGCTGGAGCTTGCGGTCGTGGCCGATGGGCGGGAGCGGGCCACCGGCGAGGGTCGACTCGAAGTAGGCGCAGTCGCCGCACAGCACGACCTCGCGCTCGGCGGTGCGCAACACCAGCGACTGGTGGCCCGGCGTGTGGCCCGGGGTGGGGAGGCAGATCACCGTGCCGTCGTCGAACACGTCGTGGGCGCCGTCGAGCAGCACGCGGTCGTGGCCGAGGTCGTACTCCTCGCGGCGGAAGAAGTTGGCGGCGGCGAGGTCGTCGTCGACCCCGGCCTCCCACTCGTCGCGCTGGATCAGGACCCGGGCGTCGGGGATCTGGGCCAGGCCGCCGGTGTGGTCGAAGTGCAGGTGCGACGCGACCACGATGTCGACGTCGGCGGGGTCGACGTCGCGGGCCGCGAGCTGGGCGGTGACGAGCCGCTCGTCGTGGAGGCCGACCTCGAAGAAGCCGGACACGAGCTCGCGAAACGGGGTGTCGGACGCCAGGTCGGGGTGCATGCCGGTGTCGAACAGGACGATGCCCTTCGGATGCCGGATCAGCCACGCGGGGACCGGGATCACGAGGGTCTCGTCGTCGCCGCCCTCCTTGAAGGAGCTCCGCGGCGCGGCCAGCGTGCCGCAGTGCAGCGGCTCGATCGTGACGGTCACGCCACCAGCCTGGCAGCCCGCAGCACCCGCGCCACCAACCTGACGGGACCCTGACCCTGACGCCGACCGGGACACGGTGCCGTGCCCGACGGCGACCCGGACCGCGACCGGTCCGCGCCGACGGGTCCGGCGGGTTCGGCTACAAAGACGCACGCGGGCCGAGCACGCGCACGACCGACGCGAGGAGTCACGGTGAACCGAACGGCCGCCATCATCCTGGCCATGGCCCTCGCGATCGCCGCCTGCGGCAGCGACGACGACCGGCCGACCGCCGCCGAGTGGCGCCCGGTCTGGGACGCCGCCCGGGCGCTCGTGCCGTCCGAGGCCGAGATCGCCGAGGCGGGCGAGGAGGTCTGCGGCTCGTTCCTCGGCGAGGTACGGGCGTCGCGCGAGGACCTGCTCCCGACGCCCCGCGAGGTGCTCGACGGCTCGGTCCGCGACTGGATCGCCGAGGCCGAGTCGATCGGTCTCGACTGCCCCGACCCCGGCGACGACCTGTCCGAGCGGCTCGGCGACCTCGCGGTGCTGGCCGCCGAGGTCGACGGCGGGCTCGACGCGAGCGGCTGACGGCGGCGCGGGTGGCGAAGCGTCACGACGAGACCGCCCGCAGCCGCCGACCCGGGGCCGGCCGACCCCGCAAGCAGCCCCGAAGCTCCGACCGCCCCGTCCCCGAGGAGATCCTCCGGGCGGCGAGCACGCTCTTCGCCCGGCGCGGGGTCCACGCGACCACGATGGCCCAGGTGGCCGAGGCCGTCGGCCTCCAGGTGTCGTCGATCTACTACTACTTCGGGTCGAAGCACGAGATCCTCGAGCGCATCGTGCGCGACGTCAACCGTGTCCCGCTCGAGGCCCTCGACCGCGCCGAGGCCGTGCATGACGACCCCGCCGTCCAGTTGCACGCGTTCGTGCGCGTCGACGCCGCCGCCCTGTGCACGTTCCCGTTCGACATCAACGAGATCCACCGCCTGGCGGGCGAGGACGAGGCGGTGTTCGGCGCCTACTGGACCGAGCGCCAGATCCTCAACGACCGGGTCGAGGCGCTCGTCGAGCGGGGCGTGGCCAACGGATCGTTCGTCGACGTCGACGCCCACCTCGCGGCCCTCACGGTCCTGGCGAACGACGAGGCCGCCCAGAACTGGTACCGGCCCGTCGGGGCGCGCCGACTGACCAGCCGGGACGGCAGCGCAGCGGCGGACTACCGCCCCGAGGACGTCGGGGCCTTCCTGGCCGACCACACGCTCCGCGCCCTGCTCGCGGACCCGGGCCGCCTCCCCGAGATCCGCCGGGTGAGCCACTCCTAGATCGGGTCGCCGACGCCCCGTCCGCCGGTGATCCGGCCCTCGTCCGACCCTCGTCGTGGCCGGTCAGGAACGCGTCAGGCGACGGCCACACCGCCTTATTTCGAATGACATTCGATGAACACACGGGATTCCTACGGTCGCCCCGACCCTGGACCCCTGCCGTGGAGCCCCCGATGTCCCGACCGTCCCGTTCTCTCGTGGCCCCGTCCCGCTGGTGGCGACTGCTCGCCCTGCTCTCCGTCTTCGCGATGCTCGCCGCCGCCTGTGGTGACGACGACGATCCTGCGGGCGACGACACCGGCACCGACGACGGCACCGGGGACACCGGCTCCGACGACGACACGGAGTCCGACGACAACACCGGGACCGACGACGACGAGGCCGCGGCGGGCGACGACGAGATCGACTCGATCACCCTCGGCTACTCGGCCTGGCCGGGCTGGTTCCCGCTGGCCGTCTCCGAACAGGCCGGCATCTTCGAGGAGGTCGGCCTCGACGTCGAGCTCACCTTCTTCGCCGACTACCTCGCCTCGATCGACGCCATGGCCGTCGGCGAACTCGACGGCGTGACCCAGACGCTCAACGACACGATGGCGAGCGTCGCGTTCGGCGACGAGCAGGTCATCGTCGTGGTCAACGACAACTCGACCGGCAACGACAAGATCATCTGCGACGAGAGCGTCACCTCGATCGAGGACCTCGCCGGCAGGACGGTCGCCGCCGAGGCCGGCGTCGTCGACCACTTCCTCCTCGTGCAGGGCCTCGAGTCCGTGGGACTCACCGAGGCCGACATCGACTTCCGCGGCGTGCTCACCGACGCGGCGGCCGCCGGCTTCGCAGCCGGCGAGTTCGACTGCGTCGGTGTCTTCGCCCCGTTCTGGCTGACCGCGCTCGAGCGGCCGGGCTCGGCCGAGCTCTTCTCCTCCGCCGACTTCCCCGGGCTGATCCCCGACCACATCGTCGTGAGCCGCGAACTGGTCGACGAGAACCCCCGCGCCGTGCAGAAGCTGGTCGACGCCTGGTACCTCACGCTCGAGTACATCGAGGCCAACCCCGACGAGGCCATCGAGATCATGGCGGCCGTGGCCGAGACCACCGTCGAGGAGTACGAGTCCTTCGCCGAGGGCACGACGCTGTTCTCGGCCGACGAGGCGCTGGCGGCGTTCGACGACGGCGACGACACCACGTCGCTGCTCTTCACCGCCCGCCTGATCAACCCGTTCCTCGTCGAGTCGGGCTTCACCGAGGAGGAGGCCCCGCTCGAGGGCCTGTTCGACGCCAGCTTCACGGCCGACTGGGTCGAGCGGCAGGGCTGATGGTGGTGGCGGAGACACCGGCGGCCGGGACACCGGCCACCGGGACGACGAGCGTGCGCCGGGAGCGGGGCACCGCGACGACGCGGACCGGCCGGGGTACCCGGCAGGGTGCGGTCGGCCGGTTGCGGGGCGAGATCCCCGCCGGCGCACGGATCGGGTTCACGGCCGCGGGCGTCGCCTCGCTCGTCGGCCTCTGGGGCCTGACCTCCACCGTCTGGGCGAGCGACGCGTTCGCGGTGCCCACGATCGCCGCGACCTGGGACGCGCTCGTCGAGATGTGGCAGGCGGGCGAGCTGTGGACCGACTTCACCGCCAGCCTCGAACGGGTCGGCATCGGGTACGCGATCAGCATCGTGATCGGCGTCTCGCTCGGGGTGCTGATCGGCAGCTTCCGCTCGGCCGAGGCCTTCTTCGAGCCCCAGATCGGGTTCCTGCGCTACATCCCGGCCTCGGCCCTCACGCCGCTCTTCCTGATCTGGATGGGCATCGACGAAGCGCCCAAGATCGCCCTCATCGTGGTCGGGACCGTCTTCTACAACGTCCTGATGGTCGCCGACGTCGCCCGGGCCGTCCCCCGCGAGCTGATCAGCGCCGCCTACACGATGGGGGCACGCCGCCTCACCGTGCTGCGCCGGGTGATCCTCCCGCACAGCTGGCCCGGCATCCTCGACGTCGCCCGCATCAACCTGGCCGCCGCGTGGCTGATGCTCGTCGTGGCCGAACTCCTCGCCGCCCAGGACGGCCTGGCGTTCCGGATCATCCGGGCCCAGCGCTTCCGCCGCATCGACCGCATGTTCGCCCTGCTGCTCGTGTTCGGCCTCCTCGGCATCGCCAGCGACCTCGCGCTGCGCTGGCTGCGCAACCGTTCCGCACCGTGGAGCCGGGCATGAGTGGGGAGCCGGGCATGAGGAAAGAGCCGGGCATGAGGAAGAGCCGGGCATGACCACCCCCCGACCCGAGAAGTTGGTCGTGCGCGGCCTCGTCAAGGAGTTCCGCACCGGGCGGCGTTCGTCGGTGCTGGCCCTCGACGGCATCGACCTCGCCGTCCCGGCCGGCGACCTCGTCTGCATCGTCGGCGCGTCCGGGTGCGGGAAGTCGACGCTGCTCAACGTGTGCGGCGGCCTCGAGGAGGCGACCGCGGGCACGGTCGAGGTCGACGGCGAACCCGTCGTCGGCCCCGGGCCCGACCGGGGCATGGTCTTCCAGGCGTACTCGCTCTACCCGTGGAAGTCGGTCGCCGGGAACGTGGCGTTCGGGCTCGAGTGCGCCGGCTACCCGCGCGACCAGCGTGCCGAGCGCGTCGACGAACTGCTGGCGATCATGGGCCTCGGCGACTTCCGCGACCGCCTCCCCCACGAACTGTCCGGCGGCATGCGGCAGCGGGTCGCGATCGCCCGGGCGCTCGCTCCGGAACCCGACGTGCTCCTGCTCGACGAACCGTTCGGCGCGCTCGACGCCCAGACCAAGCGGGCCATGCAGGACTTCCTGCTCACCGTGTGGCAGCGGACGGGCTCGACGATCCTCATGGTGACCCACGACGTCGAGGAGGCGATCTACCTCGGCCAGCGCGTGTACGTGCTGACGAGCCGGCCGGGTCGGGTGGGGACCGTCGTCGACGTGCCGTTCGGCCGCGACCGGGGCCCGACCGTGAAGCGGGACCCGCGCTTCCTCGACCTGCGCGACGAGATCGAGCACCTGCTCTCCGTCCAGCACGCCGCCGTCACCGAGGAACGCCTGCTCGCATGACCACTCCCCCGACTGCTGGCTCCACGACCCAGCCCATCACTGGCTCGTCGACCGGCACGACGCACGCCGCCCGCGACCACGCCCGCGCCATGGGCGGCACCGTCGTCACCACCATGCCGACGATCCCGCCGTCGGACGCCCCCGACCTCCCCGACGACGTCGACCCCGCCGACGTCACGTGGGACGAGACCGTCGCCGGGGGCAACTACACCTCGCTGGTCGCCCGGCGGGGCACCCGGCTGCGCGTCGTCGACGTCGAGGGCGACGCGTGCGCCGGGGTGCTCCTGCACCGCCTCGACCACCCGAGCGAGCGGCTCAACGTCGCCGACACGGTCAAGGTCCAGTGGCAGGCGTACCTGGGCGAGGGCGCGCTGCTGCTCTCGGACATGGGCCGCACCCTGGCCTCGATCCTGTGGGACTCCTCCGGCCGCCACGACACGTTCTGCGGGACGACGAACCGGGCGGCCAACGAGGCCCGCTACGGCGACGGCGCCATCGACGGTCCGTCCCCCAACGGACGGGACCTGTTCGCCCTCGCCCTGGCCAAGCACGGGCGCGAGCGGCGCGACGTCGCACCGAACGTCAACCTCTTCAAGGGCGTGCGCATCGGCGGCGACGGTGGCATGCGCCTCCAACCCTCGGCACCCGCGGGCTCGGCGGTGGTGCTGCGCTGCGGCCTCGACGTGCTCGTCACCGTGGGGACCGTCCCGCACCCCCTCGACGACCGCCCGGACTACACGGTCACGCCGCTGCG
>JBHIXO010000098.1:0-11369 GCA_041984725.1 Acidimicrobiales bacterium | reverse complement strand
TCGATGTGCGCGGCCGACGCACCCGACTGCAACGACATGCCCGATCCGGATGCCGGCGGCGACGCCGATCCGGATGCGATCGACGAGGGCGCCATGATCCGGGAGGCCGAGGAGCTGCTCGGCACGCCCGAGTCCGAGCTGACCGAGGGTCCCGACCTGCGCATCGGCCGCCGGGGCGACGAGCAGATGATGCTCACCCAGGACTACGTCGTCGGCCGCATGACGGTCGAGCTCGACGACGAGGGCGGGACGTTCGTGGTCACCCGGGTGACCGTCGAGCTGACCGAGGGCCCCCAGGTCGTCGAGTAACCGGTCCCGGTCGGGCGGTCGCTCCCAGCACGCGATCGTCCGACCGCTGGATCGTGCGGCGGTGCCGGTTCCCCCGCCCGGGCCGGCGCCGCCGCACCTGCGCGTCCGGGATCAGCCCAGGCGCAGGGGCAGCTCGTCGAGACCGCGCAGGTTGATGCGGCCGTTGTAGACGGGGTCGCCGGCGAGCTCGATCGTGGGGAAGCGCTCGACCAGGCGCCCGATCGCGATGCGGGCCTCGAGCTTCGCGAGCGACGCGCCGAGGCAGTAGTGGCTGCCGCCGCCGAAGGCCAGGTGGTCGTGGGCGTTCGGTCGGGCGATGTCGAAGCGGTCGGCGTCGGGGCCGAAGTGCGCCTCGTCGCGGTTGGCCGACGCCAGCCCGCACATGAGGAACGTGCCCTGGGCGACGGGGACGCCACGCACCTCGAGGTCGGCCAGCGGGATCCGCCGGGTGAACTGCACGGGCGCGTCGAAGCGCAGCATCTCCTCGACCGCGTTGTCGACGAGGTCGGGCTCGGCGCGGAGCCGGGCGAGCTGGTCGGGGTTGCGGACGAGCGCGAGCAGACCGTTGCCGATGAGGTTCACGGTGGTCTCGTGCCCGGCGATGAACAGCAGCCCGACCTGGGCGGCGAGCTCGTCGTCGGTGAGCGAGTCGCCGTCGTCCTCGGCGTCGATGAGCAGGGTGAGCAGGTCGTCGGCCGGGTGCTCGCGCTTCCAGGTGATGAACCCGTCGATCACGGCCTGCATCTCGGTGTTGGCCTCGGCGATCGCCCGCACGACGTCGGGGTCGAAGTTGGGTTCGAGAGCCCGCACGATCGTGCCCGACGTCCGGCGGATGCGGTCGCGGTCGGTGTCGGGCAGCCCGAGCATCTCGGAGATGACCTCGAAGGGCAGCGGGAACGCCAGATCGCCGACGGCCTCGATGCCCCCGGCCTCGGCGGCGCGGTCGAGCTTGGCGTCGACCAGCTCGGTGATCCGGGGCGCGAGCTCGTTGATCCGTCGGGGCGTGAATGCCCGCGACACGAGCTTGCGCAGGCGCGTGTGGTCGGGAGGATCGCGGTCGAGCATCGAGCGGCGCTGCCGGCCGGCCATCTCCTGCTCGCCGAGCACCTCGCCGATGAAGTCGTCCATCGCGTTCGGGCCGGCGTTCTCGTCCTCGACGCTGAGCGATGCGTCGCGCAGCAGCGCGAACACGTCCTCGTAGCGCGACACGTACACCGCGCCGAACGGCGTCAGGTGCACGGGATCGTGGGTCCGCAGCGCGGCGAACTGCCCGTACGGATGCTCGATGTAGCCCGGCTCGAACGGGTTGAACGCGACCTCGGGTCCCGTCGCCTGGTTCGGTGCCATCGGATTCCCCCTGTCCGCCCGGCGCGCGCCGGACGTTCCCGACGGTAACGGCTCGCTGCGGCGCATGTCCGTGACATCGGTCGCCCCGGAGCGCGCCGGTACCCTCGGGCCATGTCTCCCCGCGCCGGTGTGCCCTCGCGTGCCGGTCTGCTCGCCCGGCTGCCGACCTCGCCGTGGTTCGTGATCGGGGCACTGGTGGTCGCGGTCGGTGTGCTGGTCTCCGACCTCGGGGTCGTGCCCCTCGTCGTCGCGGTCCTCGCCGGCGCCACGATCCTCAAGGTCGGCTTCGCCGTGCTCGGCGGGATGGCCCAGCCGATCCCCGATCCCCCGCCGGCCGGCGAGCTGCGCAAGGTGAAGATCGAGTTCCGGTGCTCGATCTGTGGGTCCGAGGTCCGGATGACCGTCGCCAACGACGAGATGCCCGACCCGCCCAAGCACTGCCTCGAGGAGATGGACCTCGTCGCGCCCGTCGAGTGACGGGCGGCACGTCCGGGGCCCGACCGCGGAACGAACGCCCCGGGCCGCAGCGCGACCGCCCCCGGCGCGACGTTCACGCAGCGTGATCAGCGATCTCCGTTCTGCGTCAGAATCGGTCCAGCGATTTCCACAGATCGGGGACAAGGTGGGGATGACCCGTTCGGACGGTGACACTGTTCACACACCGGAAACCGGACCGACGCCTCCGAGCACATTGCGGGGTGCATCCCGCACGAAACGTGCAAAATGGACATCAGTCGTGACAGAAAGTTGTCCACAACATCCACAGGGGGTGTGGACAACGTGCACCGCGACGGTGGACGCTGCCGCCGATGACCAGTGCGGATGGCCCGGATGGCGGACCCGCACCGGGCTCCCGCTCGTGCGGCGTCGGGGGCCTCGGCCGACCCCGTTCCGGACGCTCGGTGGCGACCGGTCAGGCGATCAGTGGAACTGCGTCGAGGTGACGATGCCGCCGAAGACGAGCACGAGGCCGAGCAACAGGTACTTGTTGTCGGTGGCGCCGGGCAGCAGGCCGAGGTAGTTCAGGAAGATCACCAGCGCGCCCAGACCGAGCAGGGTGAACATGAGGACGGGCACCCACGTGGGGCTGACCTTGAACTCCTGGGGGATCGGCGCGGTGTACCGGCCGGAGGGGTCCTCGCCGACCTCGCGGGTCGAGTGGCCCTTCGAGATGGCGTGCCGGGCGCCCGACTGGACACCACCCTTCGGGGTGGTGCGGCCGCCCTTCTTCTTGCGATCGTCGCGTGCCACGGCTCCGACGCTACCCGTTCGCCCCGATGGCGGCCCCATCACCGGGCGGGTGTTCGGGGCCGGCGCGGTCGCTGGCTACCGTGCGCGGCGGTGAGCACCGCGTCGCCCGGACCCCCGAACGGCCCCCGCGCCGGCGACGGCAACGGCGGTCCCGTGCTCGCCGCGGTCGACATCGGCACGAACTCGGTGCACATGGTCATCGCCCGTGTCGGCGACGAGGGCCGGATGGAGATCCTCGAGCGCGAGAAGGAGATGGTCCGGCTCGGCCGCTCCGGCGGCGACATGAAGTACCTCGCCGACGACGCCATCGAGCGCGGCGTCGCCGCCCTGGCCCGCTGCCGGCGCGTCGCCGACGCCCACGGCGCGGTCCTGGCCGCGGTCGCCACGTCGGCGGTGCGCGAGGCCGAGAACCGGCGCGAGTTCCTCGACCGCGCCTACGACGAGGCCGGCGTTTCGGTCGAGGTCATCTCCGGGTTCGAGGAGGCCCGCCTCATCCACCTCGGCGTGCTCCAGGCCCTGCCCCTGTTCGACCAGCGGATGCTGCTGTGCGACATCGGCGGCGGCTCCACCGAGGTGCTCCTCGGCCGGCAGGGCGACGTGCTCGCCAGTCGCAGCTTCCGGCTCGGCGCCATCCGGCTCACCGAACGGTTCTTCACCAAGGCGACGATCAAGCCCAAGCACGTCGCCCGCTGCCGCCAGCACGTCGAGGCGATGGTCGCCGGCTTCGCCCAGGAGGTCGCGGCCGCCGGGCCCGACGGGGGCTTCGACGTCGCGGTCGGGGCGTCGGGCACGATCGAGACCGTGGTGGCGATGGCGTGCGCCGCCCGGGGTGACAGCGACGGCGCCCGCACGCTGAACGGGCAGCGGGTCACCGCCGCCGAGATCGGTGCCGCCGTGCAGATGCTCGTCGACACCCCCGACCCCGACGACCGGGCCAAGCTCCCCGGCGTCGACCCCAAGCGCGCCGACATCCTGCTCGCCGGCGCCATCATCCTCGAGCAGTTCGTCGCCGCCTTCGGGGTCGATGAGCTCGTCTTCTCCGACTACGCGCTGCGGGAGGGCGTGCTGCTCGACCAGGCCCGCCGTCGCTCCGGCGCGACGCTGCACCACCTCCGCGACCTGCGCCGCCGGTCGGTCGTCCACCTCATGGAGCTGACCGACGAGCACCCCGAGCACTCCCGCGAGATCGCCCGCCACGCCCTCGGCCTCTTCGACGAGCTCGAGCCGCTCCTCGCCGAGCGGCTGCACGGCGAGTCGGCGGCCGCCCGCGAGCTGCTCGAGGCGGCGGCCCTGCTGTGCAACACCGGCGTGTTCATCTCGCACTCCGGCCACCACAAGCACAGCTACTACGTCATCCGGAACAGCGAGCACCTCGCCGGCTTCACCGACCGCGAGATCGAGATCATCGCCCAGGTCGCCCGCTACCACCGCAAGTCGGCCCCCAAGAAGTCCCACCCCGAGTGGCGGGCCCTGCGGCGCGACGACCGCGACCTCGTGGTCGCCCTCGCCGCCGTGCTCCGCGTCGCCATCGGCCTCGACCGCTCACACGGCAGCCGGGTGAAGGACGTGCGGGCCACCTGGACCGACGACCGTGTCGACATCGCCGTGCAGGCGACCGGCGACGACCCCATCGACCTCGAGATCCACTCCGCCGAACTCCGTCGCAGCCTCCTCGAGCAGGTCCTCGGCCGCGCCGTCGAACTCTCCTGAACGTTCCGCCGGTTCAGAGGGCGAGGTGGAGGAGGCTGCCCTCGTCGGTGGCGTCGGTGAGGGCGGCGTCGGCGGCCATGAAGAGGCCGTCGGGGTCGCCGGCGTGGTTGGGGTACGAGGCGACGCCGCCCACGACGTCGACCGGGACGGTGGCGCCGCCGGCGAAGTGGAAGTCGCCGCCGACGGCGACCAGGGCGCGGCGCAGGGTCTGGTAGGCGTCGCGGCCGGTGGTCGACGGGAACACGACCGCGATCTCGCCGTCGTCGGTCACGCCGATCACGGTCTCGGGCGGCAGGATCTCGCGGGCCCGGGCGACGAGCGTGCGGACCAGGTGGCGCAGACCGTCCTGGCCGACCTCGGCCACGACCGCGCCGAGCGAGCGCAACTGCACGAGCCCGAACGAGATGGTGCCGCCCGCGCCGGCCAGGGCGATCTCGTCGGCCAGCCGGGCCTCGAGGTAGTCCTGGGTCAGCAGCTCGAGCTCGTCGCTGCGGCCGACCTCGGCGAGCTCCTTGGCCCGGTCGATGCGCTCGCGGACCAGGTCGGCGAGCACGTTGGAGTTGAACGGCTTGGGCACGAAGGCGTCGAGCCCGGTCGGCGCCTCGAAGTGGGGGTCGTTGGCGGCGTGGGCGGACACGACCAGCACGGGGGTGAACGCCCACCGCTCGTCGGAGCGCATCCGCCGGTAGGCGTCGAGGCCCGAGAAGCCGCGCAGGCGCACGTCGAGCAGGACGACGTCGGGCCTGTGCTCCTCGAGGGCGGCGATGATCTCGTCGGTGTCGATCGGGTCGACGTGGACGAGGTCGTAGCCCGCGGCCCGGAAGTACGCCCGGAGGAACGCGGCGATGTCGGCCTCGTCCTCGATGCTCAGCACCCGTTCGGTCGCTGCGAGCCGGCGGGCCACCGGACCGATGTCACCGTCCTCGCTCACGTCGACCGTGGTACCCCCGTACAGGTGTGGCCAATCGCCCGGGGCCAGACCCAGGTCGAGCTCTAGCATCGCATCCATGCGCCCTCGTGTGCTCGTCATCGACAACTACGACTCGTTCGTGTTCAACCTCGTCCAGTATCTGGGCGAGTTGACGGCTGAGCCGGTGGTTCGTCGAAATGATCGGATCGACCTAGACGAGGTCGCCGAGCTCGACCCCGACGCCATCCTCGTGTCGCCCGGGCCGGGCACCCCCGACGACGCCGGCATCTCCTGCGACCTGATCCGCGAGTGGGCCGGGCGCCGCCCGATCCTCGGCGTGTGCCTCGGCCACCAGTGCATCGGCCAGGTGTTCGGCGGCGACGTGGTCCGGGCCGGCGAGGTCATGCACGGCAAGACCTCGGCCATCCACCACACCGGCGCCGGCGTGTTCGCCGGGCTGGCCTCCCCGTTCGAGGCGACCCGCTACCACTCCCTCGTCGTCGACCCCGCCACGTTGCCCGACGTGCTCGAGGTCACCGCCCGCACCGGCGGCGTCGACGACCCCGACGGCGTGATCATGGGTCTGCGCCACCGCGAGCACGACGTCGAGGGCGTGCAGTTCCACCCCGAGTCGATCCTGACCTCGACCGGCCACGACCTGCTACGCAACTTCCTGGCCCGGATCCCCCAGCCCGCCTGAGGGCTACTCCTCGTCGGGCTCGGTGGTGGTGGTCGTCGACGTCGACGAACTCGACGACGGCAGCACCTCGGCCCGGCCGACCACGATCGTCACCGTCGACCCACGGTCGGCGCTCGTGCCGCCACCCGGGCTCTGTTCGAGGACGCGGCCGTCGTCGGGGTCGCCCGGCGACAGCGACCGCTCCTCGACGTTGACGTCGAAGCCGGCGGTCTCGAGCTCGTCGCGGGCTGTCTCCAGCGTCTTCTCGATGACGTTCGGGACGATGACCTGCTCGGGCCCGGCCGACACGATCAGCGTGACCGTCTCGCCGACCTCGAGCACGGTGCCGAAGCCCGGGCTCGACCGGATGACGTCGCCCTCGGCCACCGAGTCGCTGTTCTCGAGCGCCTGGGCGGCCTGGAACCCGGCCCGCTCGAGGATGGCCTCGGCCTCGCCGACCGGGCGGCCGGCCACCTCGGGCACGGCCCGTTCCTCGGCGCCCTGGGACACCTGCAGCGTGATGCGGGTCGACACCGGCGCGTCCTCGCCGGCGGCGGGGGACTGGCCGACGACGCGGCCCTCCTCGACGTCGGTGTCGAAGACGGGCTCGACGACGATGTCGGTGAACCCGGCGTCACCGAGGGCCTGCCGGGCCTCGTCCTCGAACAGGTCGACGACCTCGGGCACCTGTTGGGTGGTCTCGCCGCTGCTGACGACGAGGCTGACGGTCTCGCCGACCTCGAGCTCGGTGGTGCCCTCGGGGCTCTGGCTGATGACCTCGCCGTCCTCGAACTCGGGGTTGTCCTCGAACGTGGGGTCGACCCGGAAGCCGAGACCTTCGAGCTGGGCCTGGGCGTCGACGAGTTGCTGGCCGACCACGTCGGGCACGACCTCGGTGGCGACCACCTCGGTGTCGTCGCCGTCGTCGAGGATGCCGAGGGTCTGGGCGAGCACGAACAGCACGCCGGCCATCACGGCGAGCAGCAGCACGAGCACGGCGATGAAGACCCCGTTGCGGCGGGGCGCCTCGGCGTACTCGTCGTACCGGTCGTCGTAGCCGCCGTACCCGGCGTAGCCCGCGCCGGGGGGCGGGGGCTGGTCGTAGCCGCCGTAGGCCGCGGCCTGCTCGGCCCGCGACGGGGGGATGGCCTGGGTGGCGTCGGGCGGGGGCGTCGCCGCCGCGGCGGGCTGGGCTCGGGTCGCGTCGGCGGCGGCTGCGCCC
Source organism: Acidimicrobiales bacterium (assembly GCA_041984725.1). Lineage (GTDB taxonomy): Bacteria > Actinomycetota > Acidimicrobiia > Acidimicrobiales > Salinilacustritrichaceae > Salinilacustrithrix. Next base: position 3,941 of record JBHIXO010000098.1, on the reverse strand, counting down.
GCAGCGCCCGCAGCGGCCGCGCCCGCGGCACCAGCCGCGCCGGCACCACCGATGGGGCCGGCGATCTGGTTGCCTTCGCGGTAGCGGCGCAGGTCGGCGCGCAGGTCCTCGGCGGTGGGGTAGCGGGCCTGGGGGTTCTTGGCCAGGCACTTGAGGATGATGGCCTCGAGCGTGGCGTCGACTTCGCTGTTGACGCTCGTCGGCGGCGGCGCCTGCTCCTGCACGTGTTGGTAGGCGACGGCGAGGGCGTCGTCGCCCCGGAACGGCGGACGCCCGCACACGGCCTCGTAGAGCACGACGCCGAGCGAGTACACGTCGGAGCGGGGGTCGACCGGGCGGCCCTGGGCCTGCTCGGGCGAGAAGTACGTGGCCGTGCCCATGACCTGGCCGGTCTGGGTGAGGTCCTCGTCCTGGGCGGCGTTGAGCGCCCGGGCGATGCCGAAGTCGGTGACCTTGACCTGGCCGTCGGAGGCGAGCAGCACGTTGCCCGGCTTGACGTCGCGGTGGACGACGCCGTTCTTGTGGGCGAACCCGAGGGCGGCCGCGATGTCGATGCCGATGTCGGCGGCCCGGGTGGGCAGCAGCGTGCCCTCCTGGCGCAGCACGTCGGCCAGCGACCGGCCGGCCACGTACTCCATGACGATGAAGTAGGTGCCCGACTCCTCGCCCCAGTCGTAGACGCCGACGATGTTGGGGTGGTTCAGGTTGGCGGAGTCCTGGGCCTCGCGGCGGAAGCGCTGCACGAAGGCGGGGTCGGCCGCGTACTGACTGAACAGGACCTTGACGGCGACCGGCCGGTCGAGCAGCTGGTCGCGGGCGAGGTAGACGTCGGCCATGCCCCCGCGGGCCAGCCGGCGGTGCAGCTCGTAGCGGCCGCCGTAGACGACGGGTCCGCCGCCGTCACCGCCCTGGTCCTGGTTGGTCATGGGGCGAGAACTCTAGGGGAGAGCGCCCCGGGAGCGGTCGCTGCCGTCACAGGCCCTGGGCGGCGAGGACGGTGGCCATGACCTCGCGGGCGATGGGGGCGGCGACCCGGCCGCCGGTCTGCTCCGACGGCGCCCCGGGCTGGCCCTCGACGATGACCGCGACCGCGACGGTCGGCGCCTCGCCGGGCGGGCCGGCGAAGCCGATGATCCAGGCGTGGCTGCGGGGCGGGTCGGTGCCGAGCTGGGCGGTGCCGGTCTTGCCGCCGACCGTGAACCCGTCGATGCGCAGGTTGGTGGCGGTGCCCCGCTCGGCGACCTCGATCATCGCCCGGCGCATCGTGTCGGCGTCCTCGGCCCCCATGGCCCGCCGCCACTGCGTGGGGTCGGGTTCGTCGACGACGGTGCCCTCGTCGTCGCGGACGCTGTCGAGCACCCGGGGCGTCATGACGCGACCCTCGTTGGCGACGGCGGCGGCGACCATCGCCATCTGCAGCGGCGTGGCCGACACGTCGTTCTGGCCGATGCCCGACTGGGCCAGCGCCGGCAGGTTCTCGGCGAAGTCGGTGGGGAAGTTGCTGATGGCGGCGGCGGGCAGGTCGATCGGCGGGCGGGCGTTGAACCCGAAGTCCTCGGCCGTGCCGACCATCCGCTCGCCACCCACGTCGACGGCGAGCTGGGCGAACGACGTGTTGCACGACACCCGCAGGATCTCGAACAGCGTCCCGCCGCAGGCCGAGCCGCCGAAGTTGCGCAGCGGGCGCGACGTCTGGGGCGGCGTGTACTCGCGGGTGACCGGGTAGGCGGGCTCGGTCTCGGACACGCCGCCCTCGTCGGGCCCGGCGGCCAGGCCGGCGGCGGCGGTGACGATCTTGAACGTCGACCCGGGGAAGAAGCGCTCGCGGTAGGTCTTGGCCAGCAGCGGGTCGCGCTCGTCGAGCTGCAGGATCGAGAAGGCGTCGTTGGCGGCGGCGAAGTCCTGCTGGGCGAGGGCGTTGGGGTCGAACGACGGGAAGCTCCACAGGGCGAACACGTCGCCGGTGCGGGGGTCGAGCGCGACGACCGAGCCCTGCCGGTCGCCGAGCTGCTCGCGGGCGACGCGCTGCACGTCGGAGCGCAGGGTGAGGGTGAGGTCGCCGACGCGGTCGCGCTCGACGAAGAGGTCGTCGAGGCCCCGGAAGCTGAGGTCGAGCGTGCGGCCGGCGAGCTCGGCGTTGTAGCTGTCCTCGATCCCGGTCGCGCCGAGGTTGAGCGAGAAGTAGCCGACGACGTGGGCGAACAGGTCGGCCTCGGGGTAGACGCGCTGGCGTTCGAAGCGGGCGGTGCCGCCCTCGGCCGTGGCGCCGATCAGCTCGTTCTCGACCGAGCGGGCGATGACCACGCCGTCGGCGGTGGCGACCGAGCCGCGGGGCGCGTCGAAGTCGCGCAGGATCTCGCGGTTGTTCTCGGGGTTGTCCTTGAGCCGCTGCGCGCCGAACACGGTGACCCGGTTCAGCTGCACGAACAGCACGAGGAAGCAGGCCAGCAGGCCGGCGCCGAGGCGGGCGATCTGGCGGTTCACGCCGTGTCCCCGACGGTGGCCTCGACGTCGTCGGGGAGGGTCGGCGGGCGCACGCTGTTGTCGGAGATGCGCAGCAACAGGGCGAGCAGCACGTAGTTGAGGACGAGGCTCGACCCGCCGTAACTCACGAAGGGCAGCGTCACGCCGGTGAGGGGGAGCGTGCGGGTGATGCCGCCGATGATGATGAACGCCTGCACGCCGAGCAGCGTGGTGAGGCCGGTGGCGAGGAGGGTGTCGAACGCGCTGTCGGCCCGCAGCGCGATGCGCAGGCCGGCGCCGACCATGAGGACGTAGGCGCAGAGGACGGCGGTGGCGCCGAGCAGGCCGAGTTCCTCGCCGATGGCGGCGAAGATGAAGTCGGTCTCGACCTCGGGGATGCGGGTCGGGGTGCCGAGGGCGATGCCGGTGCCGGCGATGCCGCCGTCGGCGAGGGCGAAGCTGGCCTCGACGATCTGGAAGCCCTCGGCCTTGGCGACCGGCCACGGGTTGAGCCAGATGTCGACGCGGTCGCGGACGTGGGAGAACTGCGACCACGCGAAGAGCGCGCCGCCGAGGAACAGGGTGCCGCCGATCGTGAGATAGGTCGTGCGGCCGGTGGCGACCCACAGCATCACGACGAACAACACGAAGAAGAGGAGGCTGGAGCCGAGGTCACGCTCGAGGGTCATCACGACGAGCGACATGCCCCACGCGCCGACGACCGGGCCGAGGTACTTGGGGTCGGGGAGGTGGAGCGGGCCGAGCCGGAAGCTCGACAGGGCGAGCAGTTCGCGCCGCTCGACCAGGTAGCCGGCGAAGAACAGGGCGAGCACGATCTTGGCGGCCTCGCCGGGCTGGAAGTTGACCGGGCCGAGGCTGATCCAGATGCGGCTGCCGTTGATCTCGCGCCCGATGACGGGCAGCAGCGGCAGGACGAGCAGCACGAGGCCGGCGAACGCGAAGGTGTAGCGGTAGCGCTCGAGGTCGCGGGCGCGGCGGACGAACACGAGCACGCCGACGAACGCGGCGATGCCGACGCCGGTCCACACCGCCTGCAGCCCGGCGAGGCGGCCGCCGTCGGCCTGGGCCTCGTCGAGCCGGACGATGAAGACGTAGCCGACGCCGTTGAGCAGGGCGGCGAGCGGCAGGAGGATGCCGTCGGCGTTGGGGGCGAGGCGACGGACGGCGACGTGGGCGGTGCCGAACAGGCCGAGCACGATCCCGAGGAACGGGCCGATGTTGGCCGGGATCTCGGCGTCGCGGCCGAGGCCGGCGAGCGCGTACGCGCCCGCGGTGACGAGCGCGGCGAGCACCACCAGGCCCAGCTCGGTCCGGCGCCGGAGCAGGTTCATCCCGCTTCGGTGGAGGTCGTGGCGCCCGCGGCCGGTGTCGTCGTGGAGGTGGAGCTCGTCGGGGTCGTGGTGGTGGTGGTCGTCGTCGTGACCGGCGGGGTCAGGTCCTCGATCCGCTCCTCGAGG
>JBHIXO010000097.1:0-11373 GCA_041984725.1 Acidimicrobiales bacterium | reverse complement strand
ACCCTAGCGCCCGGTCCGCTCCGCTCCGAGTGCCCGATCCCGGCGATCTCCGCGCCCGACCGGACGCCGGTACCGTCGTCGCCTCATGGCTCGCACGCCTGCGCCCCCCGGGCCGCCGCCTCCGCACTACCGCCCGATCGGGTCGTCCCGCCCGCCGCTCGGGACGACGCCGCTGCCCGGAACCCGGCCCGACGCCGGCACCACGCCGGGGTCACCGCCCCGCGACGGCATCGGACCCGGCGCGGCGACCGCGGTCGCCGTGGTGACCCTGTTGCTCGGCATGGTGGTCGGCTTCTTCCTCGGCCGGTCCTACGAGTCGACCGACGCCCCGGCGGCGGCGCCGGCCACGACCACGACGACGACGCAACCGGCTCCTGCGCCGCCCGGCGACACCATCCCGCTGACCCCGAACACGTCCGCGCCCCCGGGCACCGAGCTGGCACCGTCGACCATCGGCGGCCTCGACGACCCGATCCCGGCGGGGCAGGCCTACGTGCTCGGGCTCTACGAGCTCGAACTGCTCGAGACCGACCGCGACGCCGAGTCCGCGCTGCGCGCCTTCGACCCCGGCAACCCGCCGGCACCGCCGGGCGAGGTGCACGTCCTCGTCCGCCTCGCCGTCCGCTTCACCGACGCCACCGGCCTCGGAAACCCGGCCACGATCCCGTTCTTCGTCACCGACGGCTCCACCGAGTGGTACGGCTTCGAGTCGTCGTGCGGGCGCATCCCCGACGAGCTCGCGTCGTACGGCTTCATCGAGCAGGGCGAGGAGGCGGTCGGCACCGTGTGCTTCACCGTCCCCGACGATGCGGTCGACGACCTCGTCTTCGGCACCGAGGGCTTCGCCGGCCCGGTGCACTTCGCCCTTCCGGGCTGAGACCGGCAGCCGGCGCCGCCCGGAGCGCGCACGCGCCGACCCGCATCGGGGAAGATGGGGCCATGGAACGCCGTCGCCTCGGCCGCACCGGTCACCAGTCGAGCGTCGCCATCCTCGGCGGCGCAGCCTTCGCCCGGGCCACCCCCGAACAGACGGAGAAGAGTCTCGAGGCCTGCCTCTTCGCCGGCGTGAACCACCTCGACATCGCACCGATGTACGGCGACGCCATGGCCAACGTCGGGCCCCTCATGCCCCAGCACCGCGAGAGCCTCTTCGTCGGGTGCAAGACCCACCGCCGCAACGCCGACGGCGTGCGCGCCCACCTCGACGAGGGGCTCCGCACCCTCCAGATCGAGCAGTTCGACCTGTACCAGGTCCACGGCGTCACCGACCTCGACGACCTGGGGACCCGGGTCGACGCGATGGAGACGATCCTCGCCGCCCGCGACGAGGGCCTCACCCGGTTCGTCGGCATCACCGGCCACGACCTCGGCGCCCCCGCCGCCCAGCTCGAGGCGTGCAAGCGGTGGGACCTCGACACCGTCATGTTCCCGCTGTCGCCCCGTCTCTGGTCGGAGCGTGCCTACCGCGACGACGTGGAGTCCCTGCTCCGCCACTGCCGGACCTTCGACGTCGGCGTCCAGGTCATCAAGGCGGTCAGCTGGCGCCCCTGGGCCGACCGCGAGGCTCCCTCGCTCGACACCTGGTACGAGCCCCACGTCGACGAGGCCGCCATCCGCCGGGGCGTCGACTTCGTGCTGTCCACGCCCGGCGTCCACTGCCTGGCGACACCGAGCGACCGCAGCCTCCTCGCGCCGGTGCTCGCCGCCGCCGACAGGCCGGGCTTCGTGTCGACCTCGCGACGCAAGGCGATGGTCGACGAGGCGGCCGGCGAGCCCCTCATCTTCCCCATCGCCGAGAATCGCGCCCTGCGCGGCTGACGGTGGCAAGCTGACGCCCATGAAGGTCGCCGTCGTCTACGCGTCCCGCACGGGCAACACCCGGCGGGCCGCCGAGCTCATCGGAACCGCGGTCGAGGAACGGGGCCACGACGTCTCCGTCCACTCCGTCGACGCCCTCGACTTCAAGGCCCTCGCCGACGCCGACCTCGTCGTGCTCGGCACCTGGGTCGCCGGTCACTTCGTGATCGGCCAGAAGCCCGGCGACGCCCGCCGCCTCGCCCGCGTGCCCAAGCTCACCGGCAAGCCGGTCGCCCTGTTCCTGACCTACGCGATCAACCCGGGCGGCGCACTCGGCAAGTTCGAGAAGGAGCTCCAGCGGGTCGGCGCGTCGGTCATCGGCGGCTACGCCTGGAAGCGCAACGCGCTGCCGGCGGGCGTGGAGAGCTTCGTCGACGGCGTGCTGTCCGCCACGACCACCGCCGCAGCGTGACACCCGCCTGGTTCGACCGGGCGCTGGCGAACGAGCCGCAGTCGCACCGGGTCCACTGCCGGGGCTGCGAGATCCACTACCTGGCCTGGGGACCCATCGGCGCGCCCGGCCTCGTGTTCGTCCACGGCGGCGCAGCCCATGCCCACTGGTGGAGCTTCCTCGTCCCGCTGCTCGCCGACACGTACCGGGTCGTGGCCATCGACCTGTCCGGCCACGGCGACAGCGGCCGCCGCGACGCCTACGTCGCGTCCGACTGGGCGGCCGAGGTCATGGCGGTCATCGACGATGCCGGGTTCGACGGCCCGCCGGTCGTCGTCGGCCACTCGATGGGCGGCTTCGTCGCCATCGCCACGGCGGCGAGCTACGGCCACGACCTGCGGGGCATCGTCATCCTCGACTCCCCCGTCACCGCGCCGGACCCCGAACTCGAGGCCGCCCGCCAGGGCAAGATCTTCGGCCCGCTGCGCACCTACCCCGACGTCGACGCCGCCCTGGCCCGGTTCCGGACCGTGCCCGAGCAGGAGCACTACCTCGACTTCGTGATCGATCACGTCGCCCGGCGGTCGCTTCGTGACGTCGACGGCGGCGTCCAGTGGAAGTACGACCCCGAGGTGTTCGTCCCGCCCCGCAGCGAGTCGCGCGAACTGCTGCGGAAGGTGTCGTGCCGGGTCGCCCTGTTCCGCGCCGAGCACGGCCTCGTCACCCCCGAGATCGGCGAGTACATGTACGAACTGCTCGGGCGGGTGGCCCCCGTGGTCGAGATCCCCGAGGCCGGCCACCACCTGATGCTCGACCAGCCGCTGCTGCTGCTCACGGCGCTGCGCACGCTGCTGGCCGACTGGGAGCACTCGCTCCCGACCGCTCGCTGACCACCCGCCGACCACTGGGCTGATCACTGGGCGCAGACCCCCTCTCGGGGCGCGTCCGGTCCGAAAACGACCGGACCCCCCGCCGGAGCGAGGGGTCCGTGTGGAGCGGGCGACCGGGTTCGAACCGGCGACCTCAACCTTGGCAAGGTTGCGCTCTAGCCAGCTGAGCTACGCCCGCAGGGATCCGCCACCATAGCGGTCAGTCGGCGGCGTCCGCCAACCGTTGCGTGGCCTGGCCGACGAGTGCGACGGCCTCGGCGGAGAGGTCGAGCGTGCGGGCGGCGGCGATGCCGTCGGCGCTCATCTTGCGCAGCGTCTTGGCCAGGACGTCGACCATCTTGGCGTCGCCCAACTGCGCCGCGACGGGCTCGAACTGGGTGGCGAGGAACACGATGCACAGGGCGTCCTCGTGGGTCTGGACCCGGGGGTCGCTCGCCAGTCCTCGCTTCTGGACGATGGCGCCGACCCGCTCGACGGCGGCGTCGTCGTAGCCGGCGTCGCGCATGATGGCGCCGACCTCGGCGGCGTGGCGCCGTTTCTGCTCGGCACGCCAGCGGAGGTAGCCCGCCCGGCCCTCGGCGTACTCGGATCGCGGCAACGTCCACCGCCGGAGGTGGTGGGCGCGGGCGGCCAGCAGCTGGACCTCGTCGGCATCGGGGTCGAGGCGCAGCACCCAGTCGCACATCATCCGGGCGTGGGTCAGTTCCTTGGGGACGAGCTCGCCGTCGAGCTCGAGCGTCTCGGGGTCGTCGGCGTTGGCGGCGTCGACGGCCTGGATGGCGGTGGCGAAGCGGTCGGAGCGTCCGGCCAGCAGGTCGTCGTCGGACAGCACCGGTCGCTCAGCCGTCGGAGGGGCGCAGGTCGATCCGCAGGGTGAGGATCCCGTCCTCGAGCGTGGCCTCGGCGTCGCCGATGATGGCGAAGTCGAGGTAGTCGGTCTTGGCCTGCTCGATGAACCGGGTGCGCTCGTCGCCGGCCACGGGCGGGAGGTTGCGCTTCTTCACGGCGGCGGCCCGCTCCTGGAAGCGGGTGATCATCGCGTCGACGTCGAGGGAGTCGGCCATGGCCGCGAACCTACCGCCGTGTCAGGTGTCGAAGACCGACGCCGAGGGCGGCGGGTCGTCGGGACCGCCGTCATCTGCGTCGTCGTCCGGGGCATCCCCGTCGCGCGTCGCGGCGTCGTCCGGGACGGCGGCGGTGGCCGTGGTGTCGGTGGCGGCGGTCGCGGGCGGCGAGAGGGTCGGCTCCTCGCCCGCCTCGGGCCTGGTGCGGACCCAGTACCGGGCCGTCCACACGCCCACCCCGATCGCCACCACGACGAGGCCGGCCACGATGAGCCAGATCAGGGTCTCCTCGTCGATGGCCTCGTCGTCGCCCGCCACCTGCACGACCGTCGTCGAGGTGGTCGTGGTCGACTCTGCGCCGTCGCTGCCGTCGCCGGCGACGAGCAGGTTCCGCACCGTCGAGGTGGTCGTCTCGTCGCCGTCGGCGATGCTGGTGGTGGTCGCGTCGTCGGGGTCGCCGCTGTCGGTGTCGCCGTCGTCGCCGTCGTCCCCGCCGGACGAGCCGGGCGACGTGGTGACCGGCCGGGTGGTCGTCGGGCGGTCGTCGTCGTCGGTGGTCGTCGTGACCCCGTCGGGGTCGGTCGTCGTCGGCCCGCCGTCGTCCTCGGTCGTCGTGGTGACCCCGTCGGGGTCGGTCGTCGTCGGCCCCGTCGTCGTGGGGCCGTCGGTCGTGGGCGGCGACGTCGTGGTGGGCCCGGACGTGGTCGTGGGTGCCGGGGTCGTCGTGGTCGTGCCGAGGATCTGGGCCGCGACCTGCGGCGCCTGCGCCGCCGCCTGGGCCAGGAGGATCGCCACGACGAGCGCAGCCGCCAGCACGAGGCGGCGGGCGGCGTCGGCGCGGACGGAGGGGCGGACGGACGGCTCGGCCATGGAGGCGGCGAGGGTACCGGCCCACCCGGGCCCGCCCCCAGACACCCCGGGCGGCTCGGGACGCCGGCACCCGGCCCTCACGGCTGGTGCTCCGGACAGGAGTACGTCGTGCGACCGCCGATCGTGCGGCGCAGCAGCGGCGCGCCGTCACGGGGGCAGGTCGCACCCGGCTCCCGGGCGGGCTGGAGGTCGCCCGTGTGGCTGCCGCCCCGGTCGGTCAGGTCGGCGACGGTCGCCGTGATCGTGGCGGCCAGATGACCGACCTCGCCGGCGTCGAGGTCGTCGCACGTCCGGGCGGGATCGAGCCCGGCGCGCCACAGGGACTCGTCGACGAGGAGGTTCCCCAGCCCGGCGATGCGGCGCTGGTCGAGCAGCCGGGCCTTCACGGCGGTGCGCGAGCCGGCGACGGCGCCGGCCAGGTCTTCGGCGGTCAGCGACGCGGCGTCGGGTCCGAGCACGGACGTGTCCGGGTCGAGCTCGAGCCCGCCGAGCCGGCGCGGGTCGCGGACCCGCAGGTCGCCCCGGTCGAAGCGGATGACCGTGCGATCCCACGCGGGGTCCTCGCGCGACGCGCCGTACACGAGCTCGTCGATCGCCGCGCCCCCGTCGACGAGCAACCGGCCGGTCATCCCGAACCGCAGTCCGATGACCGGGCCGTCGGTGTCGAGCAGGAGGAGCTTGCCGTGGCGTCGGGTGCCGTCGACGGTCACGCCGATCAGCGCGTCGCGGACCGCCGCCGGGGACGCGCCCCGCAGCCCGAGCTCGTCCAGCTCCGGGACCGCCGTGACGGTCCGGCCGACGACCGCGTCGGCCTGCCGCCGGTACGTCTCGATCTCGATGAGCTCGGGCACGTCAGCGGTCGAGCGCCGCCACCAGGTCGGCGACGACGTCGTCGACGTCCTCGAGGCCGATCGAGATCCGGAGCATGCCCTCCGGGATGCCCATGGCGGCGCGCTCGGCCGGCGACAGGGTCGCCGCCGACATCGACGCCGGGTGGGTCAGCAGCGTCTCGGGGCCGCCGAGCGACAGCGCGGGAACCGCGAGCTCGGCCCGTTCGACGAATGCGACGCCGGCGTCGTAGCCGCCGGCGAGGTCGACGACGACGATCGACCCGCCCGACCGCATCTGCCGGCGGGCGAGCTCGTGCTGGGGGTGCGACGCCAGACCGGGGTAGCGCACGCGTTCGACGCCGGGATGGGTCTCGAGCCGTTCGGCCACCGCGAGCGCGGTCTCGCACTGCTGGCGCTGGCGGGCGTGCAGCGAACGCAGCCCGCGCAGGCCGAGGTAGGCGTCGAACGGCGACGCGACCGCACCGTGGACGACGTGGTGGCCCCACAGCACGTCGACGAGTTCGCGCTCGCCGGTGACGACGCCGAGGAGGGCGTCGTTGTGGCCGGCGATCGCCTTCGTCGCCGAGTGGAACACGAGGTCGACCCCGTGCTCGTGGGGCAGCTGCACGGCCGGGGTTGCGAGGGTGGAGTCGACGACGGTGAAGGGACCCATGATCCCGCCGAGCACGTCGAGGTCGACCAACCCCATCGCCGGGTTGGCGGGCGTCTCGCACCAGACGAGCTGGGTCGGCTTCGCCGCGACCGCCTCGCGCAGGACGTCGGCGTCGAACGCGTCGACGACGTCGACGTCGATCCCGAAGCGGGAGCACGTGTTGGCCAGCAGCTGCGACGTGACCGAGAACATCGACGTCTGGGCCACGATGCGGTCGCCGGGCGAACACAGCCCGAACACGATCGTCGAGGCCGCCCCCATCCCCGACCCGAACGCGATGCCGGCCTCGGCGCCCTCGACGTCGGCGACCGCATCGGCGAAGGCCTGTGCGGTCGGGGTGCCGTTGCGGGCGTAGAACTCGGTCGTGCGCGGGGTGACGGCCATGCGGGCGCTGGCGTCGAGGTCGCGCAGCTCGTAGGTCGTCGACGGCCAGATCGGGGTCGCGAGCGAACCGTGGTTGGCGGCCCGCCCGCCCCGGACCGCGCGGGTGGCGGAGCCGGGCCCCCCGGCGTCGTCGGTGCGGGCGTCGCCGGCGTCGGCGCGGCCGCCCGGGCTGGTGTCGGAGCCGGTCATGGCGTGTCCTCCGCGGTGGCGGCGTGGGGGTCGTCGAGGAACGGGCCGAGCACGTCGGTCATGGCGTCGTGCTCGATGAGGAAGGCGTCGTGGCCGTGCGGGCTCCGCAGCTCGCGGTACCGGGCGCGGACCCCGACGGTGGCGGCCCGGTCGGCGATCGCGGCCGACTGGTACGCCGGGTAGAGGATGTCGCTGCTCACGCCGACGGTCAGCAGCGGCGCCCGCAGCCGGGCGAGCGCGTGGTCGATGCCGTCGCGGCCCCGGCCGATGTCGTGGAGGTCCATGGCCTTGGTGAGCACGAGGTAGGAGTTGGCGTCGAACCGGCGGACGAGCTTGTCGCCGTGGTACTCGAGGTAGCGCTCGACCTGGAAGCGCTGCCAGAGCTGGAAGCCGTCGAGCGGTTCGACCAGTTCACGACCGAAGCGGTCGGTGAACACGTCGTCGGACCGGAACGTGATCTGGGACACCATGCGGGCGAGCGCCAGGCCCTCGTGGGGACCGTCGCCGGGTGCGGCGTCGTAGTAGTCGCCGTCGCGCCACCCCGGGTCCATGCGGATGATGCGCCGCCCGGTCGACCACCACGCGATCTGCTGGGCGGACGCGGCGGCGCACGAGGCGACCACGGCCAGCGACCCGACCCGCTCGGGGTACATGATCCCCCACTCCAGCGCCTGCATGCCGCCCATCGATCCGCCGATGACCAGCTTCCAGCGGCGGATCCCGAGGTGGTCGGCGACCGCGGCCTGGCTGCGCACCATGTCGCGGATCGACACCACCGGGAATCGGGCGCCGTAGGCGCGGTCGTCGTCGGGATGGGCCGACGCCGGTCCGGTGGACCCCTGGCAGCCGCCGAGCACGTTCACGCACACGACGAAGAGCGAGTCGGTGTCGAACACGCCGCCGGGTCGGACGAGCCCCGACCACCAGCCGGCGACGTCGTGGCCGTGGTCGATGCCGCCGCCGACGTGGCTGTCGCCGGTCAGGGCGTGGCAGACGAGCACGGCGTTCGACGCGTCGGGGGCGAGCGTGCCGAACGTCTCGTAGGCGACCTCGGCGCCGCGGAGTTGGCCGCCGCCCTCCAGCGCGAACGGTCGTCCGGGCGCGAGTGGCACGAACCGGCGGCCGCCCGGGTCGTCGCCGGGCTGCCAGGCCCCGGTGGCCGGGAGCGCGCTCGGGTGGGCCCGCCGGCCGAGGTCGGCGAGCGGGAACGCGCTGGACGGCACCGCCGAGCGGGGACCGCCACGGGCACCGCGCGGGAGGCGGGCCGCGAGCGGGGTCGACGACTCGTCGGGTTCGGTCCGGGGTCCCGGTGTGCTCATGGTGTCCACCTCCTCGGCTCCGAGGGGCGGACACCCGGTTGCGTCGGGCGGCGCCCGGACGATTGGTTGCCCCGAGGGGGCCGCATCCCCGCCCGGAGGAGGGAGGCACCTTGGGTGTCCGATCCCAGGTTGCCGGACCCGGTCGCCCGGGCCGCTCGTGATGCTTCGACGGCCGTCCACTGTACGCGTGACGGCCCCGGGCGGCGCGAACCGTTCCCCAGGGCGTCTCCAGCAGCTTGTGAGCGAACTCCCAGGTTCGCGGGGTTCACTGGGGACATGGCCGGACCGTCGAGCACCGTCGACCACGCGACCGATCCCTCCGACGCGGCGACGGTCCTCGTCGTCGACGACGAGGTCTACATCCGCGACCTGGTGTCGAGCGCGCTGCGCATCGCCGGCCTCACGCCCCGCACGGTGGGCAACGGCGACGACGCGTTGAAGCTGACCGAGCGCGAGCGCCCCGACCTCGTCGTCCTCGACGTCGGGCTGCCCGGCCGGGACGGCTTCGAGGTGTGCCGGGCCCTGCGCGAGTCGGGCAACCAGGTACCCGTGATCTTCCTCACCGCCCGTGACGAGAAGGAGGACATGCTCCAGGGGTTCACCAAGGGTGGCGACGACTACATCACCAAGCCGTTCAGCATCGACGAGCTCATCGCCCGCGTGCGCGCCGTGCTGCGCCGGTCGGGGGCGGGCGCCGGCCCTGCGGCCGCCGCGCCCTCGACCCGCTTCACGTACGAGGACCTCGAGCTCGACGAGGCGACGATGCGCGTCACCCGCGCCGGCCGGGTCGTCAACCTCTCCCCCACCGAGTTCAAGCTCCTGCGCTTCCTGCTGGAGTACCGCGAGCAGGTCGTCTCGAAGTCCCAGATCCTCGACCACGTCTGGGAGTACGACTTCGACGGCAACGCCTCGGTCGTCGAGAACTACATCTCGTACCTGCGCAAGAAGATCGACGACCGCGAGCCGAAGCTGATCCACACCGTCCGCGGGTTCGGCTACGTGCTCCGGACCGACCCGTGATCCGTCGCCGGCTCGTCGTGGCGATCAGCGTGGTCGCGGCGATCGGCGTGGTCGTCGCGGGGACGCTGGTGCTCTTCGTGCTGGAGAACCGGCTGGTCGACAACCTGGACCGCGACTTCCGGGCGACGCTGTCCGGCGATCTCCGCGACGTCATCATCCGCAACCAGCCACCCCGCTTCGGACCCGACCGCCCGAACCGCTACGACCCGATCCAGGGGTTCGCCGTGGTGCGCTACGACGCCGCCGGCCAGGTCGAGTGGGCGATCGCGACGGGCCGGGGCGGCGAACAGGATCCGCTGCCCGCCGCCTCGACGCTCGATGCGACGGGCGACCTCGTGACCGTGCCGGCGACCGAGGGAGACGTGCGGTACCGCACGGCCGTCCTGCGCACCGACGACGGCGGCACCGTCGCCGTCGCCCGGTCGATGGCGACGATCGACCAGACCGTCACCGACACCCGCCGCATCCTCGTCGTCGTCGGCGTCGGCGCGATCGCCGGGATCGCGGTCGTCGCGTGGGTCGTCGTGCGCCGGGCGTTCTCCCCGATCGACGGCATGATCGCCACCGCCGACCGCATCGCGGCCGGCGACCTCGCCGAGCGCACCGGCATGGCCGACGAGCGCTCCGAGGTGGAGCGACTCGGCTCGGCGCTCGACCGCATGATGGATCGCATCGAGTCCGCGATCGACGCCAAGTCGGCGTCCGAGGAGCGCATGCGCCGCTTCGTGGCCGAGGCCTCCCACGAGCTGCGGACCCCGCTCACGTCGGTGCGGGGGTACGCCGAGCTGTACCGCCAGGGTGCCGACGACCCCGAGGCCGTGCGCACGAGCATGGAGCGAATCGAGAGCGAGGCCACCCGGATGAGCCGGTTGGTCGAGGCCATGCTCCAGCTCGCCCGGCTCGACCGCGAACCCGGCATCGAGCGCGGCGCGGTCGACCCCGTCCGCATCGCGGGCGAGTCGGTCGACGCGGCCCGGGTCGTCGACGGCGCCCGCGCCTACGACCTCGACGTCGATGCCCGAGCGGTCGACGACACCCCGGTCGCCCTCGACGGCGACCGCGACCAGCTCCGCCAGGTGCTCGACAACCTGCTGACCAACGCCCGCCTCCACACCCCGCCCGGCACCACGGTCACGACCACCGTCTCCGTGCACGACGGCACGTGCTCGATCGTCGTCGCCGACGACGGCCCCGGCTTCAGCGCCGACGACCGCCGGCACGCATTCGACCGCTTCTGGCGCTCGACCCGCACCGACGAGAACCCCGTCGACGGCACGGGACTCGGGCTCGCCATCGTGCGGTCGATCGTCGAGGCCCATGGCGGCGCGATCGTCCTCGACGACACGCCCGGCGGCGGCGCCCGCTTCACCATCACCCTCCCCCTGCCCACCCCCCCGACCCCCCCCCCGATCGGAGCCCGCCCGTGACCGACCTCCTCGACCCTCCCGACACCGCCGCCGGCGACGCCCGCCGGCGCCGGACGCGGATCGTCCTGATCGGCGTCCTCGTCGCCGTCATCGCGCTCGGCGCGGCCGTCTGGTGGTTCTTCTTCCGGGACGACTCGCCCGAGGCGTTCGACATCGACGACGCCGTCGGCGCCGTCACCGACGACGACACCCCCACCGAGCCCACCGACGACGCCGGTGACCCAAGCGACGACGCCGGCGCCGAGACCGAGGCGTTCGACGGCGACGTCGAGGGCACCTGGGTGATCGACCCGACAGCGGGCGCCGACGCCGGCGGCCCGACCGCCGGCTTCCGCGTGGCCGAGGAACTCGCCAGCGTCGGCGCCACCGAGGCGGTCGGCCGGACCACCGAGGTGACCGGCTCGCTCACGATCGCCGGTACGCAGGTGACGGCGGCGGACTTCGTCGTCGACATGGCAT
>JBHIXO010000096.1:0-11456 GCA_041984725.1 Acidimicrobiales bacterium | reverse complement strand
GGGCATGGATTGGAGGGGTTCCGGGTGGGGCGCTGGCGGTGGGTGACGTCGTTGGCACCCACCGCCAGCGCAGCTCGGTCAGCCGGCGGTGCTGCGGAAGCGGCGGAGCCGGAGGCTGTTGGTGACGACGAACACGCTGGAGAACGCCATGGCGGCGCCGGCGAGCATGGGGTTGAGGAGCCCCATGGCGGCCAGGGGAAGGGCGGCGACGTTGTAGGCGAAGGCCCAGAACAGGTTCCCCTTGATCGTCGCCAGCGTGCGGCGGGCGAGGCGGATGGCGTCGGCGGCGGCTCGGAGGTCGCCGCGGACGAGGGTGAGGTCGCTGGCTTCGATGGCGACGTCGGTGCCGGTGCCCATGGCGAGGCCGAGGTCGGCTTGGGCGAGGGCGGCGGCGTCGTTGACCCCGTCGCCGGCCATGGCGACGACCCGTCCCTCTTCTTGGAGGCGGCGGACGACGTCGAGCTTGTCCTGGGGGAGGACTTCGGCGATGACTTCGTCGATGCCGACCTGGTCGGCGACGGTGCGGGCAGCCCGCTGGTTGTCACCGGTGAGCAGCACCGGACGCAGCCCGAGAGCCTTGAGCCGGCGGATCGCCTCAGGTGAGGTGTCCTTGATCGTGTCCGACACGACCAGGACGCCGCGGGCCTGACCATCCCAGCCGACGTGGATCGCAGTGCGACCCTCACCTTCTGCCGTCGAGGCGGCGTCGAGCAGTTGTTGGTCGGGGTGGATGGCCCAGTCGTCGAGCAACCGGGCCCGACCGGCGACGACGGCATGCCCGTCGACGACACCTTCGACGCCGAGGCCTTCACGGTTGGCGAAGCCCTCGGGAGCGACCAGCGTCGCGCCGCGGTCGCGGGCGCCGGCGGCGATGGCCTGGGCGATGGGGTGTTCGCTGGCGTCCTCGAGCGAGGCGGCGATGCGGAGCAGTTCGTCGGGGTCGGTGCCGTCGGCGGCGATGACGTCGACGAGGGTCATGCGACCGGTGGTGACGGTGCCGGTCTTGTCGAGGACGATCGTGTCGACCTTCTTGGTTGACTCCAGGACCTCGGGGCCCTTGATGAGGATGCCGAGCTGGGCACCCCGTCCCGTTCCGACCATAAGGGCAGTCGGGGTGGCGAGACCGAGGGCGCAGGGGCAGGCGATGATCAGCACGGCGACACCGGCGGTGAACGCTGCGGTCGCGCTGTTCGTCGCCGCAGCCGCGAGCCAGAACCCGAGCGTGGCGAAGGCCAGGGCGATCACGACCGGGACGAAGATGGCCGAGACCCGGTCCGCGAGGCGTTGGACGGCGGCCTTGCCGGTCTGGGCGTCCTCGACCAGCTTGGCGATCTGCGCGAGCGCGGTGTCGGCGCCGACCCGTGTGGCCTGCACGACGAGACGGCCGCCGGCATTGACGGTGGCGCCGGTGACCGAATCGCCGGGGCCGACCTCGACGGGAACCGACTCACCAGTGAGGAGTGAGGCATCGATCGCCGAGCTGCCCTCGACCACGGTGCCGTCGGTGGCGATCTTCTCGCCGGGCCGGACCACGAACTGGTCGTCGACGGCGAGCTCCTCGACGGGGATACGAACCTCTTCGCCGTTTCGCAGGACGGCGACCTCCTTGGCGCCGAGTTCGAGCAGGGCGCGGAGTGCGGCGCCGGAGCGGCGCTTGGCCCGTGCTTCGAAGTAGCGGCCGGCGAGGATGAACACGGTGACGCCGGCGGCGACCTCGAGGTACACCTGCGAGTCGCCCGCACCGCGTTCTGCAGTCCAGGAGAACCCGTGGGTCATGCCGATCTCGCCGGCGGTCCCGAAGAACAGTGCGTAGAGCGACCACCCGAAGGCGGCGGTGACGCCGATCGAGATGAGCGTGTCCATCGTGGCTGCGGCGTGCTTGGCGTTCACCCAGGCGGCCCGGTGGAACGGCCAGGCCCCCCACGTGACGACGGGGGCAGCCAGGGTGAGCGACAGCCACTGCCACCCGTCGAACTGGAACGACGGGACCATGGCCAGCACGATCACCGGGACGGCCAATGCGAGCGCCGCGTACAGCCGGGTCCGGAGCGAGGCCGTCTCGTCGACGTCTTCGGGCTCAACGTCGTCATCGGTGGAGGCGCCGGTTCGCTTCGGGAGGGCGGCGGTGTAGCCGGCGGACTCGACGGCGGCGATGAGCTCCTCGACCGACACGCTCTCCGGAGCTTCGACCTTGGCCTGTTCGGTGGCGTAGTTGACCGTGGCGGTGACGCCGTCGAGCTTGTTGAGTTTCTTCTCGATCCGCATGGCGCACGAGGCGCAGGTCATGCCGCCGATGGCCAAGGCAACCGGCGTGGTGCTGCTCGGAGCGGTTTCGGGTGCGGGGGTCGTGGTGCTCATCGGGGACCTCAGTGGTCGTCGTGGCCGACGTGGTCGTCGGCCGGATCGGGGTCTGGACTGTCGGCGGTGGTCGAGGGCGTAAGAGGCTCGGGGTCGCCGGAGGTGGCTGCGGGGACGTCGATGACGAAGCGCGCGGTGCGCACCTCACCGTCGTGGGAGAAGTCGAAGAACAGCGCGTAGCTGCCGGGGGAGGGGACCTCGGCTGCGAATCGCACCGGTCCGGGTCCTTCGTCGGAGAGGGGGTGGACGTGGAGGTAGCCGAGGTCGCCGTCGCGGAGGGCGACGAGGTGGCCGCGCGCACCGAGGTACGGGTCGGTGGTCACGTCTTCTCCGTCGAGTAGGACGGTGAGTTCGAGCGTCGTGGAGCGACCGGCAGCGGGTTGGCCGCTGAGACGGACCTCGTAGCCGTCGATCTGGTCGATGGTCCGAGGAGCGAGCCGTGGCGGTGCCTCGACATTGCCGGGGTTGGTGAGGTCGACGCCGAGGGTGATGGCCTCACCTCCGGTCGGGTGGAAGTCTGCGAAGGCCCGGTAGGCGCCGGCCGGCAACCGGGGCAGGTCGGTGGTCCAGCGTCCGTCGGTGTCCATCTCCGGGTGGAGGTGGGCGTAGGCGGTCAGATCTCGGGAGGCGATCACGAGGTGCAGTCGCTTCTCGTGCTCGATGTCGAAGCCGGTCACGATCTCTCCGTCGGGTCCCTCGATGACGAAGGCGAACTCGCCCGGGTCGGCGAGCGTGTCGTCGACGACGAAGCGGTGTCCGTCGGCGGCGATGCTCAGACCACCGACGGCGGGCCCCTCGTCGTGCCGTGGGTCGTGTTGCGGACCGTCGCCGCCGTGGGCGGGCGGGGCTTCGGCGTCGTCGTGTTGATCGTGTGCCGGCGCGTCATCGACGTCGATGGGGCCGGCGGCGCCGCCGAGGGCGGCCCCGCCGCCGAGTGCGGCGGCGAGGACCAGCCCGTAGGCGCCGAGCTTGGCGCCAGCGTTCACGACACGACCTCGTAGCCGGCTTCGTCGACGGCGGCGACGAAGGCGTCGCGTTCGATGTCGGTGTCGGACTCGACGGTGACGAGGCCCGACTTGAAGTCGACGGCGACGTTGTTGACGCCGTCGATCTTGCCGACCTCTTCCTTGACGGAGCGGACGCAGTGACCGCACGTCATGCCGACGACGGTGAAGGTGTTGGTGCTCATGGGGGTTGTCTCCTTGCTTGGGGGGTTGGTGGGGGGATCGGGTTCGAGGCCGGCGACGAGGTTGAACGTGCCGGTGAGGACGTTGAGGGCCACAAGGGCGACGATGTCGAGCACGTCCCGGTCTCGCAGGCCGAGGTTGCGGAGCTCGTCGATGTCGGCGTCGGTGATCCAGGACGGGCCGACGAGGACCTGTCGGCCGAAGCGCACGATCGGCGCGATACCGGGATCGGCGGAGGTGCCGGCGCGGGCGAGGACGATCTCGTCGTCGTCGATGCCGACGGACCGGGCGGCGTCGGTGTGGGCTTGCAGGCAGAGCCGGCAGCCGAGGTGGTCCTGGACGGCGAGGGAGATCCGCTCGGTGATGGTGCGGGGGAGCTTGGTGCGCTTGACCGCCTTGGACAGGTCGAGGTAGCCGGCGACGACGGAGGGGGAGTTGGCCATCGTGGCGACCATCGCCCCGACCTGTCCGTGGCGGGACTCGAGCTCGGCCAGCCGGTCGGCGGCGACGCCGACGGCGGTGCTTGCGTCGAGTCGGGGGAAGCGGGCGAACTGGTTCATGTCGCTATACCTATACCCCCTAGGGGTATCTGTCAACGAGTTGTCGAACGTGGATTGGTGTGGCATCGGTCTCACCTGGTGATGACGGCTTTGGTGGGCGGGTCGGCGAGCACGTCGGCGGCGTCGCTCCATGGAGCGATGACCGTGGTGACGAGGTCAGGGCGGAGCCGGTGCTCGGCGATGAGGTCGAGGACCTCGGGCATGGCGACACGGGCGTGGGCTCTGCCGATGTGGAGTTCGAGTCCGTTGCCGTAGGCCTCGAGCATCGGGATGGGGGTTTCGAACTCGAAGGCCACACCGACGTTGGTGCAGATGCCGCCGGGTTCTGTGGACCGCATGGCGAGCGCGATGCCCGAGTGGTGGGCGCTGGCATCGACGGTGATCGGGAACGGCCCGAGGCGGTGGGGGAACGGTGCGTCGTAGAGGCCTGGGTGTGGCTCGCCGGTTGCAGCCTCGATTGTGGCGCCGAGTTGTTCGGCGAGGGTCAGACGATTGGGGTCGTGGTCGACGTAGGTGACGGACTCGGCCCCGTAGGCCAGGGCGAGGTCGATGGCGTAGAGGCCGATCGAGGAGGCCCCACCCCCGCCGACGACCAGGACCGGGCTCCCGGGGAGGATCTCGAGAGGAGGCGCGACCGCCCGCCAGGCATCAGAGATGTTGTCGCCGACGCTTGCGGCGACCATGGGGTCGACGCCGGCGGGCACCGGTACCGCCATGTGGTCGGCGAACGGGACGCGAACGAGGTCGGACAGTGCTCCGCCCCAGTCGCCGCCGAACCCGCCCAGTCCGTACATAGACCGGGCGGGGACGGCGGTGCAGTTGCCGGTGAGTCCTCGCCGGCAGCGTTCGCAGGCGCCGCAGGAGATCTGGAAGGGGATGGCGACGATGTCGCCGGGTGAGTGGGTCGTTCGGCCGCCGGTTTCGACGACCTCCCCGATGAACTCGTGGCCGAGTGCGAATGGTCCCTCGGCCGGGAACCGGCCCCGCGCCATGGCGGCATCGAGGTCGCAGGTGGCGACCGTGATGGGACGGACGAGGAGGTCGTCATCCGCCATGAGGCGCGGGGCCGGAGTGTCGTGCCACTCGACCGAACCGGGGCTGATGAAGGTGAGTTGCTGCATGACGGTCCTTCTGGGGTCGGTCGGGCGGGGTGGTGGGATCAGGCGGTGCGGATGGCGGAGACGTCGAACTCGAGATGGACGTTGTCGCCGACGAGTACGCCGCCGGCGTCGAGGGTCTCGTTCCACGAGACCCCCCAGTCCTTGCGGTTCACCGTGGCTCGGCCTTCGAAGCCGATCCGCTCGTTTCCGTCGGGGTCGATGGATGCGCCGGTGTAGACGAAGTCGATCGAGACGGGATTGGTGACGCCCCGGATCGTGAGGTCACCGGTCACGCGGTACTCGCCGTCGAGGACTTCCTCGACACGGGTGGAGGTGAACTCGATGGTCGGGTGTTCGACCATGGCGAAGAAGTCGTTGCTACGGAGGTGCTCGTCTCGGTCCGGGTTCCGGGTGTCGATGCTCGCCGCCTGGATCGTCAGGCGCAGCCAGGTGTTGGCCGGGTCGTCGGCGTCGAAGAATCCCTCGCCGGCGAACTCGTTGAACGTTCCGCGGACCTTGGTGATCATGGCGTGGCGGGCGACGAACCCGATGCGGGTGTGGTCGGGGTCGAGCTCGTACCGGGCCGTGATGGTGTCCGGGACGGCGGTCGTCAGGATCTGCATGGTTCTTGGCTCCTCGGGAAGGGGGGTGGGCTGATGAGGTCCACGATCGACGCCGGGTCTGTGCCGGGGCTGTCCGTACGCTCCGCCGTCGGCGACAGGTCCGTGACATGTCGGCGCATCCGGCGCGTGTGTCGGTCTGCTGTGAGTTCGGGCCGGATCTCGAAGGTGGCATCGACGCGATGGGCCAAGGCGACCACGGCGTTCGTGATGGCTCGTTCGAGCTCGATCAGTCCCCTCGTCACCTGGGTGTCCAGGAGGAGGGATCCGGCGGCGTCGACGACATCGATGCGCAGGCACCACTCATCGCCGCCGGCGCGCTCGTAGGCCTCGAGCATGGCGAGGCGAGCGAGCCTCGACCCGGGTTTCGTTGCCGCGGCGATGAAGGCCCTCCCGAGTCGAATCGCTTGTGGCCCGCCGTCGTGGCCGTCAATCACACGCCAGACTGGCTCCGCCGTCGATCTCGCGCGATCGTCCGGAGTCAGGGTGGCGGTCATCGTTGACCGTCGCTCGGTCGATCGAGGGGGTGGCCGGCGGCAAGCCAGTCGCCCTTGCCGCCGTCGAGCAGCCACACGTCGGTGTACCCGAGCTCCTCGAGACGTGTGGCGACGATCCGTGCTCGGTCGCACTCGCCCGAGCAGTACACGACGATCTCGTCGTCTCGGTTCGGCAGGATCTCCGCAGCCCGGTCGTCAACCGTGTCGGGTGGCAGATTGATCGCGCCGGGAAGATGCGCGTCGGCGTAGAACGACGGACCGAGGGCCTCCACCAGCTGGGGCGGGTCGGGCGAGAACACTCGACGGGCGAGTTCGTCGATGGTGATCGATGCGGGCAACGGAAGCTCCGTGGAAGCGAACGGTTGTGACGTTCGCAGTGGACACGAAGCGGCTGTCGGGACCGTGTGTCGATCGACCGCGATTCGCAACAGGTCGGAGACAGCGTCGGGAATACGCTCAGGTCGTGGAGTTCTCGGTCCTGGGGCCATTGCGCGTCACCGAGGGTGATGAGGAGATCGTGATCCGGAAAGGGGTCGCGCGCCGCTTGTTGCTGGCTCTGCTGCTTCACCCCGGCGACGTGGTGTCCACACCGACGTTGATGGATCTTCTCTGGGGGGAGGAGCTGCCTCAGAATCCGGCCAATGCACTCCAGATCCAGGTCTCGTATCTGCGGCGCACCCTGGCGGCGGGCAGCGTCGACGGGGCGCAGCCGATCCAGACGAGAGCGGGCGGGTACGCCATCGACGTCGCCGAATCCCAGCTCGACGTCCACCGTTTCGAGCGTCTCGTGGGGCAGCTCCCTGTCGTCGTCGGTGTCACGGATTCGGGGGCGATGTCCGACCTGCTCGCGGTCGTCGATGAGGCGCTCGGGCTGTGGCGGGGTGAAGCACTGGCCGATGCTGCCGGTGAGCCGTTCGTCGCGGGAACGGTCACCCGGCTGGAGGAGATGCGGTGGAGGTGCATCGAGACGCGGCTGGATCTGCTCTTGGCCGTCGGGCGCCACCGCGAGGTCACCGAGACGGCCGCCGATCTGCTGACCGTGCAGCCGCTGCGTGAGCGGCTCTATGAACAGCTGATGCTTGCGCTGTACCGCTCTGGCCGACAGGCCGAAGCCCTGGCCACCTACGACCGGGCCCGCGAGCACCTGCTCGATGAACTCGGCCTCGACCCGGGACCCGATCTGCAGAAGCTGCAGGTCGCCGTGCTGGCCCAGGACCCGCAGCTCGATCTCACCCCCGTGCCTCGTGAGGACCCCGAGCAACAGGTTTCGGTGGTCGAACGCGCATCGCCCCCGGCGGTGCTCGCCCACGTACCGCTCCCCGCGACCGAGATCATCGGGCGTGGCGCCGAGCTCGTCCGGATCACCGAGATGACCGAACGGAACCGCATGGTCACGCTGACCGGGCCCGGGGGTGCCGGAAAGACCCGCCTCGCCGTCGAGTTGGCACGGGTCGGTCCTTGCTGCACGGTGTGGTTCGTCGACCTCGGTGCGATCGAGATGCCCGACCTCGTGGCCCAGACCGTTGCCGTTGCCATCGGCGCCAAGATCGGACCCGGCCAGGATCCCGCCGAGTCGATCGCGGCGATGCTGTCCACGGAGTGCGGGATGTTGGTGCTCGACACCTGCGAGCACGTGCTCGGCGCTGCCGGTCACGTGGCCAGCACGGTCCTGCGCCGCGCTCCGGAGGTGAAGGTGCTCGCCACCAGCCGGCGTGCACTGGGCATCAGCGGCGAGATCGCGTGGCCCGTGCCGCCCCTCGGAATCGCATCGCCCGACGCGACCGATCCCGACGAGATCGCAGCAGCTGCCTCGGTGCAGCTCTTTCGCGCTCGTGCCCAGGCGGTCCGACCCGACTTCGCGCTCACCGAGGCCAACGCCGCCGACGTCGCGGCGATCTGCGCCTCGCTCGACGGGCTCCCGCTGGCCATCGAACTCGCCGCCGTGCGTGTCGACGTGTTCGAACCCGCCACCATCCGGGCCCGCTTGCGTGATCGGTTCGACTTGCTGACCGATGGAGCGGCCGACGCGTCCGCACGCCAGCAGACGCTGCGAGGAGCCATCGAGTGGAGTGTCGAGCTCCTGACCGATGCGCAGCGGGCCTATTTCGCCCGCCTCGGTGTCTTCGCCGGCGGATTCGACCTCGACGCGGCCGCAGCGATCGCAAGCCCACCACCATCGGACACCTCGACTGCGGAGCCGATGGAACTGCTCGCCGGTCTCGTACGCCACAGCATGGTCGTTCGCGACGGGCCCGATCGGTACCGGCTCCTCGACACACTGCGCGCCTACGCCGCCGACCTGCTCGCCGAGCTCGATGCCGATGAGACCCGTCGGCGCCACGCCCTCCACTACACGGCTGTCGCCGAGGAGCTCGAACTCGCCATACGCGGGATCCACCAAGGCGACGCCTTGACGCGCCTACGCGCCGAGATCGCGAACTTCCGCGCCGCGGCCGAGTGGTCTGTCGTCGTCGGGGACCTCGACATTGCCACCCGCCTCTCTGGCGCTCTCGCGTGGTTCTGGACACTCGACGGGCATCTCGACATCGCCAACCACCACCTACGCCAAGCGGTTGAGTTCACCGACGCGCCGCCCGCGGCGCGGGCCAAAGTGCTCTGGGGCTACTCGCTGCTGGTCGCCAGCCTCGGCGACCTCGACGAAGCGCTCGAGGCCGGTCAGCTCAGCACTGCTCTCGCGCGAGAGGCGGCCGACGACGCCGCCATCGGCGCCGGACTGAACGCCGTCGCCGTGGCCCAGTGGGCGCTGGGAGACACCGACGCATCGATCGTGTCTCACGACGAGGCCATCGCTCGGTTCGTCGCGGCCGACGACATCTGGGGCGAGTCGGTCTGTCGAACGCTCCGAGCCCGGACGGCACTCGACATCGCCGCCCCAGACGCGCAACGGCTCCTGGAGGCCGCCCTGGATGCCGCCGAGCGATCACGGGACGCCCACGTGATCGCGCTCGCGCTCGGCCTCGTCGCGCAGCGCCATGAACGGGACGGCGACCTGCAGACCGCGCTCGCCAACGCGGAGGAGAGCCTGCGCCTCCACGACTCGATCGGCTACTCGGAGGGCTCGATCTCCGCGTTGCACCTCCTCGGCCGCCTCGAGACCAAGCTCGGCGACCGCGAGGCCGCATGCGCCCATCTCTGTCGAGCCCTGCGCCTCGGCCGAAAGATGCAACACGCTGCAGCCATCTGCGAAGCCCTCGAGGG
The DNA here is from genome assembly GCA_041984725.1 of Acidimicrobiales bacterium. Classification (GTDB taxonomy): domain Bacteria; phylum Actinomycetota; class Acidimicrobiia; order Acidimicrobiales; family Salinilacustritrichaceae; genus Salinilacustrithrix. Next base: position 1,915 of record JBHIXO010000096.1, on the reverse strand, counting down.
GCTCGCCGTGCTCGCGCACGGCGACGGCGATCTCGAGGCCGCAGCGTCCATGCTTGCCGCGGTCGATGCGGAACGGACGGCCCGCAAGCTGTCGATCCGCCCCGATGACGCCGAGGCCGTCGCCGCCGCACGCGACGCCATCGCGACCATCGGGGTGCGGCCACGCGCCACGGTCGACGAAGTCGTCAACCGGATCCTCGCCGACGTCCACTGACGTCAACCGCCGGTGATCACCGGCCGTCTGGTCAACCTCGCCATGGCGACCGCGACGAGCATGAATGTCCACGCGCCGAGCGCGAGTCCCCCGAGGGGCGCAGGGATCGAACCGTCAACGGCGCCGGCCGCTACCAGGCCGGCCTGCCCTGGGAGGAAGTCGGCGACAGGGCCGAGCGGGACGGCCAGGATGTTCTCGACCACGAGGATCCACACCACGGCGGCGACCGTCGTCCCCGTCGCGTGGCGCACGAGTGCGCCGAGGGCGGTTCCGATCGCCGCCCATGCCGCTGCGGCGAGTGCCAGCCGGAAGGCGTGGGCAACATCGGCACCAGCCGGATCGATGCTGCCATTCTTCGCCCCCGAGAGCGCGACGGCGACCGTGCCGGCGGCGCCGATCGATGCGAGCGACACGAGGGCAGCGATCGCGCCGGCCACGGTAGCCTTGGCGAGGAGAACCTTCGTGCGGCTCGAGGCGAAGAGCAACGTCCAGACGACAGTCCCGTGATGAAACTCGTCGGTGACCGCGCGAGCGCCGATCACGATGCTGAAGACGGAGAGGTTCACCGCACCGACCACGAAGAGCGCCTGCTGATGGAGTTGTCCGGCGAGGTCGGCCGGGGATGTGCTCGACACCGTGGCGAACGAGCCGAAGGTGGTGACCGCGACCGCGGCGACGACGATCCCCATCGTCGATCGGATGCTCGTCGCCTTGCGGACCTCTGAGCGAATCGTGCTCACGAGGGTGTCTCCGACTCTGCGCCGGTCATGGCGAGGAAGATCTCTTCCAGTCGTTGGCGCTGGGTCCGAAGCTCGTGCAGCACGAGCCCGTTCGTTGCCGCAATCCGCCCGATGGTCTCGGCATCGACACCCGCCAACTCGGCCCCGTCTCCGTCGCGGCGTGTCACCTCGAACTCCGGCACCGCGTCGTCGTCGGCGACTGCGACGAGCAATCGGTCCAGATGGGGACTTCGGACGACGACGGTCGTGCCGGTCGTGAACGAGGCCAGGGGCGCATGCCTTCGGACGACTCCGCCCACGAGCACGACGACATCGTCGGCGACGTGTTCGATCTCGTCGAGGACATGGCTCGAGACCAACACCGTCCCTCCGTTGTCGGTGAACTCTCGGAGGAGAGAGCGCAGCCAGCGCATACCCGCCGGGTCGAGCCCGTTGGCCGGTTCGTCGAGCACGAGGATCGAAGGATCGGCGAGCAGCGCGGAGGCGAGCCCGAGCCGCTGGCGCATACCGAGCGAGAAACCGCCGACACGACGGTCATCGGCTTCGACGAGATCGACCTGGGCGAGCACGTCGTGCACTCGTCGCCGGTCGATGCCAGCGAGATCGGCGAGCGCGGAGAGATGGGCCGCCGCGCTCCGACCGGGATGGAACCCCGCGCCATCGATCAACGAACCCACGGTGCGTGACGGATGCTCGAGCTGAGCGAAGGGCTGACCGGCCACGAGGGCGACACCGGTGTCGGGTCGGTCCAGACCGAGCAGGATCCGCAACAACGTCGTCTTGCCCGCACCATTGGGGCCGAGCAGAGCGGTGACCCGCCCGGCGGCGACGTCGAAGGTCACGTCGCGGAGTGCATCGACGTTGCCGAAACGGCGGGTCACCGATCGAAACGAGACGGGATGGTTCGGGTTCACGAGGGTCTCCGACTGAGCGAGTGAGGTCGGGCGGCCGGGGAGGGGGG
>JBHIXO010000095.1:0-11653 GCA_041984725.1 Acidimicrobiales bacterium | reverse complement strand
CTGCTTCTCGCCGGCGGCGCCCACGTCCGGCTTCGAACAGCCCTGCGGGGCGTACAGCGGCCAGTCGAGGATGTCGCACATCTCGGCGATGATCGCCTCGCGCTCGTCGGCGGTCTGCGCCGACACCGACGGCACCCCGCCGGCGATCGCCAGGCCCGAGGCCAGCAGCGCCGCGACGAGGAAGAGTCGACCGATCCGTCCTGTTCCGCCCATGGGGCGATCCTGGCAGACGGGACCGGGATCCGCGGCGTCGGAGCACCGGTTCGGCGGCGCCGGCGCGTTCCGCTCGTCCTGCCAGAAGCAGAGGGGGTGCTGCCAGGAGCGGCGGGCTAGCGGTCGACCTCGCCCATGATGGGGTCGACGCTGGAGATGATCATCACGCCGTCGGCGATGAGCCCGTCGCGCATCATGTGCGGGAGCGTCTGCAGGTTCACGAAGCTCGGGCCGCGGATGTGCATGCGGTAGGGCTTGGCGCCGCCGTCGGAGACGATGTAGCAGCCGAGCTCGCCCCGGGGGCTCTCCACGCAGCGGTAGACCTCGCCGGCGGGCACCTTGAAGCCCTCGGTGAAGATCTTGAAGTGGTGGATCAGGGCCTCCATCGACTCGTCGATGCGGGCCCGGGGCGGCGGGGTCACCTTCTTGTCCTGGATCCGGTAGTCGCCGGCCGGGAGCTGGTCGAGGATCTGGCGGACGATCTTCATCGACTCGCGGATCTCGTTGAGGCGGATGGCGTACCGGTCGAAGCTGTCGCCGTAGGAGCCGACGAGGACGTCGAAGTCGACCTGGTCGTAGAACAGGTAGGGCTCGTCGCGCCGGAGGTCCCAGGGCACGCCGGTCGAGCGCAGGATCGGGCCGGTGGCCCCGAGGGCGATGGCCTCCTGCTCGGTGATGACGCCGACGCCCTGGAGCCGCTCGCGGTAGATCGGCTGGCCGGTGAGCAGGACGTCGAACTCGTCGAGCTGGTCGGGCAGGTAGTCGAGCAGGCGGAGCACGTCGTCGCGCCAGCCGTCGGGGAGGTCGGCGGCGACGCCGCCGGGGCGGATGTAGTTGTGGTTCATCCGCAGGCCGGTGATCTTCTCGAGGACCCGCAGGGCCTCCTCGCGCTCACGCCAGCCGTAGATCATCATGCCGACGGCGCCGACGTCCATGCCGTTGGTGGCCATGAACAGCAGGTGCGAGCTGATGCGGTTCAGCTCGGTGAGGAGCATCCGGATCCACTGGGCGCGGGGCGGGATGTCCTCGTCGATGCCGAGCAGGGTCTCGGTGGCGAGGCTGAAGGCCAGCTCGTTGAAGAGCGGGCTGGCGTAGTCCATGCGGGTGACGTTGGTGCCGCCCTGCAGGAACGTGAGGTCCTCGGCGGTCTTCTCCATCCCGGTGTGGAGGTAGCCCACGATCGGCTTGGTGCGCAGGACGCGCTCGCCCTCGAGTTCGAGCATGAGTCGCAGCACGCCGTGGGTCGACGGGTGCTGGGGCCCCATGTTCATGATCATGGTCTGGTCGTCGTAGGCGTCCTGGCGGTCGGCGAGGGCCGCGGCCTCCTCCTCGGACAGCCGCAGGACCGAACCGACCTCACGCATGAGCTCGGCGGCGTTGGAGGAGCTGCGCGCCTCCATCTCCTGGCCGCCCTCGTCGGTGAGGTGGCTGTCCTGGCCGGCCCACGAGCTGGACCCGGCGACGGTGGCGTCAACGCTCATTCACGACCCCCTTGAACTGCACCGGGATGCGGCCGGTGGCGTAGTCCTTGCGGAGCGGGTGGCCCTCCCAGTCCTCGGGCATGAGGATGCGGGTGAGGTCGGGGTGGCCGTCGAAGACGATGCCGAACAGGTCGTAGACCTCGCGTTCCATCGCTTCGGTGCCGGGGTGCACGTCGAACAGCGACGGGCACGTGGGGTCGGCCTCGGGGACCTGGACCCGCAGGCGCAACCGCGTGCGGTGCTGGTGGCTGAGCAGGAGGACGACGATCTCGAAGCGCTCGGGCTCGACGCCGTCCGGGAGCTCGCGGGGTGCGGCGTAGGTCAGGTGGTCGACGGCGGTGACGTCGACGCAGACGTTGTAGCCCTCGTCGTCGCGCAGGCGGCGCACGAGGGTGGCGAGGTCGGCGCGGTCGACGTGCAGGACGGTCTGGCCCCGCGACGCCGTGGCGAGCTGGCCGTGGAGACGTTCGGGCTCGGGCGGGGCCTCGGTCGCCTCGTCGGGCTCGGTGTCGGTGGTGGTGTCGCTCATCGGGCGACCTGCACCGGGACGTCGCCGGCGGTCTGGCCGTCGAGCTGCTCGACGACGATGCCGGCCCCGGCGCCGGTGGCCTCGCGCCGGCGGAGGATCTCGCCGTCGAGGATCTTGTCGTGGATCGTGTTGATGGCGTGGATGAGCGTCTCGGGGCCCGGCGGGCAGCCGGGGGCGTAGACGTCGACGGGGACGACCTGGTCGACACCCTGCACGATGGCGTAGTTGTTGAACATGCCGCCCGAGCTGGCGCAGACGCCCATCGACAGGACCCACTTGGGCTCCATCATCTGGTCGTAGATCTGGCGGAGCACCGGGGCCATCTTGTGGCTGACCCGGCCGGCCACGATCATGAGGTCGGCCTGGCGGGGTGAGGCCCGGAAGACCTCCATGCCGAAGCGGGACAGGTCGTAGTGGGCGCCGCCGGCGGCCATCATCTCGATGGCGCAGCAGGCGAGGCCGAACGTCGCCGGCCACAGGCTCGACTTGCGGGCCCACTGGACGACGTCCTCGATGCGGCCCGTGAGCACGTTGTGGTCGAGCCCGGACAGGCCCTTGTCGATCTCCCAACCCATGGCGGACTCCCTCCGGGGGCTCAGGCGGCGTGGGTGTGGTCGTCGGCCGGGTCGTGCTCGCGGCCGTCGAGGCCGACACGACGCACGGTGGTGGTCATCGTCCGCTCGGACGAGACCATGGCGTCGGCGCCGGCACGGATCTCCCGCTTGATCGGGCCCCAGTCGAGCGCCCCACGGCTGAACTCGTAGGCGAGGCTGATCACGATCGGCAGCGAGAAGAGCAGGATGGCGTAGAGGCCGTGGGCGCCGAGCGAGCGGTAGATCGTGGCCCACGGGAACAGGAAGATGATCTCGATGTCGAAGACGATGAACGACATCGCGACCAGGAAGAACTTGACCGGGAAGCGCTCGGGTGGCTCGCGCGTCGGGACGATGCCGCACTCGTAGGGGGCGAGCTTCGCGGCCGTCTTGCGGTTGGGGGCCAGCAGCTGGTTCGTCACCAGGCTCCCGGCCACGAACACCGCGGCCAGGATCATCAGGATGGCGAGGGGCAGGTACTGGCCGAGCATCAGGCGCTCCCGGCGGCGACGGTCTCGGCGTGGGCGAGGTTGGCCTCGAGGATGCGCTCACGCTGGTGGAGGATCCAGCAGAGCAGGCCGAAGATCAGCAGCGACGAGATCGTGATGACGGCGGCCGGGAAGCGACGGTCGCCGATGTCGCGCAGCATGACCACGGAGATGACCGGCTCGCTGTCGTCGGCGATCGGCGTCGGCGGCGCCTGGCCGGGCTCGGCTTCCTGCTCGACGACCTTCTGCACCTGGACGATGGCGTAGTGATCGGGGTGCAGGATCTGGATCGACTGGCGGATCTTGGTCTCGACGGCCTCCCACGTGGACGCGCCGTCGGGCTTGGGCTCCTTGCCGCCGACCTCGAAGGCGCCGAGCACGATGTAGTCGGCGGCGCTCTCGATGCCGAAGTTGCACTGGTCGCAGGCGGGCAGCTCGGCCGAGACGGTGGCCTCGGCCTCACCACGGGAGGGATCGGAGGCGGGCAGGAACAGCCAGCCGTCGCTGGCGTCGGCCAACTCCTCCTCGATCTGCTCGAGCCGCTCGGGGTCCTCCTCGGACAGCCCGCTCAGCAACTCGTAGTCGGGACCGTTGCCGGCCTGGGGCAGGACGCTGAGGTCGAGGCGGGTGGCCTCGTCGGTCGCCGCCTGCTCGAGCGCGCCGGCGTTGTACTCGACGACCTGCCACGAGGGCGACTGGCCCTGCATGCCGATGCCGTAGATCCACCAGATCAGGCCCATGATCGCCATCCAGCCGAAGAAGCCGGTGAGGGCCAGCAGGAAGCCGAGGCGGTTGCCGGTGTTGCTGGCGAGCAGCAGGTACACCGAACCCATCAGCACGACGACGCCGACGGCGACGGCGAGGATGCCGCGGATGGTCGGGTCGAAGGCGATGCCCGCGAAGACGGAGGCGAGGGTGGTGCCGAGAGCGTGCACGGTGTCCATGGCTCAGTTCTCCTCGTCCAGGTCCTCGCCCGTCACGTCAGGCTCCAGATCGGGATCGGGTTCGATCGCCTCGTTGTCCTCGACGTCGTCGCCGATGGCCTCGTCGGAGGTGGAGGCACCCGGCGGCGCGGCGTTGGCCACGTCCTCCTCGGCGCCCTCGTCGGCGGTGCCGTCCTCGGCACCCGAGAACCCCGTGTTGTCCTGGAACTGATCGACGCCGAGGGAGTCGACGTAGCGGGCGATGGCCATGATCATGTCCATCGTGAGCATGCCGTCGTCGGCCTGCTCGGTGTTCGGGTTGTCGCCGAAGCCGGGCATCATGCCCCGGCTCGACAGGCCGTTGTTGCCGTAGAGCTCGCCCTCGGCGGCGCCGGCGTGGAGGAAGTCGGCCAAGGCCTCGATGGTGCTGAACTGGCGGGGGATGATGCCGTTGCGCAGTTGCGGCCCGTAGCCGCCGGCGCCGTCGGCGTAGTCGACGTACTCGGACAGGTCGGCCGACTCCGGGGCGGCCGACGCCGGGTTGATCGACCAGCCACGGGTGTGGCACCGGCCGCAGGCGTAGGCGCCGCCGGCGAAGCCGGAGTCGCGGCCCAGGTTGAAGAGGGCCTCGCCGACCGCGAGGTCGTCGTAGTCGATGGGGTCGTTGGCGCCGAGGCCGAGGTCGGCGCGCAGTTCGGTCTCGACGGCGGCCTTCGACTCGGTCGAGGAGATGGCGATCGACTCGAGGTAGAGGACCAGGTTGTTGATCTGCTGCTCGGTCAGCGGGCCGCCGCCGGGGATGCCCCAGGCGGGCATGGGCGAGAAGTTGCGGCCGTAGTTGAGGATGAAGGTGATCTCGTCTCGGTCGTAGCGCAGCGCGGTCGTGTCGAGGGCGGGCGCCTTCCAGTCGACCTGGGCGACGAACTCGTTGTTCGGGTCGAGGATCGTGTAGCTGGCGACGCCGCCGATGCCCTCGGGGCCGTGGCACGCGTTGCACTGGGCGCCCTCGTTGTAGAGGGTCTCGCCCCGGGTGATGAACACCCGGTTGTACTCCTCGATGGCGCCGTCCTGGCGGCCCGGCTCGGCCAGCCAGTAGGCGGGCAGGCCGACGCCGACGGCGACGAGGCCGAGCAGGCCCCAGGTGAGGGCACGGTCGAGCTTGGTCGTCTCCAGCTCGTCGTCGTCGTAGTACGGCTTGAGGTTGGCGGCGAGTTCGAGCTCGGCGCCGACCTCCTCGCGACCGGCACGGACGTTGAACAGCGCGTAGACGATGAAGCCGACGACGATGACGAGGCCGATGACGGTGCCGACGGCCTGGACGGTGCTCGCGGCGAAGAGCGCGGGGGTCAGGGGCATGATGAGGTCTTCGTTTCGGGGCTCAGGGGCTCGGCGGGGTTCGTGAGGTGCTCAGTGCCCACCGGCAGCGCTGATGCAGTTGGGGCCTTCGGCCTCCTGGCCGGTGGTGTTCGTGCCGATCGGCGGGCCCTGGATGATCGTGCCCGTGTCGACGGTGAGCACGCCGTCGGAGACGCTCATGGCGAACCGGTCCATGCCGCGCGGTGCGGGGCCGCCCTTCTTCTCACCGACCTGGTTGTACTGGCTGCCGTGGCAGCCGCACTCGAACCACTGCGAGGTCACGCACTCGGGGACGCGACAGCCCAGGTGCGGGCACTTCTGGTAGATGGCGATGACGCCCGCCTCCATGCCGGCCAACTCGGGAGCGGAGTACACGCTGCGGGCCTTCTCGAGCGCGCCGGACGGGTACTCGGTGAGCCACATGCGGCCCTCGGGCTTGTAGAGGAAGCCCGCGTTGTCGCGGATCTCCTGCACGAGCTCCTGGACGTTGCCGACGCGGATGGCCGAGCCGAAGCCGCCGCCGAGCTTGGGCCACAGGAAGGCGATGCAGGCCGCACCGAAGCCGGAGAGACCGACGGCGAAGAAGCCGGTGATGCCCCGATTCAGGAAGGCACGACGGGTGGCGCCGAGCGTGTCGGGATCGGGCGGGACCCAGGCGGTGGGGGCCGACGAGCCGGTGGTGGCGAGCTCGGTACCGGACTGGCGCCGCTCGATCTTGGCGGCGAGCTCGAGCTCCTTGCCCGACGCGGTGGCCTTGCCCTCGCGGCGGCTGTCGGCGACCTGGTGCACGCCGCGATCACGGCTGCGGGTCTCGCGGGAGAGCACGCCGATGGCCTTCTGGGTGTCGCTGCGCCGGGCCGCGGCGACGAGCACCACGGCGCCGAGGACGACGAGCCCGATGACGGCGAGGATGACGACGGTGGAGGTGTCCATGGCTCAGTAGCGCTCCTTGCTCCGGCTCACAGCTCGAAGAAGAGACCCGCGTTCCACGGGAAGACGAAGTTGAAGCCCGGGCCCCGGAAGAACGAACCGATGATGACCAGGACCGCCCAGAACATGAGGTGGAACGTCATCAGCGAGACGACGAACTTCCGGTCGTTGGGCTTGTTGGACGGGTTGCGGTCGGTGTACGGCGCCAGGATCAGGGCGAACAGCGCCATGCCCGGGATGGTCACGCCCGCGACCATCGGGTGGAACAGGGCGAGCAGTTCCTGGAGGCCGAGGAAGTACCACGGCGCCTTCGAGGGGTTCGGCGTCTGGTTGAAGTTGGCCAGCTCGAGCAGCGGGGCGTTCACGAAGATCGAGAAGAACAGCGTGAACGCCGTGATGGCGAGCGCGGCCACGAACTCGACCACGAGCAGGTGCGGCCACGTGTGGACCTTGTCGAGCGGGGTGGCCCGGACGTCCTGGATCGAGCCGGCCTTGACGACGGTGAGCAGGCGCTGGGTGTGCCCGCCGGGCCCGGTGGGCGCCGGGCCCGCCGCCGCGGTGGCCACGGCCGCCGCGGCCGGGGCGGTGGCCACGGCCGTGCCGCCGCCTCCGCCGGACTCCTCGCCGGAGGCCTTCTGCTTGGCGGCCTTCGACCGCTCGAGGAGGTGCGCGGGGATGCGCGACTGGGCAGCCTTCTGCTCGTCGGTCAGCTCGGCGTCGCCGCCGGCATCGCCACCGCCGGCGGCGGCAGCCTGGTCCGCTTCGGCCTTCTTGCGGGCCTCTTCGGCCCGCTTGCGAAGGTGTTCGGGGATCTCGGTCACTGGATCGCTCCTTCTCCCTCGAGCCTACAGAGGCCCCGAGATGCCGCCGTCCTTGCGGACTCGCCAGAAGTGGATCGCCATGAAGATGACGATCACGAACGGGAGCATGAGTACGTGCAGGACGTACCACCGCAACAACGTGTCGGATCCGATCTCGACGCCGCCCAACAGGACGAACCTGACCTGGTCGCCGAAGACGGGCGTGTAGCCCATCATGTTCGTGCCCACGGTCACGGCCCAGAGGGCCAACTGGTCCCACGGGAGCAGGTAGCCGGTGAACGAGAGCAGCAGGGTCAGCGTGAGCAGGATCACGCCGATCACCCAGTTGAACTCCCGGGGCGGCTTGTAGGCGCCGTGGTAGAAGACGCGGGCCATGTGCAGGAAGACCGACAGCACCATGAGGTGCGCGGCCCACCGGTGCATGTTCCGGACCAGCAGGCCGAAGGTCACGCCGGTCTGCAGGTTGTAGATGTCGTCCCAGGCCTGGGCGGCGGTGGGGCGGTAGAAGAACATCAGGAAGATGCCCGTCACCGTCAGCAGGATGAAGAGGAAGAACGACAGGCCGCCGAGGCAGAGCGTGTAGCTCACCTTCACGGCGTGACGCTTCACCTTGACCGGGTGCAGGTGGTACAGCACCGAGTTCATGACGACGTAGGAACGGTTACGCGGGCTGTCGGTGTAACCCTTGCGGAAGATCGAACCGGGCCGGAAGATCGAGTTCCACGCCTGCGAGGACTGCACCTTGTCGGGCAGGTCCTGCATCGTCTTCTGCAACCGCTCGCCGAGCGGGGCCTTGTCTTCGGTGGTGCTGGCCACGAAGCGCTCCTTCGTTATCCGAGCCGCATGCCGTAGCCGTAGCCGTGGCTGTTGGTGCGTTGGTGGGGGTCGCCGGCCGCGTTGGGCTCGCCGAGCTTGCCCAGGATGATGACGCCGGTCGGGCATCGGTCGACGCACAGCGCGCACCGGGTGCACACGTCGTCGTCGATGGTGAAGATCACGTGGTCGTTGGGGTCGAGCCCGGGCTGCTCGGTGCCGATCGACGACTCGATGGCGTCGGGGCGCACCATGTGGATGCACTTCCACGGGCAGATGTCGACGCAGCCCTCGCACATGATGCACTCGGACTGGTCGATGTGGATGAACTGCTTCGGCTTGACCGCGGCCTGCAGCCAGGAGGCGTCGACCTCCTGGAGCACGTAGTCGGCCCGGAACTCCGGGAGCGGCGGATTGGCGTCGGTCACGGCCATGTCAGGTCATCCCTTCTTGACGAGGGGGCGGCCGTAGGCGGTCGTGGGCACGACGGCGGCGGCCGCCTCGGCCTTCTTCTTGCGGTCGTTCCACCAGGCCCAGATCCAGATCTGGAGGCCGAGCCCGATGCCGTAGATCACGACGGCGACGAGGTCGCGGACGTGCAGCTTGTTGATCGTCATCGGGATGACGTCCTCGAGCGTGGTGGACCCCGGCCCGAGGAGCAGGGCGTCGGGACGCCAGTTGAGCTCGTTGTCGGCCCACGTCAGCCACTGGTGCGGGATGATCCCGTACCACCAGAACATCATGAAGAACGTGTACATGGCGGCCAGGTTCGCCTGACCCCAGGTGAGCGGGGCGCCCGGCTCACGGCGCGTCGCGCCGTACCAGACCACCGCGGCGACCCCGAGGATGCCGATGAGCGTTGATGTGACGAACGCGACCACGTCGAGTCAGTACCTCGTGAAATCGATCACAATCTCCTGGGTCGGCGTCTGACGGCGCCGCACCCGATGGCGATCGGTCTACCAGAAGGGCGGGGCGCGGGACACATCGCCTGCCGCCGTCGGGGCCCACGTCCGTTCTCCCGACGTTCGGCGACGTGTCACCGTCCGACGCCGTCGTCTCGTGCTTTCGTCCGGTCGGCACGGGTCACGTACGGTGTCCCCGTCCATCGGGTGTCATCACCACCAGGTCCGCCGGGAGGGCTCCCTTGACCGAGATCCCTGAACACCTCCTCCAGCGCTCGCGTGAGCGGCGCGCCGCCATGGAAGGCGGCGGTGGCGGGGACGCCGGCGACGGCGGTGGTTCGGGTGGCGACGCCACCCCGGCCACGTCCGCTGCGCCCGCCCCGGCGGCGGCATCGATGCCGGCCCATCCGGCGCCGGTCGAGGACCCGCCCCCGCCCCCGCCCTCCCCCATGGTCGAGGCCTACGAGAACCGGCGGAAGATCCCGTACTGGGCGATGCCCGTGCTGGCCGCGCTGCCGCTGTGGGCCTACCTCTTCGTCGGCACGCTCGAGCCGCCTCCCGCCACCGGCGGCCCCGAGGTCGAGGGCGAGGAGCTCTACGCCGCCCAGGGCTGCGCCGGCTGCCACGGCGCCGGCGGCGGCGGTGGCGTCGGCCCCGCCTTCACCGGCGGCGCGATCTACGAGACCTTCCCCGACTTCGAGACCCACTTCGAGTGGGTGCGCCTCGGCTCGACCGGGTGGCAGGCCGAGTACGGCAACACCTACGGCGCCAACGGCAAGCCCGTCGGCGGCGGCATGCCCGGCTTCTCCGAGGATCTCCTCTCCGACGCCGAGCTGACCTACGTCATCCTCCACGAGCGTGAGCACCTCGGCGGCGCCCCGGCCGACGAGGCCGACGCCGAGCGCCTCGAGGCCATCGCGGCCTACTTCGAGGAGCACCCCGACGACACCCTCGAGGACGCCATCGCCGAGGTCGGCGAGGCCGAGGGTGGCGCCGAGGCGGCCGCCGGCGAGTAGTCGGCGCCGGGGTCGGGCTCGTCCCGCCCCGGGCCTGACCGCCACCAGCACCACGACGACGCGCGTCGGCTCCGACCGGAGTCGACGCGCGCCCACGGCGCGCTCCGGATCCGACCCGACGCCGCCCCGAGGATTCGACGCGCGCTCCCAGCGCGCTTCGCCTCCGACCGGAGTTGACGCGCGCCCACGGCGCGCTTCGGATCCGACCGATCGCCGCCCCGAGGATTCGAAGCGCGCTCTCGGCGCGCTTCGGCTCCGACCGGAGCCGACGTGCAACCTCCGTCCCGCTCGTCGGGGTCGGGGCGGTGCGGATCAGGTGGGGTCGGGGCGGTCGTCGCCGGGTTCGGTGTCGACGACGGCGTCCTCGACCGGGGTGGCGCCGGCGCGGGCGAGGACCTCGGCCTGGATGGCCGCGACCTCGTCGGGGTCCTCGGGGGCGGCGGCGACGAGGTGGCGGACCCGGAACAGGATCCACAGCCCGGCCGGGACGAGGGCGAGGCACATCCACTGGGCACCGGTCATGCCGGCGACCCGGTTGTCGTTCACGCGCAGGATGTCGGTGGCGAAGCGGCCCACGCCGTACCAGAGGCAGAACAGGGCGATGAGCGTGCCGGGAAGGAGCGGCGTGCCCCGGCGGCGGGCGAACCAGAGCATCCCGGCCATGACGGCGAAGAGCACGACCATGTGGAAGAACTCGTACAGCGCGGTGTGATGGAACGTCGTCCCCACGGTGAGGGGGACGTCGCCGAGGACGTCCTCCTGGGTGCTGCCGCCGTCGTAGCGCGAGGCGAGGAAGAAGTCGGTGGGGCGGCCGAAGTGCTCGCCGACCGAGTAGCAGCCGAGGCGACCGATGGCGAGGCCGATGGTGAGCCCGAAGGCGTAGCCGTCGAGGCTGCGCCACCGCAGCTTGTCGCTCCAGCGCCGGAAAGTCGGCATCCCCACCAGCACGGCGGCGATGAACCCGCCGGAGAACTGGATGCCCCCCTCCCACACGGCGATGACGTCGATCGGGGAGTCGATCTCGTCGAGGTGCGACACGACCCAGGTGAGCCGGGACCCGACCACGCCGCTGACGACCAGGATCGTGGCCAGGCGGTAGGTCTCCTCTCGGGGGACGCCGAACCGCTCGGTGTAGCGAGCGGCCACCCAGGCCCCGAGCAGGACCCCGATCCCGACGAGCGTCCCGAAGGTGCGGATGGTCAGGGGTCCGAGGTCGAACTCCGCGAAGGTCGTGTAGGGGATGCCGGCGAGCACGCGTCCAGTGTGGTCCGATCCGGGCCCGGTGGCGAATCAGCCGGGCCCGGTGCGGGTCAGGGGGCGCCGACGGTGACGGCGGGCTTGGCGCCGTCCCACTTCACGGCCGGGTTCGTCGGGTAGTAGTAGACGACGTCGGTGACCGTGTAGCGCATGCCGAGGACCGCCTCCTGGCCGTTGGCGCCGGTGTCGAGGTTGCTGTCGGTGAAGGTCACGACCCCGTTGACGAGGTTGCCCTGGGTCGTCCAGGTGCGCTCCTGGACCTTGCCGTCCCAGGTCCGGTACACCTGCGTCACCGTGATCTGGACGCCGGCGCTGACGCCGGTGAGGG
>JBHIXO010000094.1:0-11826 GCA_041984725.1 Acidimicrobiales bacterium | reverse complement strand
ACGAGATCACGATGGCGATCGTGCGCGACGGGGAGCGGATCACGATGCGCTACGTGCTGGCCGCCAAGCCCTGACGTCCGCTGCCGGTACGCCCGGGACACGAGGACGCGGTGCGCCGCCGATCAGCGCGGACGGAGACGGCGGCGCAGCGCCGTGACCGTGCCGACGACGGCCGCGACCACGACGACGCCCGCGACGGCGAGGGCCAACTCCTGGCGACGCTGCGGCGACAGCTGGGCCCAGGGGGCGGCGGCGTGACCGGCGACGAACGCCTCGTCGTTGGTGTGGGTCGGCTCCCAGCCCAGCTCCCGCAGCCGGTCGTTGGCGACGACCCACGGGTGGAGCACGAACGGCACGAAGCCGGGCGGCGTCGGGGCGAGCTGGTACCGCCACCCGAACGCGGTGAGCCGGCGGGCGACCGACTCGGGCAGCGGGATGCGCGGCGCCCCGCCGACGAGGGCCCGGACGAGGTCGGCGGCCAGCGACCCGTCGGGTGCGACGTTGTAGACGCCCTCGCCGCGGTGGCGGCGGACGGCGTCGACCGCAGCGGCGACGTCGTCGGCGTGCACGAACTGCGCCGGCGGGGCGTCCTCGGCCGACGACACGAGCCGGGCGGCGGCCAGGACCCGGCCGAGCTCGTCGGGGCCCTCGGCCGACACGGTCACGCACGGCCGCAGCACGGCGACGGCCACGTCGGGGTGCTGCTCCGCGAAGTCGCGGACGCGGTCCTCGATGCCGGCGCGGACCCGGACCCACGGGCTGTCGGGGTTCGGACGGGTGGGCGCCGCCTCGGTCAGCGGCACGGCGTTGTCGGGCCACGCGCCGTAGACGGTGGCCGACGTCCGCACGATCACCTGGTCGACCCCGGCGCGGGCCGCGGCGGCGAGGACGCGGGCCGTCGTGTGCAGGTCGTGGTCGACCGACGTGCCCTCGAGCGGGTCGGAGCCTGCGAGGTGACACACCACGTCGACGCCCGCGAAGGTGGGGTCGAGGTCGTCGTCGCGCAGGCGGAGCCGGTGGACCGTGACGACGGACGGGACCCGGTCGGGGCCACCCAGGACGTCGGGGTCCAGGGCGGCGCGATCGACGGCCCGGACCTCCTCGACCTGCGGATCGGCGGCGAGCAGACGGCAGAGCCGGGCGCCGACGGGGCCGGCGGCGCCGGTGACCGCGATGCGTGACACGGCCCTACGATGCAACCGATGACTGGTTCCGGTCCAACTGGCGGCGACAACCCCTTCGAGGGGCTCCCATTCTTCGGCGACATCGGCAAGCTGCTCGGCGGCGCGTCGGGCGGTGGCCTGCAGTGGGACACCGCTCGCCAGATGGCGATGCAGCTCGCCTCGGCCGGCGAGAGCGAGGCCAACGTCGACCCCATCGACCGGATGGACGTCGAGCAGCTCGCCCGGGTCGCCGACCTCCACGTCGGCCAGACCCTGGGCCTCGACACCTCCATCACGGGCCGCACCGTGAGCGTCGTGCCCGTGACCCGCCAGCAGTGGGTGCAGCGCAGCCTCGACGCGTTCAAGCCCCTCTTCGAGCAGCTGGCGACGTCGCTGACCGTCCGGCCGGGCGCGGCGCCCGACCTCACCGACCCCGACGCGTCGGGCGACCCCCTGTCGGGGATGCTCTCCCAGCTCATGGGGGCGATGGCGCCGATGATGCTCGGGGTCACGGCGGGCGGGATGCTCGGCCACCTCGCCCAGCGCAGCTTCGGCCAGTACGACCTGCCGATCCCCCGCCAGCCCTCCGACGAGCTGCTCCTCGTGCTCCCCAACGCCGTCGCCTTCGCCGAGGACTGGTCGATCGAGCGCAAGGACCTGATCCTGTGGCTCTGCATCCACGAGATCGCGCACCACGCCGTGCTCGGGCTGCCCCACGTGCGGACCGCCCTCGAGTCGCTGCTGCGTGAGTACGCCGCCGGGTTCCGTCCCGACGCCGAGGGCCTGGTCGACAAGCTCGGCGCCGTCGACATGACCGACCCGTCGAGCCTCGGCGACCTCCAGGGCCTCCTCGGCGACCCCGAGGTCGTGCTCGGCGCGATCCAGAGCGACGAGCAGCGGGCGCTGCTCCCCCGGCTCGACACGCTCGTCGCCGTCGTCGTCGGCACCGTCGACCACGTCATGGACCGGATCGGGGGCGGGCTGCTGCCCACGAGCTACGGGATGATCACCGAGGCCGCCCGGCGCCGCCGGGTCGAGGCCGACGACTCCGACCGCTTCGTCGCCCGCCTGTTCGGGCTGGAGCTCGGCCAGGCCACCTACGACCGGGGCGCCGCCTTCGGCGACGGCGTCGTCGAGCGCGCCGGGATGGAGGGCCTCGACCCGCTGTGGCGCGACGAGCGATTCCTGCCGACCCCGGCCGAGCTCGACGCCCCCGGCCTCTGGCTCGCCCGCATCGAACTCCCCGACGACCCCACCTGACCACCCCCTCCGGGAACTGGCAGGACGAGCGGAACACCGGGGACCGACCGAACCCCCTCCGGAACTGGCAGGACGAGCGGAACACCGCGCCGCCTCAGCCGCCGCGGAGGGCCTCGGTCGACGAGGCGCCCAACGCGCCGACGAGGGAGACGCCGGGACCGCCGTCGTCGGGCTCCGGTCGGGGCGGGGTCGTGGACTGCTCGCGGGTCGACACGGCGGGTCTCCGAACGCTCGATTGTTACGAAACGATGACGGAGCGTCTGTTCCCCGGGCGCGGGCCGGCCACGCACGCCGACGCCGGACCTCGGGCGTTCCGCTCGTCCTGCCAGAAGCAGGAGGGGTTCGAGTGTTCCGCTCGTCCTGCCAGAAGCAGGAGGGGGACGCCGGATCAGCCCTCGGGGTCGACGACGGTGGGGTCGACGGCCGGGTCAGGGCCGGGGGTGACGATCGTCGGCGGCAGTTCCATGGTCGGGCCCTCGTAGAAGCCGTCGTCGCGCTCGGCGTGGTCGACGGCGGTCTCGGTGCGGGCGCTGCCGCGCGACCGGCGGGCCGTGCGGCGCAGCGCGAGGCGGGTGGCCCCGCGGGAGCCCGCCGAGTACGACACGCCGGCGAACGCCGAGGTCGCCGCCACGCCGAGGAAGCCGAGCCACATCGGCATCGGTACGATCCCGAGGACGGCTCCCGCGACCCAGATCAACTGGAACCGGGTCTCGAACCGGGCGAAGGACCGGCCACGGTTGGCGTCGGGGGCGTCGCGCTGGACGATCGCGTCGAACGCCTGCTTGGCCGAGGCCGCGCCCACGCCGACCGAGAACGCGACCAGCGACGCGCCGGCCAGGCCCTGCAGCCATGCGCCGACCAGACCGAGGACGCTCACCACCCCGAGCAGGGTCGTGATGATGCGCTCCTCGCTCGTCTGCTGGCGCAGCACGGGGGCGATGGCCGCACCGGTGAGCGACCCGATCGCCGAGAGCCCGAGCACGACCCCGAAGTGCCAGGTCGGCGCGTCGCCGGTGCGGAGGGCGAAGGCGAGCAGGAAGGTCAGGAACCCGACGATCCCCCGCAGCAGGCCCATGGCCGACGCCGCCAGCAGGACGCCGACGCCCCGCAACTCCTCCCGGGCCTCGACCGTCTCGGCCGCCTTCGCGACCTTCGCCTTCGGGATGTTCCACGACACCGCGACGCCGACGGCGAACACCATCGACGCCAGCCCGAGCACCCACTCGCTCCCGCCGAGCTGCAGCAGGATCGCCCCCGGGACCGCGGCGACGAACCCGACCACGCCCGAGATCAGCGACAGCTTCGAGTTGGCCTCGACGAGCTCGTCGTCGGACCGCACGGTGGTCGGCACCAGCGCCGACTTGGCGACGTGGTACCCCTTCGCCAGCACGAGCAGGCAGAACGCCTCGGGGAACAGCAGCAGCGAGTCGACGTCGCGCACCATGAGCAGGCACACGACCGCCCGCAGCGCCGACGACCCGATCACCATCCAGCGGCGCCCACCGGCCGAGCGGTCGAGGGCCGGCCCGACCAACGGGGCGACGACCGCGAACGGCGCCATCGTGAGCGCGAGGTAGAGGAAGACCTCGCTGCGCGCCTCGCCGACGTCGATCGAGAAGAAGAGCGTGCCGGCGAGGGCGATCGCGACGAGCGTGTCGCCGGCGACGGCGAGGGCGTGGGCCCGGGCGAGGCGGGCGAAGGGCGACAGCACGAAGGCCTCGGCGCCCTGCCGTCCTCCCTGCAGCGGTCGCCAACCCTCGGAGCTCATCGCCTCCGATCGTAGGGGCGCTCCCGGGACGTCACGCGCCGCCCCGAGACGAAACATGCGGCCGTTCCGGGGGTGGGTTCGCCACACCGGCCGCACGTTCGGGGAGGGTCAGCCGGTGGGGGCCGGGACCTTGTCGTACTTGTACCCGAGACCCCGGATCGTGACGATGCGCTCGGGGTTCGATGGGTCCTCCTCGACCTTGGCCCGGAGGCGCTTGACGTGCACGTCGAGGGTCTTGGTGTCGCCCACGTAGTCGGAGCCCCACACCCGGTCGATCAGCTGCTCGCGGGTCATGACCCGGCCGGCATTGGCGAGGAGCACGTGCAGCAGCTCGAACTCCTTGAGCGGCATCTGGGTCAGCTCGCCCCGGATGCGGACCTCGTGCTTCTCGGGGTCGAGCGCCACGTCGCCGACCTGCATCGCCTCGGTGGTCAGGTCCTCCTCGCGGTCGCTGGAGCGCCGCATCACGGCGCGCATGCGGGCGACGAGCTCGCGGATCCGGTACGGCTTGGTGACGTAGTCGTCGGCGCCGACCTCGAGGCCCACGACGGTGTCGATCTCGGAGCCCTTGGCAGTCACCATGATGATCGGGACCTGCGACCGCTTCCGGATGTCGCGGCACACGTCGATGCCCGACACCTTCGGGAGCATCACGTCGAGCAGGACGAGATCGGGCTTGACCGCGTCGAACATGTCGATGGCGTCGGCGCCGTCGCGGGCGACCTGGACCCGGAAGCCCTCCCGCACGAGGCCGACGTTGAGCGCTTCGATGAAGGATTCCTCGTCTTCGACGACGAGCACGGTTGCCTCGGCCATGGTGGTGCGTTGCTCCTGGTTCTGCGGCCTCAGCCTGCGGCCGCGGCATCGTCCCCGGAGGGACCGTGGACTGGGGGATCTGGGGGCGGGGAGACGGCGACCGGGCCCGGCCCGGCGGGCATGACGAGCGTGAAGGTCGACCCCTCACCCTCGCGGCTCTCGACGTCGATCTCGCCACCGTGGTTCGACGCCACGTGACGGACGATGGCGAGGCCGAGACCGGTGCCGCCCGTCTCCCGGCTGCGACCCCGGTCCACCCGGTAGAAACGCTCGAAGATGCGCTCGAGGTCGCGGCGCGGGATGCCGACGCCGTGGTCGGCGACCGACATGCGCACCGAGGCACCGTCGGTGGCGGCCGAGACCTTCACGGTCGAGCCGGCGTGGGAGTACTTCACGGCGTTGTCGAGCAGGTTGAACACGGCCGACACCAGCTGGCGGCGGTCGCCGAGGAGCTCCAGTCGGCGTGACGGCTCCTCGAGCTCGATCGACACGCCCCGCTGCTCGGCGGCGTTGATCGCCCGCTCGACCGCCTCGGCGAGCACCAGGTGCACGGGGATGGGGTCGCGCATCGTGGCCTCGCCCGCCTCGATCCGCGACAGCTCGAGCAGGTCGTCGATCGTGCGGCTCGCCCGCATCGCCTCGTGGTGCATGCGGGTGGCGAGCCGCTTCACGATGGCGAGGTCGTCCTCGTCGACGATCGTCTCGGCGAGCACGCCGAGACCGCCGACGGGCGTCTTGAGCTCGTGGCTGATGTTGGCGACGAAGTCCCGCCGCACGGCGTCGACCCGCCGGCGCTCGGTGATGTCGTCGATCACGACCAGGGCGCCGATGCCCCGGTAGCCGTCGTCGAGCGGGTCGGCGGTGAGCACCAGCGTCCGGCGCGGCGGGCCGAACAGTTCGAGCGTCTGGGTCGCCGACTCGCCGGCGAGCGCCTCGGCCGCCAGCTCCTCGATGGCCGACTCGACGAGCGCCTCGCCGTGGCGGGCACCGAGGAAGACCTCGGCGTTGGCGTTGCGGAACACGCGCCGGCCGGTCTCGTCGAGCAGGACGATGCCGGAGTCGATGACGGTCAGGGCGTGGGCCATCCGGGTCTCGGACGCGGACGCGTCGCCACCCTTGGCCACCGACGTGTCGACGGCGCGTTCGAGCTGCGCCAGGGTCGCCTCGAGGCTGCGCACCTCGGGGAGCGGCGACGACTCGAGGCGGGCGGCGGAGAGGTGCACCCGGTGGCGGATGCGGCGGCGACCCCGCCACGACCACACGAGCAGCAGGACGAACAGGACCGAGGGGACGCCGCCTGCCAGTGCGATGGCGAGGGTGTCGCTCACGACGGCACCTCCGACTGCTGCTCGACCCAGGCGGGACGGGGCGCCCGGGCCCGGGCGGCGCCGGTGTGCTCGGGCAACCAGCCGTCGACCATGTAGCGGACGCGCTCGCCGATGTTGACCGCGTGGTCGCCGATGCGCTCGTAGTACCGACCGACCAGGGCGAGCTGGACGGCGGTCTTGATGTCGCCGCCTCCGCCCCAGGTGAGGATCTCCTGGATGTAGTCGGCGTGGACCTCGTCGAGGCGGTCGTCCATGTCGTCGAGGGCCGCCGCCAACGCGGCGTCGCCCTCGACGTAGGCGTCCATGCAGTTCCGGAACAGGCGGGTGGCCTGCTCGTCCATCTCCTGGAGCAGTCCCCGGACGGACGGCGGCAGGTCGAGCGGGTAGATGCGGCGCAGCGCCTTGCACGTGTTGACCACGAGGTCGGCCGACCGCTCGATCTCGGACACCAGCCGGATGGCGGCGATGACGGCCCGCAGGTCGGTGGCCATCGGCTGCTGGAGGGCGAGGACGCCGTAGCAGCGCTCCTCGATCTCGATGGCCAGGGCGTCGACCTCGTCGTCCTCGTCGATCACGCGCTGGGCGGCCTGGAGGTCGCCGGTCAGCAGCGCCTCGGTGCTACGCGGGATCGCCTCCGTGACGTACGCGGCGAGCCGGACGATGTCGCGCATGATCTCGTCGAGCTGGGAGTGGAACGTCCGGCGGGTGTCCATGACCCCTATCGAACCTCAGCGGACAGGTGATCGGGGTCACCCGTGATGAGGTAGCGGAGCCGGGCGCCGATGATGGCGGCGTGGTCGGCGACGCGTTCCAGCGCCCGGCCGGCGATCAGCGTCGTCGTCGCGATGCGCACGGCGTCGTCGCCCCGGAGCCGGAGCAGCTCGTCCATCAGCCGCTCGTAGTGCAGGTCCATGCGCACGATCCGGGTGGCGAGGTCGGTGGCGAGGGCGAGATCCTGGGCCGACCACGCCCGGAGCGCCTCGCGGTAGGCGTCGATCGCGGTGTCGGCCATCGAGACGAGGATGTCGTAGGTCACCTCGTTGGTCAGCCAGCGGGGTCGCTCGTCGTTGAGCTTGACGACCCGGAGCGACAGGTCGCCGATGCGTTCGAGCTCGGACAGGATGCGCAGGACCGACACGACGAAGCGCAGGTCGGAGGCGACCGGGTTCTCCCGAGCCAGGATGTCGTAGCACCGCTCGGTGAGCGACACGTTCATGGCGTCGATGTGGTCGTCGCCGGAGATGGCGGCCTCGGCCGCGGCGACGTCGCCCGTGACCAGGACGTCGCGCATCCGTTCGAGGTTCTGGTCGACCTTCACGCCCATCAACTCGACCTGGATGCGGAGTTGGTCGAGCTCGTCCTGGAACGATCGACGGATGCGCTGGCCCTCCTGCTCCGTGCTGGCTTCTCCGGGGAGGCTCGTCATCCCCACCCCCAATCGGTGGTCGCTCAGCCGAACCGGCCGGTGACGTAGTTCTCGGTCCGTTCGTCGGCCGGGTTCGAGAAGATCTTCTCGGTGTCGTCGAACTCGACGAGCAGGCCGGTGCGCCGGTCGTTGTCGGAGTCGAGCTGGGCGGTGTAGAAGGCCGTCCGGTCCGACACGCGCGCCGCCTGCTGCATGTTGTGGGTCACGATGACGACCGTGTAGTCGTCCTTGAGCTCCTGGATCAGGTCCTCGATGCGACCGGTGGCGATCGGGTCGAGGGCCGAGCACGGCTCGTCCATGAGCAGCACGTCGGGGTTGGTGGCGAGCGCCCGGGCGATGCAGAGGCGCTGCTGCTGGCCGCCGGACATGCCGAGGCCGGACTCCTTGAGCCGGTCCTTGACCTCGTCCCAGAGCGCGGCCTGGCGCAGCGACTGCTCGACCAGGTCGTCCATGTTCCCCTTGAAGCCCGAGATGCGAGGGCCGAAGGCGATGTTCTCGTAGATCGACTTCGGGAAGGGGTTCGGCTTCTGGAACACCATGCCGATGCGCCGCCGGACCTCGACCGGGTCGACCTGGGGGTCGTAGAGGTCGACGCCGTGGTACTTGATCGAGCCGTCGACGCGGGCGCCCGAGATGAGGTCGTTCATGCGGTTCAGGCAGCGCAGCACGGTGGACTTGCCGCACCCCGACGGGCCGATGAAGGCGGTGATCTCGTGCTCACGGATGTCGATGTCGACCCCGCGGACGGCCCGGAAGTCGCCGTAGTAGACGTCGAGGTCGTCGATGTCGAACACGACGTTGCCCTCGCCCCGGCCGGCGCCGCCGCTCGAGGCCGTGGACGCCTGGGGGCGGTGGCTCACGTTGGGGCCCGAGTCGGGCTGCCCCGCGTCCTGTGCGGTGTCGGTGTCGGTGGTGTCGGTCACGGGATCAGCTCCGCTTCTTCTCGAACGAGTTGCGCAGGACGATGCCGGCCGCGTTCACCATGAGCACGACGAGCAGCAGGATCACGATGGTCGCGGCGGCGCCTTCGATGCGCAAGGCGTCACCGGGCTGGCGGGTGAAGTTGAAGACCAGCATGGGCAGGGCGGTGAAGTTGCCCGTCAGACGCTCCCAGACGCCGGACGGGTCGGTGAAGAACCCGGTCTGGGCACCGACGAGGATGAGGGGGGCGGCCTCGCCGAGCGCCCGGGCCAGCGACAGCATCGTGCCGGTGAGGATGCCGGGGAGGGCGTAGGGCAGGACGTGGTGGCGGGTGACCTCCCAGCGCGTGGCGCCGACGCCGTAGCCGGCCTCGCGCAACTGCTGGGGCACGGCCCGGATGGCCTCGGCCGAGGTGATGATCACCACGGGCAGGACGAGGATGGCGAGCGTGAGCCCGCCCGAGATGAGGGATCGTCCGCCGGTGATCCCGTCGAGCGCGGTCACCAGCACCGTGAACCCGAGGATGCCGTACACGATCGAGGGCACGCCGGCCAGGTTGCGGATGTTCACGTCGACGATGCGGGTGAACGCGTTCTGCGACGAGTACTCCTCGAGGTAGATCGCGGCGCCGACGCCGAGGGGGATGGCGACGAACAGCACCATGATCGCGATGCCGATCGAGCCGATGATGCCCTGCTTGATCCCGTTGTCGGCCGGGTCCGTGAAGTTGACGTTCCCGGTGAGGAACTCGCCGAAGCTGCGCTCCTTGACCTGGACGAAGCTGCCGTCCTCCAGCACGCCGACCTCGAAGGTCTCGCCGAACTGCGTGACGGTGGGCGGGTCGGTGGTGGTGTCGACGAGGTCGGGGCGCACCGACTCGGTGAGGTCGTCGCCGGCGAGGATCGGCGAGGCGTCCTGGACGACGGAGATGAGCAGCGTGAGCAGGATGACGACGGTGAACACCAGCGTCGCGAGGAGCGCGGTGTGGAACACCGTGCCCGCGGTGTCGACCTTCTTGCCCCGGAGGGCGGCGGCGACGGCGGAGTTGGTGACGTCGGTGGATGCGACGGCCATGTCGTTGCCCTCCTAGTAGGCCTGCCGGAACCGGCGGACGATCCGGTCGGCGGCGACGTTGAGCAGCAGGGTCAGGACGAAGAGCAGCAGGCCGACGAAGAACAGGCTCTGGAACGTCGGGCCCTGGCCGACCACCTGGTCGGAGCCGGCGGCCACCGTCGCCATGGCGGCGGTCATGGTCAGGCCGGGTTCGAGGACGATGTCCGGTGACGGGAACGTCTCGGGGAAGAGCGCACCACCGGATCCGCCGGCCGCGATGGTCACGACGAGCGTCTCGCCGATGGCCCGGGACACGGCGACGATGAACGCGGCCACCAACCCCGAGATGGCGGCGGGCAGCACGACCCGGGTGACCGTCTGGACCTTCTTGGCGCCGACGCCGTACGACGCCTCGCGCAGTGACATGGGCACCGACTGGAGTGCGTCCTCGGAGATCGAGGCGACGAGCGGGATGACGAGCACGCCGACGCCGAGCCCGGCGACGAAGAGGTTGGCCGACGACGTCGGGTCGAAGAACCGGTCGACGACGTTGGGGGCGATCCAGGAGAGGGCGAAGAAGCCGAGCACGACCGAGGGGATGCCGGCCAGCACCTCGATGATGGGCTTGAGGACCTTGCGGACCCGGGGCTGGGCGTACTCGCTGAGGTAGATGGCGGCGCCGATGCCGACCGGTGTCGCGAGCGTCATGGCGACCGCGGTGGTCCCGAGGCTGGCGACGAGCAGCGTCTTGACGTCGAAGAGGCCGCGGCGCGGGAACCAGCCCGTGGTGAACAGGTCGCCGAGGACGACGCCGTTGCCGGTCTGCTCCCAGAACTCGGTGCGGATGCCGACGAAGGGGAGGTCGCCGTCGAGGTACACCGGCCAGTCGAGGCGGATGCCGGTGAGGAAGAGGATCGCCTCACGCAGGAGCGAGACGACGATGAGGAAGCTGACGACGATCGAGAACCCGGCCGCCGCGGAGAACACGCGGTTGAAGATGGCCTCGCGTCGGTTCCGGGCACGGTCGCCCTGGAGATCGGCGAGCGAGATGGAGGTCATGGTGCTCCCGGTGGGGCGATCGGGGCGGCAGCGTGCGGGGAGGGGCGACGGACCCGTGCCCGGCGGTGGAGACCGCCGGGCACGGATCGGTCAATCACCCTGTGAGGTGGGACCGATGCGACTCAGGCCGCGGTCATGACGGCCATGCCGTCGATGGCGACGAGGAGCTCGGTGTACTCGACACCGGCGGCCTCGCAGTCGGCGGCCTCTTCGTCCTTGATGGGACGGGAGGCGTCGGAGATGTCGGTCTCGCCCGCGCAGAAGCGCACGAAGCCGTCACCGGTGCCGGGGCCCTCGACCGCACCGGCGAAGCCGGACTGCTGCAGGACGCACTGGCTGATCGGCTCGACGGTCGACGAGCCCGAGATGTCGAGCGGGGTGCCGTCGTCGGCGCCGCCCGAGTAGCCGGTGGCCTCCCAGGCGGCGACGGTCTCGCCGAGGGTGTCCTCGGTGAGGGCGACGTAGCCGGCCTGCGTGGCGCAGTCGTAGAGATCGCCGAGGTACAGGTCGACGTAGGCCTGCAGCGAGCCGCTCTCGGCCGCCTTGGCGTTGTTGACGTAGATGTACAGCCCACGGCTCAGCGGGTAGTCGCCCGAGGCGATGGTCTCCGGGTTGGCCTCGGTGCAGGGCACGCCCTCGGCGTTGTTCGACAGCTCGAACGCCGACAGCACGTCGGTGTTCTCGATGTAGAAGGCGAAGCCGACCCAACCGAGCGAACCCTCGGCGGAGCTGAGGTTCTCGACGATCACGTTGTCGTTCGGGCTCGAGAGGTAGTCGGTGCGGGCGGCGGCGTCGACGCCGCGGTCCTCGTTGAACTCCTCGATGACCAGCTCGACGAAGCTGTCGTAGGTGCCCGACTCCTCGCCAGGGCCGGCGACGGTGAGGGGCAGGTCGGGCAGCTCGGTGGTCGAGCCGAGCTCGCTGGCGAGCTCCTGGGCGTCGGACCAGCTGGTGAAGCCGTCGGCCTCGGGGCCGGTGAGGGCGTAGAGGTCGGCGAAGTCGAGGCAGGTGGGCAGACCGCCGGCGGCGGCC
>JBHIXO010000093.1:0-11831 GCA_041984725.1 Acidimicrobiales bacterium | reverse complement strand
CACGCTCGGTCAGCTCGGCGGCCACCCCCGACGTGGCGATCGCGCCGACGCCCGCCTCGGCCAGCGAGCGGGTCGACGCCACCGCGGTCGAGCCCGTCACGAGCCGGAGCCGCGACCAGGCGGCGTCGTCCTCGTCGATCCAGCCGTCGCCGTCGTCGTCGAGCGCGGCGAGCTCGCCGTACCCGCTGCCGGTGGTCGGGCCGAAGAGCTCGGACCCGTCGCCGATCATGCCGTCGCCGTTCCGATCGAGCGCCAGGAACGCCGAACCGCCCGAGGCCCACGGCACCTCCTCGAGGGTGCCGTCGGCGTCGAGGTCGAACGCGACCCGCTGCGCGCCGATCGCGCCGGGCGACGACCCGAGGTCGACGACGAGGGGGTCGGTGGGCGGCGGCCCGATCCGGACGTGGGTCTCGGACCGCTCGGCGTATGCCCGGTCCATCGCCAGTTGCAGGTCGAGCTCGATCGTGCGACCGTCGCCGGTCGTCACCGTGCCCTGCGCCGCGACCCGGACCGACTGCAACTCGACCCGCGTCTCGATGCGCGAGTACTCGATCGTCGGTCCGGCCGGGCCCGGCGGACGGTCGGCGTCGTGCTTCGCCCGCCGGCCCTCGAGGTCGTCCGGGTCGAGGACGTCGAACTCGCGGCCGGTGAGCCGCTCGATGAGGTCGATCGCCACGGCCAGCTTCGCCTCCGCCTCGTTCTTGACCTCGCCCGAGCGGCGGTGCGGACCCTCGCAGTCGCAGTGGCCCACGCGGCGCGGCGAGGGACCGTCGAGCCCGGCGAGACCGCGGAGTCGACCCTCGGGCGCCCGACCCGGTGCCCGCTCCCCCGGGCCGGTGATGGTCAGCTCCTCCCGCACTTCCGTGTAGGAGACGCCGGAGGACACGGCGGCGTAGCCCAGCGTCGAATCGGTGATCTCCATGTGCCGTCCCGCGGTCGGTGGTGCCGACCCCATCGGCCGGACTCAACCGTTGTTGAGTGTCGGCCTCGTCTGCGCCCCGACCGGCACCTCGAGGGGGTTCCTCCGGCCGCACCTCATTGCGCTCCGACCGGAGCGACGTCGCTCCGATCCTCGGCCATCACGCTCCGGTCGGAGCGCGATGGCACCACCGGTGTGATCGCGCTCCTCGAAGTCCGTGGTCCAGTCGACCGCCGACCCGGGACCGGATGCCCGGGTGGTGTCACCGGACCGACGCCCCAGACTGAGGCATGGTCCCGATCCCGCTGCTGTGGACCCACCGCACGATCGAAGCCGGCGCAGACGCGGCGTGGGCGGTGTTCACCGACCTCGACGCCTGGCCGGTCTGGGGGCCGTCGGTCCGCGGGGCCCGGCTCGACCCGCCCGGCGGATTCGTCGCGGGCGCGACCGGCGTCGTCGACACCGCCGTCGGGGTCTCGCTGCCGTTCGAGTTGACCGCCGTCGACCCGGGCCGACGCTGGTCGTTGCGGGTCGCGGGCATCCCGGCGACGACCCACACGGTCGAGGCGCTCGGCGGCGACCGGTGTCGAGTGGGCTTCGGCGTGCCGGCGCCGGTGGCGCCCTACCTGGTCGTGTGCCGGATCGCGCTGGCCCGGATCGAGCGGCTCGCCCTCGAGGTCTGAGCGACCGGCCCGGTCGGGTCAGGTCAGGCCGGGGTCAGGGGCGCCGGACGCGGTCGAGGTCGGCGTTCATCCGGTCGAGCGCGTCGCGGGCCGCGGGCCCGGGGTCGTCGTCGCCGCCGGACTGCCAGGCGCCGGTGATGCCCCGGCTCGACGAGACGAGGACGCCGCCGCCGTCGACGGGTCGGGCGCCGGCCATGGCGAACTCGGCCGACGCGCCCTGGGCGCCGTAGCCGGGCACGAGGAAGACGGCGTTCGGCATGCGCTCGCGGAGCGCGGCCGCGTGCTCGGGGTAGGTCGCCCCCACGACCGCGCCGACGCTGCTCAGGCCGGACATCCCTCGGTGCTCGGCCCCCCAGGCGTCGACCAGTTCGGCCATGCGGTCGGCGACGGTCGGCGCCGCCTCGCCCCGTCCGGCGGGCAGATCCTGCAGCTCGCCGCTCGACGGGTTCGACGTCTTGACGAGCACGAACGCGCCCGTCCCCTCCCGCAGCATCGGGGCCACGCCGTCGGTGCCGAGGTAGCCGTTGACCGTCACCCAGTCGGCGTCCATGCCCCGGGTGGGCTGGCCGTCGAGGTCGGGGGCGCCGCCGAAGGCGAACTGGGCGTAGTGGTCGGCGGTCGAGCCGATGTCGCCCCGCTTGGCGTCGAGGATGACGGGGATGCCGGCGGCGCGGGCGTGGGCGATGGTCTCGGCGAGCGCCTGCATCCCGGCGGCGCCGTACGCCTCGTAGCAGGCCGATTGGGGCTTGACGGCCGCGCAACGGTCGGCGACGGCGTCGAGGATGCGCCGGTTGACGTCGAGGAACGCACCGGCGACCGCGTCGTCGGCCGATCGTCCGATCCGCCGGTAGCGGTCGGCGATGGCCGGAGGCACGAGGGACGGCCGGGGGTCGAGCCCGACGCAGGCGACGGTGCCGAGACGTCGCATCCGGTCGGCCAGCACGTCGGCGGCATGGACGGACATCGGCTCGACGGCGGGCGTCATCGGCTCTCGACGGTACTCGGCGCTCCCCCGGCAGCCCGACCCGTTCCGCTCGTCCTGCCAGAAGCTGGGTGGGGTGTTCCGCTCGTCCTGCCAGAAGCGGGGGTTGCCTACACTTCCGGCGATGAACGCCCCGTCGTCGCCGGCCTCCCCCGACGACGCGACGTCGGCCTGGGCGGTCGAGCCGTCGGGACCGCTGCGGGGCGACGTGCGGGTCGCCGGCTCCAAGAACGCGGTGACCAAACACATGGTCGCGGCGATCATGGGCGACGGGCCGTCGACCATCGCGAACGTGCCGGCCGTCGGCGACGTCGGCATCACGACCGAGATGCTGCAGTCGCTCGGCGTCGGGGTCGACCTCGAACCCGACGAGACCGTGGGCGACCGGGTCGTGATCTCGCCCCACGACGGCATCGGCGCCGAGGTGCCGCTGCGTTACTCCGGCCTGAACCGCATCCCGATCCTGCTGCTCGGACCGCTGCTCCACCTGCGGGGCGAGGCCTTCGTCCCACTCGTCGGCGGCGACCGCATCGGCGCCCGGCCCGTCGACTTCCACGTCGAGGCCCTGCGCGAGTTCGGCGCCGAGATCCGCGAGGAGGACGACGGCATCCACGCCCGGGTCCGGGGCCGGCTGCAGGGCACGCAGATCACGCTCCCCTACCCGTCGGTCATGGCGACCGAGACTGTGCTGCTCGCGGGCGCCATCGCCGAGGGCCGCACCGTCCTGCACAACGCGGCGACCGAGCCCGAGATCATCGAGCTCGCCCTCTTCCTGCAGCGCATGGGCGCCCGGCTCGAACTGCACCCGGGTCGCCGGTTCGTCATCGAGGGGGTCGAGCGCCTCCACGCCGCCACCACCCGCCTCGCCGGCGACCGGCTCGAGGCGTTCAGCTACCTCGTCGCCGGCCTGGTCACGGGCGGCCGGGTCCGGGTCGCGGGGTGCAGCCAGGACCGCATGGTCACGGCGATCTCCACGCTCAACCGGATGGGCGCCGAGTTCGAGATCACCGACGACTGGATCGAGGCCCACGCGGACGGCGGCCTGCGCCCGATCGCCATCCACACCGACACCCACCCCGGGTTCATGACCGACTGGCAGTCGGCGCTGTTCGTGCTGATGACCCAGGCCGACGGCATGTCGGTGCTCCACGAGACGGTCTTCGAGGACCGCATCCGCTACCCCGCCACCGTCGTCGCCGCGATGGGCGGCGAGATCGAGCTGTTCGACACCTGCCTCGGCGGGCCGGCCTGCCGGTTCCACGACAGCAACGCCGTGCACTCCGCCGTGGTGCGGGGCGTGTCGAAGCTGCGGGGCGCCACCGTGGAGATCCCCGACCTGCGCGCCGGCTTCTCCGGCGTCATCGCGGCCGCGGTCGCCGAGGGGTCGTCGGTGATCGGGGGCGTCCACCACCTCGAGCGGGGCTACAACCGCCCGTTCGAGACGCTGCGCTCGCTCGGCCTGGAGCTGCGTCGGGTCTGAGCCGACTCACGGCCCCGAGCGGTGTTCGTCGGGGCGCGTCCGGTCGGGCGGGTCAGGTGATGGCGTCGACGGCACGGCGTCCGCGATCGCCGCCAGCCACGCGTGTCCGGGATGCGCGGTGGCGACGAGGTCGAGCAGGGCTGTCCGACTTCCGTCGTCCAGCAGCGGCAGCGCGCGCTCCAGGTCGTCGCGGTCCTTCGCGTTGTCGTGGCGGGCCTTGTGGGCGAGCACGTACTCGGGGCGCAGCACCCGGAGCCCGGCGAAGCGGCCGGTCTCGGGCACCCACACGGCCTCCCCCAGCGGAACGGCGAGATCGGGATCGAGGCGGCACGTCCAGGCCCCGTCGCGGTCCCTCGTCGTCAAGACGTCGATGAGCCAGGGTTCGGTGGACCGGCGTCGCACCCAGAGCTGGCCCGCCCAGGTGGGGAACTCCGGCGGGTCGATGCCCGCCTCGGGATACCGGAGGGGCCGCAGCGATCCGCTGCCCGCCGACCACAGGTGGAACCGGTCGCCGAGGTGGTCGTGGAGTGCCGGGACGTCGCGACGGAAGATCCCCACGTCGACGTCAGCGTGCGGCCGCGTCGTGCCGGTGAAGGCATCGATCGCGTACCCGCCGGCGAGCCACCAGGGCCGGTCCCAGGAGCCCAACCACGCCCGGAGATCCTCGACCGGGGCCGGCTCCCACGGCCCGTACAGCTCCTGGAAGCGCCGCTCTGCGTCATCGACGCCGGAATCGCCGGACAACGCCGGATCCTCGGCGCCCGCGTCGACCACGTCGGCCCGCTAGCCGGAGACCAGCGAGGCCAGTGCCCATACGGCGCCGACGAGGCCGATGACCGCGAAGACGATCGAGCGAGCGACAGGCGCCTGTTCGAGGTCGCCCTCCTTCACCCGTTCGGGCGGGCGCACGACGGCCAGGATCGACCCCACGGCCATGGCGCCGCCGATGGCGAGCACGAGGTAGGCGAGCAGATCCTCTCCGAGGAACACCCCCCGAGGCTACGACCCCACCGGTTCCGGGCCCATGTCCTGAGCGCCCGCGCTCAGATCCTGGGCCCAGAACGGGGGTGGGGATGCGCCGGGGAAAATGTCTCAAGTGCCCTTGACTCCGTGCCGATGGATCCTCAGCACCGGCTCCCACCGGATGCGACCCGGGCCCTCCCGCCCGGGAACCGACACGGACGTGGACGGGGCCGGACCCTCCCACCGCATCGCGCCGCCCGGCTCGTTCGGAACTCCCGGCGTCGTCGCCGCCCGTGCCTCTCCAGGACCGGCCGCTGCTCCCGCCCGCGGCGGCCGGTCCCGAGGAGTCGTTCAGGGTTCGAGGTCGGCGTCGTCCACCTCGAGGGCGAACGTCGTGTGGACGAGCTCCTCGACGATCTCGCCGTGGTCGGTGCGACGCGAGGCCACGGCACCCGACTCCGGGTCGAAGCACAGCTCGGTCTCGACGCCGAAGCCGCTGCGGGGGTCGAAGCGGGTCCGGGTCAGGCGCCAGCAGTCCTCGGTCCGGCGCACGACCTCGTAGAGCGGGTCGTCGCCGAGCACGAGGCGGGCGAAGTCGGCGACCTCGGCGTCGACGACGGCGTCGAAGGGCGCGCCGGCCGGCCCGAGCGCGCACTCGAAGCCGGGGTCGAGTCCGTCGCCGAACCCGCACGTCAGCTCGCGGTCGTCGCGCCGGCCGGACCCGTCGCCGTACTCGCGGAGGAGCCGGTCGGGCGGCCGCTGGACGAAGACGGTCTCGGAGCTGAGCGATCGGCCGCCGGGCTCGGTGCGGGTGATCGTGCCCTCCGCGCGGTAGGTGGCGGTGCGCGAGTCCTCGAACGCCCGGATCAGGTCCTGGACCGGGTCGCCGTCGAAGCCGGCCGCCTCGCCGGCGTCGTCCGCATCGGTGGCGGAGACCGCGCCGATCACCAGCAGCACGGCGAAGAACGCGGTGACGGCGGCACCGGCGCGCGCCGTCCAGTCGATCGAACGGCGGGACGGGGCGGCCACCGGCGCAGTCTTCCACGGCACCCGAGGCCTGGAAACGCGTGGTGCCACCTGTGCGAGAATCGGCGGGCAGCCGCCGGAAGGAGCACCCATGGGCTACCACCACCTCGCGTTCGCCAGCCGCGACATGCTCGCGACGCACCACTTCTACGGCGAGGTCCTCGGTTTCGACCTCGTCAAGGCACAGGCGGCCCCCACCGACCAGCCCGGCAGCTGGGCCAAGCACCTCTTCTACGACACCGGTGACGGCGTCGAGGGTGGCCTCATCGCCTTCTGGGAGCTCCACGACGAGCGGATGACCGAGCCGAAGACGGCGATCTCGACCGACCTCGGCCTCGAGGCCTGGGTCAACCACGTCGCGTTCGCGGCCAGCGACCTCGAGGACATCGCCCGTCGCCGCGACCAGTGGCTCTCGGCGGGCATCGACGTCATCGAGATCGACCACGGCTTCTGCACGAGCATCTACACCATGGACCCGAACGGCATCCTCGTCGAGTTCTGCACCGACACGGCGCCCTACACCCCGGCCGACGCCGACCACGCCCTCGCCGTCCTCCACGACGCCGACCCCGAGCTCGAGTCCCCGCCCGCGCCCGTGTTCCACTCGGCCGCCGAGCACGCCGCCCGCTCCGGCGCGCCCGCACCGGCCTGAGCTCCCCCGACCCCTCCGCCGCCGGGTCCGGGCCGTGGTGGCCGCCCGACCGCCGGGCGTTCCTCGGCTACTGGCCCGACCCCGCCGACGACCCGGCGCGCACGTCGGGCATCGAGGTCCGGCGCGAACCGCTGACGCTCGTGTCGCCCGACGGTGCCGTCGTCCGCGGGATCCTGTGGACCCCGCCGGCCGGCACGCCGTGGCGCACGGCGGTCGTCCTGTCGCATCCCCGGGGTGACTTCTCGACCCACTACGCCTGCCCGTTGCTCGCGGCGGCGGGGTACGCCGCCTTCGGGTTCGCCACCCGCTACGTGAACAACGACACGGACTGCCGCCACGACGTGGCCGCCGTCGACGTGGTGACCGCGGTCGAGGCGGTGCGGGCGCTCGGCGCGGAGTCGGTCGTCCTGCTCGGCAACTCGGGGGGCGGGTCGCTCATGGCCGAGGCCCAGGCCACGGCCGAGCGCGAGGGCCGCCGGCTCGGCGACGCCTTCGTGGCGCTCGCCGCACACCCGGGCGAGGGCGTGTTCATGCTCCAGGTGATCGACCCGTCCGTCACCGACGAGGCCGACCCGCTCAGCGTCGACCCCGAACTCGACATGTACAACCCCGACAACGGGTGGCGGCCCTTCCCCGAGGCCTCGCACTACGACCCGGCGTGGCTCGCCACCTACCGGCAGGCCCAGCGCGACCGGGTCGCGCGCATCGACGCCGTCGCCCGCGCCGAGATCGCCCGGGCGGCCGAGTTCCGCACGCTGGCCGCCGAGGCCGAACCCGGGTCGCGGACCTGGAACCACCTGCGCCGCCGGGCCGTGTTCGGCCGCTACCTGACCATCTACCGGACCCTCGCCGACCCGGCCTACCTCGACCCCGACATCGACCCCGACGACCGCTGCACGCCGGGGCGGGCGCCGGGCACGATCTTCGCCTTCCCCGACCCCCTCGACGCCAACCACGGCAGCTTCGGTCTCGGTCGCGTGATGACCCCGCGGGGCTGGCTGTCGACGTGGTCGGGTCTGTCGAGCCACGCTCGCATGGCCACCAACCTCCCCGCCGTCACCGTGCCGACCCTCGTGGTGCACCCGACCGCCGACACCGAGATCCGCCTCCACCAGGCCCGCGAGTTGGCCGAGGTGTCGGGCGCGACCGACGTCACCTATGCCGAGCTCCCGGGAGCGCCGCACTACCTCGAGGGGCACCGCCGCGCCGGGCTCGACCTGGTGATCGACTGGCTCCGGGGTCGGACGTGAGCGCCGGTTCCACCGGGCCCGCGGCCGGCTCTCCCGCGGGGCGACGGTTGGTCGTGGGCTGGCGCGAGTGGCTCTGGCTGCCCGATCTGCTCGGCAGCGAGGCGGTCAAGGCCAAGGTCGACACCGGGGCCCGCACATCGGCGATCCACGCGTGGGACGTCGAGCGGAGCGAGCGGGCCGGCGACACGTGGCTCGCGTTCTCGCTCCACCCCCGCCAGCACGACGGCGAGCACGTCGTGCGGGCCGAGGCCCGCCTCGTCGAGGAGCGCCCGGTCCGGTCCTCGAACGGCGAGGTCGAGCATCGGCCCGTCGTCGAGACGACGCTGGCCCTCGGCGGCGAGCGCTACGCCATCGAGCTCACGCTGACCAACCGGGACCAGATGGGCTTCCGGATGCTGCTCGGCCGCACCGGCATGGCCGAGCACCTCCTCGTCGATCCGGGGGCGTCGTACCTGCTCGGCGGCAACCGCCACGCCGCCCCGCCGGCACCCGCCGCCGGGACCTGACCCCGCCGACGGATCGCGACCTCGGGCGATAGCGTCGGGATCCCTATGCGGATCGGCCTGCTCTCGCGGAACGCCAACCTCTACTCGACCACCCGTCTCAAGGAGGCCGCCGAGCAGCGGGGCCACGAGGTCCGGGTCGTCGACTACCTGCGCTGCGTGATGGACATCACGTCGCACCGCCCGAACATCCGCTACGGCGGGCAGCCGCTGAGCCCGCTCGATGCCGTCATCCCCCGCATCGGCGCGACGCACACGTTCTACGGGACGGCGGTCGTGCGGCAGTTCGAGATGATGAACGTGTTCCCCACCAACGAGAGCCAGGGCATCTCGCGGTCGCGGGACAAGCTCCGTTCGCTGCAGCTGCTGTCGCGCAACGGGATCGGCCTGCCGGTGACCGGGTTCGCGCACTCGACCAAGGACATCGACGGCCTCATCGAACTCGTGGGCGGCGCCCCCCTGATCGTCAAGCTGATCGAGGGCACCCAGGGGGTCGGCGTCGTGCTGGCCGAGACCAAGAAGGCGGCCGAGTCCGTCATCGCCGCGTTCCGCCAGCTCGACGCGAACATCCTCGTGCAGGAGTTCATCAAGGAGGCCGGCGGGTCCGACATCCGGGCGTTCGTGGTCGGCGGCCGCGTCATCGCCGCGATGAAGCGTCAGGGCGCCGCCGGCGACTTCCGGTCCAACCTCCACCAAGGCGGATCGGCCGAGAAGGTGAAGCTGACGCCCGAGGAGCGCTCGACCGCCGTCCGGGCCGCCAAGACCATGGGTCTCAACGTCTGCGGTGTCGACATGCTCCGCTCGAACCACGGCCCGGTCGTCATGGAGGTCAACTCCTCCCCCGGGCTCGAGGGCATCGAGGAGACCACCGGCATCGACGTGGCCGGCAAGGTCATCGAGTTCATCGAGAAGAACGCCCGGCCGGGCAACACCAAGACGTCGGCGCGCGGCTGACCGGCCGTCAGCCGGCGCTGCGGAAGGCGTCGTCGACCG
Source organism: Acidimicrobiales bacterium (assembly GCA_041984725.1). Taxonomy (GTDB): domain Bacteria; phylum Actinomycetota; class Acidimicrobiia; order Acidimicrobiales; family Salinilacustritrichaceae; genus Salinilacustrithrix. The sequence goes on along the minus strand of JBHIXO010000093.1, from coordinate 2,380 downwards.
GGCGCAACCGGGCCAGGACCGAGCGCGGGCCCCGAGGCCGGCCGAACGCGACGCCCTGCCCGAGCCGACAGCCGAGCTCGCGCAGGGCGGCGGCCTCGTCCTCGTCCTCGACACCCGTCCCGACGGCGTCGACGCCGAGCGCCGCCGCGAGCCCGACGAGACTCTCGACCAGGATCCGGTGCCGTGGATCGCCGATGCGGCCGACGAGCGTCCGGTCGATCTTGACGACGTCGATGGGCAGGTCGGGCAACGATCGCAGGGCCGTGCCGTCGGAACCGAAGTCGTCGAGGCCGATCCGCACGCCGTGGGCGGCGAGGCTGGCGACGAGCGCCGTGGTCGCGGCCCGGTTGGAGCGGAACACGCCCTCGTGGATCTCGAGGACGACGGCATCGGGCGGCACGGCGTGGTCGTCGAGCAGGCCGAGCAGGGTCGCCTCGAAGTCGGGATCGCCGAGCTGGCGGGCCGAGACGTTGATGTTCAGGGTGAGGTCGGCGTGCACGTCGGCCCGCCATCCGGCGAGCGCGGCGAGCGCCTGACGCAGGACCGAACGGCCGATCGGGAGCACGAGGCCCGTCTCCTCGGCCACGTCGAGGAAGTCGGCCGGGCCGAGCATCCCGCGGATCCGGTGCGGCCAGCGGGCGAAGGCCTCGACGGCGACGATCTCGCCCGAGCCGAGATCGACGATGGGTTGGTAGTGCACCTCGAACTCGTCGGCGTCGACGGCGTCGTGGAGCTCGGCGGTGAGCGTCAACCGGTCGGACGCCGCGACCTGCATGTCGGGCTCGTAGAGCGCGAACTGGGCCTTGCCCCGGACCTTGGCCTGGTACATCGCCAGGTCGGCGCGCACGACGAGCTCGTCGGCGTCGATCGCGTCGCCGGTGCTCGGAGGGTCGGTGAGCAGGCCATCCGGGATCGGCTCGACGTGGAGCCCGGCCGCGGCGACGCCGAGCGAGGCCCGCACCTCGATCCGTTCGGTGCCCGACTCGGTGGGGAAGTCGATCGGCGCGCCGAGGGCCTCGCCCAGCCGGCCGACGAGCTCGCGCAGCGTGGCCTCGTCGGGGACGTCGGGGATGACGGCGGCGAACTCGTCGCCGCCCAGTCGGGCTGCGGTGTCGGTCGAGCGGAGCGAGTCTTCGATCCGGGCCGCCACGGTGCGCAGCAGCAGGTCGCCGGCGTCGTGGCCGAGCGAGTCGTTCACGTGCTTGAAGTCGTCGAGGTCGATGAACACGACGGCGGGCCCGACACCCGGCACCCCGCCGGCGCCGCGGTGGGAGCGAGCCGCCATCGCCTCGTCGAGCCGCTCGGCGAACAGGCTGCGATTGGCGAGGCCGGTGAGGGCGTCGTGGGAGGCCTCGTGGCGGAGCTGGTTCTCGAGGCTGCGCCGTGACGTGACGTCGCGGATCGTGACGACGACCCCGGCCACGTCGGGGTTGGCGAGGAGGTTGGCGCCGGTGACCTCGCCGTGGATCTCGCGACCGTCGGCGCGGACGAAGCGCAGGTCGGCGGTGGCGACCTGGCGGGGGTCCTGACGGCCGACCCGGCGGAGGAACGTGCGGCTGGCGTCGCGGTGGCCGGACACGACGAGGTCGGCGAGGACCATCCCCACCACGTCGGCGCTGCGGTGGCCGAGGACCGTCGTCACCGACGGGGTGGCGTACCGCACGGTGCCCTCGGCGTCGACGACCAGGATGGCGTCGGTCGCGAACCGGACCAGCTCCTCGAAGCGGGCGTCGCGGCGGCGTTCGTCGAGCCGGGACCCGGCTCGGAGCGCCTCGATCGCCGTGCCGGTCAGCGAGGCGATGTCGACGACGTGGTCGGCGTCGTCGGCGGGCAGCGGCGCGGCCGTGGCGACGGCGAGCACCTCGTCGCAGCTGGCGGTGAGCGGCACGAGCAGCACCTGCCCGTGGGGGAGGTCGAAGCGCTGGGGCGTCGGGTCCTGCTCGGGCAACGTCGCCATGGCGCGGGCGAGCGCGAGCTCGACGTGGCGGGGACGGCCACCCGGGCGCAGCGTGCGGTCGGTGAGCGCGAGCCACTCGACGTCGACGCCGGGCAGCGAACCGACCGCGGCGAGCAGGGCGTTCTCGGCCTCGGCGACGCTGCTGACCTCGCCGAGGCGATCGGCGAGGGCGCGGATCGTGCGCCGCCGGGCGACCGGGGTCGGGCGGTCGCCGGTGAACACGATGAGCGTGGCGACCACGGCGAGGGCGGCGAGGGAGAAGACGTCGCCTTCGGGGCCGGAGTTGCTCGGGTCGAGGCAGGGGCGATCGATCGCGTCGAGGGGCCGGGGGTCGCCGGTGCGCGTGCCGAACAGCTCGATGGCGATCTCGCCGTCCGCGTCGAGGGGGACGTGGGAGGGGCAGAGCCGGCCGTGCACGAGGTT
>JBHIXO010000092.1:0-11932 GCA_041984725.1 Acidimicrobiales bacterium | reverse complement strand
TGTCGACCGCGTACCTCGCCTTCGTGAGCCGGTCGGGCTCGGTCGACCGGCCCGAGGCCGAGGGCGTGACCTTGTCGCAACGGGTCGCGTTCCGCATCGAGCAACTGTCGGGGATCGTCGAGGCGACGGTGCACAAGCGGGCCCACCTGCTGCGCATGTCGGTCGCCGCACTCGGCGTCGGCGTCGCCCTGATCCCGCTCCCCTTCCTCGACCTGTCCGAGCCCGCCGGCACCCGCCCCGACCTCCCCGAGTGGACCGCCCCGCCCGCCGTCACCACCGACGCCGAGGCCGAGGTCGCCTCGATCCTCTACTCGGCCCAGATCGCCGAGGACATCGCTCGCCGCCGCGCCGCTGGCGCCACCCCGACCCGCGCCAAGGAGGTCGCCGGCCTCACCTACGACGTCGCCGTCGTCCTCGCCGGCGCGGTCGTGATCCTGCTTGCCGGCCTCCCCTACGGCCGCGACCGCTCGAGCGCGCGTGGCAAGGGGACGAAGCCACCCCGCTCCAGACCCCAGGACCCCGGTCTCGTCCTCAGCCGCTGACCGATCCGGCGTTGGCCGAACGCCGCCGGTCGACTATCGTCGCTCACCCTCAGCGCCCGTAGCTCAATTGGATAGAGCATCTGACTACGGATCAGAAGGTTTGGGGTTCGAGTCCCTACGGGCGCGCTGCAAACTCCCAGGTCACGGGTTCGCGGCCCGGCCGGGAGGCCCCGAAAGAGGGCTCCGCGACAGCGACGCGACAGCGGGAGCCCTCGGAGGGCGTTCGCGACGGTCACGAGACCGCCCTCGATTGGGCCGCGACAGCGGACTCGGACAGCGGCGGGACCACCGGCTCCCGCGGCCAGTACGCGGCGCGCTCGGCGGTCTCGGACGGATCGTGCAGGCGAGCGAACCACGCGACCTCACGGGCCGACTCGCGGAACGCGGGGCCGTGCGGATCGTCGGAGTCGTCGAGCCCGAGGGACACGACGCGATGATGCGCGATCTCGTGAGCGACGATCTCGCGGGCACGCCCGACCGGATCCCGCTCGATCCCGACCGCCTGCCACGAGAGCACCACCTCGGCAGGGCGACCGTCCACGGTTTCGTTGTAGAGCCCGGCCACCGAGTCCGCATCGGTGAGGCCCTCGCCGAACTCGGACATCGGCAGGCGACCGAGCCTCACCTCAACTGGCGGGAGGTCGAGGAGATCGCACAACAGGTCCGCGGCGTCGACCGCCGCCGGCAACGCCCGCTCGGCGCGACGACGAATCGCAGAACCGAGCCGGGCACCCGTCACGGTCACCGGCCACCACGGCGACGGATGCCGCGGGCCTCCGCTCGCATCGCATCCACGATCCGCGAGAGATCCTGACCCCACCGGGCGACCTTCCCGCCCGGGAGGATCATCGTCGAGTTGCGCGACCCGAGCACCTGTTGATGGAGCCGGAGAGCGTCGTCGGCGAGGGCGTCGAGCCCGTCAGCGAGCCCGGTCGTCGCGTCGGTCGCCTGCTCGGCGTGCGCTCGCCAGACGGCCACGTCGGACCGGAACCCGGCCACGACCGCGACAGCGGCGGCGTCCGCTCCGGGGTCGAGGGTCTCGTCGGCCCGTTCGAGCGCGACCTCGGCGGCGTTGAGGGCGTCGACCGCGGCGCGCCACAGGTCCGCGCTCGAACGCCGGGATCGTGCCAGCGCCCGGAGCCGGCCGAGGTCGCGGGCACGGTCCCCGATCCGGTCCGCGGCGGCGAGGGCGTCGTCGACCTCCGGGGACGGGCACGCAAGCGCAGCGAGGCGGTCGGCGAGGTCGGTGATCCGGTCGCCGGTCTCGTCGAGCATCCGGGCCGTGTCAGCCGGCCCGGCGGTCCTCCCGGTCAAGTGAGCGCCGATGTCGGTCGTCGGGTGAACGTCGGTCATGGTCTGGCCCTCCTCGGGCTCTGGATTGCGGTTGCGGAGACGGGAGAACATCGGGGTCACTCCCACGAGTACCGGTCGGACGGCTCCATCGGTGCTCGCTCGGACCAGCGGCCCACGAGCGCCGGGCCGATGTCGGCACCGGAGAACCCGGACGCGGCGAGCACGTCCGAGGCGGTCGCCTTCGCTCCGGCACGGAACGGGACGCCGGGCTGCCGCGAGTAGACCGCGACGCGGACGGTCGGGACGCCGGCCACGATCGACGCGGGAGCATCGGCGATCGGCAACGCGGCGAACGGCGCTCCGGCGGCGTCCATCTTCGGGATGAGCCAGTCGAGAGCGTCGACCGGGACGACGAGCCGGCGGTCGAGCCCGTTCCGGTCGATCACGTCGCGGGCCTCGGTCACAGTCGCCTCAACGGCGGGCGTCGCAGATTGACGGATGGGCATGGCGGGATCCTCCTCGGGATCGAATGGGCGAAGGTGCGGCCCCGACGCAGCGAACACGTCGGGGCCGCGTCCGGTCCCGCGGTGGGCCGCACGGGGCACCGCATCAACGAGAGACCAGAGAACAGGGAGGGCGAACAGATCACGGACGGTCCTCGCCGGGACGGCCACCGATCCGGCGGACGACGAACCCGTCCTCGATCTCCTCGACCGAACCGAACGCGTCGGCGAGCAACCGGGTCGCCTCCTCGACCGTCGGACCGTCCTCGACGGGCTCCGGCACCGGCTCCGGCTCGGGCACGGGCTCGCCGGTCGGGAGCCACTCCTCCGGCGTCGTCCCCGAGGATCGGCCGAGCCCGCGGCGAGCACGGGCGAGCACGTCCGCCGACCGCCGATCACCGGCCGCGGCGCGCTCCCGATGGATCGCGCCGAGCGTCCCCCGATCCACGACCGGGAGCGACGACCGACCGGACCCCTCGCCGGACTCCTCGGGCTCGGACGCCGGCACACGGTCGAGGACCGGCTCGTCGATCCACGGAGACGGATCGTCGAACTCCTCCTCGTGAGGCTCCACCGGCAGAGGCTCGAACTCGTCGAACACAGGCTCCCCCTCTCGCGCGTTACGCGTCTCGGGCAGAGCGGAGGCTCCGCCTCCTCGTTCAAAAGCAGAAGGGAAGGCGCGTTTTCCCAGGTCGCTCGCCGACTTTCCGCCCGCGCTCGTCGGATTCTCGCTGGCGCTCGTCGGATTCTCGGCGAGCGACTCCTCGACTGCCGGCTCCTCGGGCTCGCTCGTCGGATTCTCGGCGAGCGGACGCTCAGACCCCCGTTTCCCCAGGTCGCTCGTCGGATTCTCGGCGAGCGACCGTGCGCGGCGCTTCCGATAGAGCGGGGACAGACGAACGAGGCTCGGATAGCAAACGAGGGTCAGTTCGCCGTCGTGACCGCGGACGAACGCGACATCGACGAGGCCCTCCTCGGAGGCCATCGCGAGGAACTTCCGAAGTCGATCACGGCCCACGTCGAGGGTCTCGGCGATCGAGGCGAGCGTCCCGCCGATGACCCCCGTTTCCTCGTGGACGGCGAGGAGGAGGTCGACGAGGAGCCGCCGGTCGTTCCCCGACAGCCCGAGTGCCTCGATCTCGCCGAGGCAGAGTTGCCGGTAGTTCTCCGTACACGCGGGCGGTTCGAGCCACGGAGCCCCGCTGTCGTGCTCGGTCATCGGATGCCCTCGTCGTCGGGATGGCGGAGCAGAGCGAACCGGAGACCAGCGAGCCGCCGGCCCTCGTGGCACTCGCCGCGCTGATCGCACGACTCGCCCGCCGGCACGTAGCAGACCGGACAGGTCAGGAGCCGGGCCTCCTCGCGTTCGCGTTGGCGAGCGGCCTGGCCCTCGGGCGCGCAGCACAGGAGCCGATCGAGGTCGGGTTCGAGCGCGGCGAGGTCCGGGTGATTGCGGAGCAGGTCTCCGGGCTTCACGAGTCCGCTCCCCCGTCGAGGACGACGAGACCGCCCGCCGGCATCGAGTCGTCGCCGTCCGCGAACGCGGACCACTCGCCCCGGTCGCCGGGCACGGTGAGACGTGCGACCACCTCGACCGAGGCGGGACGGACGATCACCTCGCCCTCACGGGCCGTCAGATCAGCGATGACGCCCTCACGGGGCACCCAAGCGACCGAGACGACGGGACGGCCTCCGATGGCCCGTGCGGTCCGGCACGCGAACCAGACGGCCACGTCGGGCCGTGTCGACCATGCGAGCGGCGGCGATGTCGACGCGGTCGACGTGCCGCGCCACAGGCCCCACGTCGGGTCCGTCGCCGCGCCGGGTGCCGCGGGGCACGGTCCCCGGTCGGTCGAGGTCCACACGTCGACCCATCCCGCATCAGGAGCCGAGACGAGCCACCACGCGTCCTCCACCGCCGCCCACCACTCCGACCCGGTGAGGTCGGAGGCGAGGAGCACGGCGGGCGTTACGGGCTCGGGCGTCGGCGCGTCGAAGTGGCCGCGCCAGTCCTCGACTGGCTCGGCGGTCCGCTGTCCCAGCCGCTGTCGCGACCCGGTGACCTGCACGTTCGCGGTGCCCATCTGATCGAGCATCAGGACGCCGCGGCGTCGCTGTCGTCCTCGTCGCCGGCCGCGTCGAGGTCTCGCCAGATGTCCTCCGGCTCGATCAGCAGGAACGCCGCGAGCGGGCCGACCGGCCACACGATCCGCGACCCGATCGTCAGATGCGGGACCGGCGCGTGAACGAGCCGGTACAGGCTCGCCTTGTGGATGCCGAGGAGCCGCGCCGCGGTCGCGGTCGACACCGTTCGAGGTCGGAGCGTCGTCGGGGTTCGCATGACCCGAGTGTCGCACCGGTCGACAACAGGTGACAGAGAATCAGTTGCCAGTCTTTGCCAGTAGTTGACAAACTGGGTCGCATGAGACCACGAACAACCACAACCGGCGAGGCGAAGCAGTGAGCCCGGACCGGCGATCAGTCGTCGCCGCAGGAGTCCCCGGGGAGATCCTCTACACCGTCGACCCCGACCAGGGATGGACGATCGACGGCCCCGACGGGCCAGTCGAAGTCCCGACCCTGTGCGTCGAAGTCCACCGCGACGACGGCGTGCAGATCGACCTACGCGTCGCCCCGTTCCCCGGCCACCTCGACGACCACGGGACGAAGATCAGCGACGACGGGCTCCGGCTCGTCGAGGTCACGATCGGCAGCCGCTGGGGAGGAGAGATCGACCTCGCGGAGATCCTCCCGCGGCTCGACTGGCGAGCGATCGTCACCGTCGCGCTGATCGACTGGGCCGGCGAGGAGAACCCCGACGCCCGACCCGATCCGAAGGCCGTCCGGCTCGCCCTCGCGCTCGTCGGGCACCGGCCCTCCCCGCACGGCGGACGGATGCGCGACGACGATCTCCCGCTCGTCGCTGAGGTCTGGCGAACCGGTGGAGCGAAGGCCGTTGAGGAGCGGTTCGTCGTGTCGAACCGCACCGCCTACCGGCTCGCGGACCGGTGCGTCGCGGTCGGTCTGTTGACCGCCGAGGAGCGAGGCACGGCGAGCCGGGCGAAGTCGAGGAAGTCGAACCCGAGGAGGACATCGAAGTGAGCGCAGCACAGAGGACCGGGACGGTCCGCAAGCGTCAGAACAAGAGCGGAGCGACGTGGACCGCTCAACTCGAACTCGATCAGGAGCCGGCCACGATCGACCCCGAGACGGGGGAACGTCGGCCCGGCAAACGGAACTTCCTCACCCGGGGAGGGTTCGCGACGCGGCGGGAGGCTCAGGCACAACTCGACGTGTGGCGCGACGAACTCCGCAAGGGAGCGACCGGAACCCGTGACCTGTCGGTCCGGTACGTGACCGACCTGTCGGAGCGGTTCATCGAGTCACAGGCGGACGTTCTCCGCCCGACGACGCACCGGTCCTATTCGGACACGCTCCGCCTTCACGTCCTCCCCTATCTCGGCGCGCAGCGCGTGCAGGAAGTCGACCCGGCCATGATCGAGGCCCTCGCCGTTCACCTCCGAACGAAGGTCGGGCAGACCGGCCGAGGGAAAGGCTCCAAGTTGTCCGCGTCGTCTCAGGCTTACGCGCTCCGGGTCACGTCCCGACTGTTCTCGTGGGCCGTGGAGATCGGCGTCGTGATGACGAACCCGGTCGAGGTCTGGCGGAAGCGAGCGAAGGCCGGCACGGCAGCGAAGCGCCGCGAACGTGAGGCCCTCGACCCGGGCCGTGTCGCTCAGGATCTCCCGTGGGGTCGTGCGGAGGTTCGCCGGTTCCTCGACCTCGCGGGCGGGCACCGGTTCGAGTCCGTGTTCCGGCTCGCCCTTGCCACCGGCGCGCTGCGCGGTGAACTCGTCGGGCTCCGCTGGTCCGACGTTGACCTCGACGCCGGCACGATCACGTTTCAGAACGCGATCACGACTGCGGGCGGGCGGACCTTCGAGGGCCTCACGAAGTCGGGGCAGAGGCGGACGATCACGGTCGACGCCGGCACGGTCGCGATGCTCCAAGGGCTCCGGTCCGGGCCGGTCGTGTCCCTCGACGCCCGCCGCGGTGGCTACGTGTTCGCGAACCCGGTCGGCGAGCACCTCCACCCGCAGGACGTGACCGACGCGTTCGTCGACCTCGTGAAAGCGTCCGACCTGCCTCCCGGGATGCGCCTTCACGATCTCCGGCACGTTCACGGCTCGTGGCTCCTCGACGCCGGCCACTCCGCCGTTGCCGTCGCACGACGGCTCGGTCACTCGCGGACCTCGATCACGACCGACGTGTACGGGCACCGGGCCGAGGACGCCGACGCCCGGATCGCGGAGTCGGTCGCCGACTGGCTCGCGTCGTGAGCGTCTCCGGCCGCGCCTACAAGCGAACCCGTCCACGAGGGCACGCGTCGTGGTCTCCTCGCGGCGCGACCCTCGACCTCCTCGACGCGATCGGCCGTGTCCTCGACGACTACGCGGATCATCTGCCGATCACGGCCCGGCAGGTGTTCTATCGGCTCGTCGTCCTCGGCTCGATCGAGAAGGCGGAACGCGACTACGGACGGCTCGTGGACGTGCTCGGTAGGGCTCGCCGAGCCCGGCGGATCCCGATGGAAGCAATCCGCGACGACGGGGTGACCACTGCCGGCGGCACCGGATGGTCGTCGCCGGAGCGGTTCCTCGACGCGGTCGTCGCGGAGGCACGCGGCTACGTCGGCGACCTCACTCTCGGACAGCCGGTCGCCGTAGAGGTCTGGGTCGAGGCAGCCGGCATGGTCCCGCAGGTCGTCCGGGTCGCCGACGACTACGGGATCCGAGTCCACTCATCCTCCGGGTTCGACTCGATCACCGCGAAACACGACGCGGCCCGCCGGGTGCTCGGCCGGTCGCGGCCGACCGTGGTTCTCCACGTCGGCGACCACGATCCGTCCGGGTGCTCGATCGTCGACTCAGCCGCTGAGGACGTGACCGCGTTCGCCCGCGACCTCGGCTCGCCTGCCGGCTCCGTCCGGTTTGCACGGCTCGCCGTGACACCCGACCAGATCGCACGGCACGACCTCCCGACGGCTCCGCAGAAGGCCACAGACACCCGAGGGGACCGGATGGCCGAGACGGTGCAGGCGGAGGCTCTCCCGCCCGACGTGCTCGCGCAGGAGGTCCGGGACGGGATCGAGGCGATTCTCGACCTCGACGCCCTCGGGCGGGCACGGGCAGCGTCGGAGGAGGATCGGGTCCGCCTCGTCGACCGTCTCGCCGATCTCGACATCTGATCCGAGGGCGGGATCGCCGATCAGTCGGTTCTGTCAGGCACTCCGTGAGCCTCGAACGCCCGGTGCCACGGTTCTCGTCCCGAGTCCTCGACCTTGATGACCGCGGTTCCGCCGCCCCCGTACAGCAGAAGGATGCCTCCTGAGCCGCGATAGGACTTGTATCCCTCGATTCGGCTCCACGGGAGAATTGACTCCGGCTGGGGACCACTAGGAGTGCGAACTAGACCGACCGAGGTAGCGGCGAGAGTCCCTTCGACCTTGTTCTCGTCGATCAGGTCGGGCAGGAGCGCGAAGTCGTTCCAGTGACCGCGGGCAACGAGCCGTGAGTCTCGCGCTGGGATCGTGCCGGTCCTGCGAAGGTCGAACCAGTCATCCGCTGAGATTCCAGTCTCATCACGCGCCTTCATCCACGCTTCTGCCATCGCCTTGTCCGGGCGGCGTCCACCAGGTCGTATTGGCCCGTTCCGCCGCTCCCAGGCAGCGATGAACTCCTGGCCGGTCTCACCTCGGAATTGCCGGCCCGATTCAGTGAAGTAGAGCCGATAGCCACCCACCGCCATCGGCCCCACCAGAACCACAAGGGCGATGACTCCCCAGACGACGCCTGCCTGAAGCGCTGCGAACACGAGCAGCGGTACGACGATGACTACGAGACACCCCATGCCCGATCAACGTAGCCAGCACCCGGAGCCGACGCCTTTGGTGAGCGGAACATCCGTCCCGCACCGGATCCTGACTCGCAATCAGATGAGCGCCGCAAACCCCCTGGTCAGGAATCCACGACAGCGGGAAGGACAGCGCCGTTAGGAGCCGCTCACGACGAAATAGTCGTCGCCACAATGCCCTTGCACGAGCAGGATTACCACCTCCAGGAACGCGTCGATGTCTCTCCGCGAAGTTGCGCCCATCTCAGTTGCACGCCGCTCGACCGCCGCCAGGAACTCGAACTCCGTGATGTCGTTCTCGTCGAGTTCGGTGCAAGCCTCCTCTGCCATGTCAGCAAGAAGTGACCCCGGCATCTCCGCCGCGAGCGGATGAGAGTTCTGGGCCGCGACAGCAGCAAGCAACGCCGACTCGCGGGTGCGCTCGTCCGAACCACCGCATCCGGTCAGAACGAAAGCAACCACCAGAAGCAACCAGGCAAGCCGACCCATACCGGCTCTGTTCGAGGTCTCTGGGTCACCTTCCTTCTTCAGCCGGGCCTCCGCCTTCGTCCCGGCCGGTAGGTCCGGCCGTTCGCGTCCGTGACGGTCACGTCGCCGGAGTGACCCGCCGCGATGTATCGGGCCGCTGCACGCGCCGCGGGGAGATCCTCGACCCTCCCCGACAACGGCTCACGGGCCGGCCACGGAGCGCCACCGAGGGTCCGGGGACCGCGGCCATCGTCGAGACGGATCGACGCAGCGGAGAACGCCCGGGTCGGTCCTGTGTCAACGAGCGGCGCGAACCCGGGCCACACGGCCAACGCGACAGCGAGCGCGAGGTCGTCATGCTCACCGGACGCGTGATCCGGTCGCCCGTTCCGGTGCTCGATCCCGGCCAACTGGCGACGGAACTCGACGCCGGCCTCGCACCGCTTCGCCTCGCGCGACACAGTGAGCCGTGCGAGCCGCTCCCCCGGCATCGGATAGCCCGCGGAGAGGAGCGACCCGAACAGAGACGGAACCTCCGCGTTCGGTGACTCCCGGTCCCGGGCCAACGTCACCCGAGGAACCTCGACCCCATCGGCGAGGACGAACGAGTCGAACCGGATCGCGGACACCGACCCCGTGATCCGCACCGCGAGAGGGCGGAGGCCAACGGCGACGAGCGCGTCGACCCACGGATCACCGAGCCCGGTCGCGTCGACCGCGACCTCGACCGGCGACGGACGGAACCGGCGACGGGCTCCCTCGACGAACTCGGCGACCAACTCCGCTCCCTCCGTCGACCGGGTGCCGGTCGGGAGTTGCGCGAGCCGTTCGACCCTCCACCGCCGATCCGTCGAGGACTCCCCGGCCCGGTACCGCACCGCGGCGAGCGCGGTCCGGTCCACGGTTGCGCCGATGTCGACGCCGATCACGACCGCCCGGTCCGACTGGGCTCGGCCGAGCCACTCGACGCCGACCGCTCGTCCCTGCACAACTCCGCTCACCAGTCGGCCTCCCGGTCCTCGTCCTCGTCCGCGAATGGATCCTCGTCGTCCGTGAAGTCGGCGAACATGGCCTCGATCGCAGCGGCGGAGAACGCCGCGCCCTCCGCGACGGTGAACTCCGCGCCGAAGTCCCGAGCGAACGCGGTCGGCGACAACCGGCCCCGGGCCTCCGCGATCACGGCCTCGGAGATCAACGGCGACTCGACCGCCGACAGCCTCACCCGGACCCATCGAGGATCCGTCTCGGTGACCGACCACAGACCGTGGAAGTAGCCCGACGGGCCTCGCGGGGTCGACACGACCACGAGGTCTCCCTCGGTCGCCGCGATCGACGGAAGGACCGCCTCGACCGCCTCAGCGCCGATGTACGCGCACTCGTCGAGAAGGAGCACGTCGAACGCGTAGCCGCGGAGCGAGTCCGCTGTCGCCGGCAGGGCGACGATCGAGGAACCGTTCGCGAGGCGGACACCTCCGAGGCCCTCGCCGTCCACGTCCTCCGCGTCGACCAGCCCCACGGCGAGGAACCGGCGGACGTAGGAGATCACGAGCCGGGCCTGGCGCTCGGTCCGTGACACGACGCCGATCGTCACGCCCGGGTCGAGGATCATCCGCGCCGCAAGGGCACCGGACACGCCGACGCCTTTCCCGGTCTGGCGGGCCGCGACGACGATCCCACGGCGACCCGGCCCACCGCGTCGAGGGAGCCCGAACGTCCGGGCGAGGTCGCGTTGCCAGCCGAACGGCTCCCACCCGTGACGGGCGACGAGCGCCCACGGCTCGACGACGAGCCCGGCGAGCGCGGTCAACTCGACCGGCGGAGCCTCAACCGTGGGCCGGTCCAGCAGAGCAAGTGTCATGCGACCGGCTCCCGTCCGGCGAGAGCGTCGCCGATCACGGTCCCGACTCGTTCGCGGACCTCGGGGCCGAACTCGTCCACGGCATCGAGGACGAGAAGCAGGACAGCGACGACCTCGCCATCGGACCAGCGCGACGGATCCCCGGTCACCGTCACCTCATGCCGGCGGGCAGGGAACAGGTCGAGGACACGGGCGAGCACGTCGGCGAGCCCTCGCCACTCCCGGGAGAGCCGCGCGACCGCGGCGTCCTCGCTGTCGGTCTCGGCGAGCCGGTCGTCGAGCCTGGCCTCGATCCCGTCGAGGAGACGGGCGATCCGGGCGGCGAGAGCCTCCGCGGAGATCGTCGCCGCGGTCTCGGCATGTTCGAGGAGCCGGGCCGGCAGGTGTCCGCCGTGGACGTGCCGGTAGAGCGCGCCGCGGTCGAGTCCGTATCGCCGGCCGATCTCCGCTCGGGAGACGACTCCGCGGGCGATGGCGAGGTCGATGTCGTTGCGTTGGTCGTGAACGCAGGCGGGGCAGGGAGGACCGGGCCTCGTGTAGCCGCGCGGGTTCGCGCTGGTTCGTCGTCGGCTCACGGGCTGGTCTCCTGACTCGGGGTTAGAAGGTGGGCCGCGACAGCGACGCGACAGCGGGACAGCGGAGAACCGGTGCGACGGTTGCGACGAATCCGGGTGTTTCCGCAGGTCAGACCGTCACTTGTGCGACGACGGCGACCGGGTGCGACCCGGCGGCCCCGACTACGGATCAGAAGGTTTGGGGTTCGAGTCCCTACGGGCGCGCTGAAAACTGCAGGTCATCGGGTACGGGACCGGCGCGAGCAGTCGGACTTCGCCGCCCCATGGCGTCCAGACGTCTGCACCAACCGCTGCGGTCGGCTTCGGGCCACGCTCGGCCCCGAGTCGGTGCGTCGGGCATGAATACCAACTCCCGACCCATCGTCATCACCGTGACCGAGGCCGGGGTCCTCCTCGGCGTCAGCCGTTCGACCGCCTACGCGCTCGTCGGCTCCGGCGACTTGGAGTCGGCGCGACTCCGGCGACGGTGCGTCGTCCCGACCCGAGTCGTCGCCGAGCGGCTCGGTCACGTCGCCGTCGACGTCTGGGAGACCTGGCGGCGCCGAGCTCTACCGATTGAACGGTGCCGCGCCCCCTGTCCTCACACCGGCGTTTCGGGGCACCCACTGCCCGAGGAGCGCGATCACACCCGTGGTGCCATTGCGCTCCGGATGGGAGCGCGATGGCCGAGGATCGGCAAGAGCAAGAGCATGAGCCCGACCCGCTTCGGACCAAAAAATGATGGCATGTTTGGAGCGCACTGGGCACGTGTCGAGGATTCGTGCCCAGGATGAGAGGACA
>JBHIXO010000091.1:0-11948 GCA_041984725.1 Acidimicrobiales bacterium | reverse complement strand
CCGACCTCGGGGTCGACGCCGACCGCATCGCCGTCATCGGCTCGGGGGTCGACACCCGCCACTTCCGCCCCACCCCGCTGCCCGACGGGCCGCCCGAGGTGCTCTTCGTCGGCCGGTTCGTCGAGAAGAAGGGCATCGACGTCCTCCTCGCCGCGTGGCCCCGCGTCCGGGCCGCCGTCCCCGACGCCACGCTCCGCCTCGTCGGCTACGGCCCGCTCGCCCCCGACCCGGCGTCGGCCCCGGCCGGCGTGGTGCTGGAGCCGACCGCCGCCGACCGGCGCGCCGACCAGGTCCGCGACGCCATCGCGGCCAGCACCGTCGTGGTCACGCCCAGCCGCACCGCCGCCGACGGCGACGCCGAGACCCTGCTGCTCGTCAACCTCGAGGCCCAGGCGAGCGGCCGGGGCGTGGTCACCACCCGCCACGGTGGCATCCCTGAGTACGTCGCCGACGGCACCACGGCGCTCGTCGTACCCGAGAACGACGTCGACGCCCTGGCCGAGGCGCTCGTGGCCGTCGTCGCCGACCGGGCCCTCGCCGAGCGCCTCGGCGCCGCGGGCCCCGACTTCGTCGCCCCGTTCGACACCCGCCGCTGCCACGCCCTGGTCGACGCCCTCCACGACGACGTCGTCGCCGGCTGACCGTCCACGACGACGCCGGCCGCAGCCCGGACGGCGAGGCCCGGGCCGGTGCGGTCTACGCTCGCCCGATCGTGGATGCCCGTGCACTCGCCCGCCGGGCCCGGTCCGTCCTCCGGGGCGTGGCGGGCCGCACCGCCCCCGCCGCCGAAACGGGCCCGCCCCGGTACACGATCGACCTCGACTACCCCGTCGACCCCCGGCCCCGCCACGGGTACGGGTCGCCGGCGCACCCCCAGATCGGGCCGATGCTCGATGAACTCGCCCCCCGATTCGAGGAGCAGCTGCGGGCGTTCCTGCCCTATGTCGACCAGCTGAAGCAGGTGCCGCTCGCCCGCCCCGACGCCACCGGCCCGTGGTGGCACAACGGCTGGTACCAGGGCCTCGACGCCGTCGCCCTCTACGGGTTCCTGGCGAGCACGAAGCCGCAGCGCTACGTCGAGGTCGGCTCGGGCAACTCGACGAAGTGGGCCCGGCGCGCCATCACCGACCACGACCTGCCGACCACGATCACGTCGATCGACCCCCAGCCGCGGGCCGAGATCGACGCCCTGTGCGACCGGGTCGAGCGCGCCCCGCTCGAGGACGCCGACCTGGCCGTCTTCGACGAGCTCGAGGCCGGCGACCTGTGCTTCTTCGACGGCTCGCACCGCTCGTTCATGAACTCCGACGCCACGGTGGCGTTCGTCGACGTGCTCCCCCGGTTGCGGTCGGGCGTGCTCGTGCACGTGCACGACATCTTCCTGCCCTGGGACTACCCGCCCCAGATCGCCGACTGGTACTACTCCGAGCAGTACCTGCTGGCCTGCTGGCTGCTCGGCGGCGACCGGCTCGAGGTCGTGCTGCCGAACTTCTACCTGAGCACCCGGCCCGACCTGCACCGCACGCTGTCGCCGCTGTGGGACGACCTGCTGTGGGCCGGGACCGCCACCAACGGCACGGGGTTCTGGTTCCGGATCAGGTGACCGGCGCCGGCGCCGCCACGGCCTCGGGCCGCCCGGCCGGCGCCACCGCCACCAGGGCGAGCACGACCGCGCCGGCGATGCCCGCACCGAGCACGAGCCCCCCGGGCAGGTCGCTCGGGTAGTGGGCCAGCAGGAGCAGGCGGCCGTAGCCCACGACCCAGGCGCCGGCGGCCGCGACCGCGACCCCGACCCGGGCGACCGTCGTGCGGCGGCCCGTCGCCAACCAGGCGATCCCGGCGGCGACCCCCCACACCACGAGCAGGCGCGAGACGCCGCCCGAGGGGTAGTTCCCGATGCCGGCGGGTCGGTCGGCGGCCCGGCCGACGACCTCGCTCACCGCCACCTGGGCGATCCGTTGCCCCACCACGGCGGCGAGGACGGCGACGACCGGTGTCCACCACCGCAGCCCGACCCGGGCGAACGCGAGCGCACCGGCAACCGCGACGGCGACCGCGGCCCACCCCACGGCGGGCTGGTCGCCGAGGCGGGTGAGGTCGGCGTGGAGCCGGGCCCACGATCCGCCCGGGTCGGCGCGCGCGGCGAACCAGTCGTAGACCGCACGGTCGGGCCGGTCGAGCCCGGCCCGGGCGGCGAGGCCACCCACGACGCAGACCACGCCCGTGGCCGCCAGCACGGCGAGCACGACTCGGGCCGTGGCGGATGCCGGCCCCGGACCCGATCGGAGGAGGCGTGAGGAGGTGTGCCCGGGCAGAGCGGCGCCGACCACCGTCACGGCCACGAGGCCGAGCCAGAAGACGTCGACGACGCTCAGCGGTCGACCGGCACCGGGTCCACGGTCCAGGGTCCCCGGCCGTTCACGAACATGCCCGACAGCTCCCGGCTGTCCTTGTGCGTGTCCATGGACTTCCAGAACCCGTCGTGGCGGTAGGCGTACAGCTCGCCGGCCTCGCCGAGGGCGGGCAGGACGTCGCGCTCGAGGTCGTCGCCCGCCCAGAAGTCCAGGGCCCGGCGGTCGAACACGAAGTAGCCGGCGTTGATCGGGTGGTCGGGCAGGCGGGGCTTCTCCCGGAAGTCCTCGATCCGGCCGTCGTCGCGGACCTCGAGCGTGCCGTACTGGCTGGGCAGGGGCACGGTGGTGAGCGTGGCGCAGCCGCCGTGGCCGTGGTGGAACTCGAGCAGCGCCCGCAGGTCGACGTCACCCAGGCCGTCGGAGTAGTTGACGAAGAACGTGTCGCCCAACTGGTCGGCGATGGCCGCGACCCGGGCCCCGGTGTTGGTCTCGAGCCCGGTGTCGACCACCTCGACGTCCCACGACGCATCGGCCGACACGGCCCAGTTCTCGATGAGCTCCCACTTGTAGCCCGCGGCCAGCACGAAGTCCCGGAAGCCCTGGTGGGCGTAGATCTCCAGCACGTGCGACAGCACCGGCCGCCCGCCCACGTAGAGCAGCGGCTTCGGGACGTCGACGGTGTGGGGATGGGCGCGCGTACCCTTGCCCCCGCAGAGGATGGCAGTCTTCATGCGGCGACCACCATAGGAGGGTGGTCCCAGGCGGACAATGGCCGGAGCTCCGGGAAATCGCGATTCGAGGCAGGAATCGTTGATCACGGAGTCGAAGGATGGCGGACGTAGGGCTTCACGGCGAGAAGTGCGGGAATCGGGCCCCACGCGGCAAGGACCAACGGACGGGGTCGAGCTGGGAGAGGGAAATGTCACCTGACCAAGTGACACGGCGGATCATGGAATCTCTCGTTGCGTCGGTGCTGCTCGTGCTGGCGCTGCCACTCATCGTGGTGGGAGCGGCGTGCTCGCTGCTCACGTACCGGGCGTTCCCCTTCTTCGTGCACGATCGCATCGGTCTCCACGGGCGGCGGTTCCGCTTCGTGAAGGTGCGGACCCTCCCACCGACCACGAACAGGTACGCCGACAAGTACTCGATCGGCCAGGACGACCTGCCCCCGCTCATGCAGCTGGTCCGCAAGCTCCACCTCGACGAGCTCCCTCAGCTGCTCCACGTGGCCCGCGGGCAGATGTCCTTCGTCGGGCCCCGCCCCGAGATGCCCATGCTGCACGGCGCGCTGCCCCCGGGCTTCGCCAGCCAGCGGGTCTCGGTCATGCCGGGCCTCACCTGCCTGTGGCAGATCAGCCCGCACTGCAACGGCCTCATCGGCGAGCGCACCGAGTACGACCGGCTCTACGTCGAGCACCGCTCCGGCGCCCTCGACTTCTGGATCATGACCCGCACGCTCCGCAAGATGACCACCGGGCGGACGAGCTGCCTGCACGAGGTGCCGCGTTGGGCCTACCGCCCCGAGCCGGTGCAGGTCCTGGTGCTCCCGGGCGCCGGTGCCCCGGCCACCCCGGCCCAGCTCCCCGAGGTCGCGGTCGAGGCCCAGCCCGAGCTGGCCTTCGCCACCACCGACTGACCAGGTTTCCGACCCCCGGGCTCGGCGGCGGCCGGGCCCGGGGCGACGGTTCAGGCCGGGTTGCGGACCACGCCGTCGGCGACCGCGGCCCGGGCGACCGCCTCGGCCACGCGGGGTGCGACGGTCGTGTCGAACACCGACGGGATGATGAAGTCGGGCCGCAGGTCCGAGAGCGGGATGGTGTCGGCGATCGCCTCGGCGGCGGCGAGCTTCATGTTCTCGGTGATGGCTGTGGCCGTGGCGTCGAGCGCCCCCCGGAAGATGCCCGGGAAGGCGAGCACGTTGTTGATCTGGTTGGGGAAGTCGCTGCGCCCCGTCGCGATGATCTTCGCCCGCCCCTTGGCCTCCTCGGGCCGGATCTCGGGGTCGGGGTTGGCGAGGGCGAACACGAAGGGGTCGGTGTTCATGCGGTCGAGGTCGGTCGGCTCGATGATGCCGGGACCGGCGACGCCGATGAACACGTCGGCGCCGGCGAGCAGTTCGCCCACGGCGCCCTTGCGGCGGTCGGGGTTGGTGTTCTCCGCGAACCACTGCTTGGCGAAGTTCAGGTTCTCGCGGCCCTCCCAGATCGCCCCCTGACGGTCGGCGCCGACGATCTCGGCCACGCCCGCGTCGATGAGGATCTTGCCGCAGGCCACGCCGGCCGCGCCGACGCCGGCGATGACGACCCGCAGGTCGCTCATCTTCTTGTCGGTCAGCTTCAGGGCGTTCTGCAGGGCGGCGAGAGCGACGACGGCGGTGCCGTGCTGGTCGTCGTGGAACACGGGGATGTCGATGCTCGCCTTGAGCCGCTCCTCGACCTCGAAGCAGATCGGCGCGGCGATGTCCTCGAGGTTCACGCCACCGAACGTCGGGGCGAGGCGCTCGACGGTCTCGACGATCTCGTCGGCGGAGTGCACGTCGATGCAGATGGGGAAGGCGTCGACGCCGGCGAAGTTCTTGAACAGGAGCGCCTTGCCCTCCATCACCGGCATGGCGGCCCGGGGGCCGATGTCGCCGAGGCCGAGCACGGCGCTGCCGTCGGAGACGATGGCGACGGTGTTCTTGCGGATCGTGAGATCGCGGGAGCGCTCGGGCTCCTCGTGGATGGCCATGCACACCCGGGCCACGCCCGGCGTGTACGCCATCGACAGGTCCTCCTTGTCCCGGATCGGCATCCGGGCGAGGACCTCGATCTTGCCGCCCTCGTGCATCTCGAAGGTGCGGTCGCGGCACATGAGGATCTCGACGCCGTCGAGACCCCGGATGGCGGCCTGGACCTCCTCCTGGTGATCCTCGGAGAGGCAGTTCACCACGACGTCCTCGTCGAGGTACTCGCCCCGCACGTCGAAGCCCTCGAGCTGGGTGATGTTCGCGCCGGCGTCGCCGATCGCCACGGCGAGCCGCCCGAGCGACCCCGGGGTGTTGTCGAGGCGGACGCGGAGGTGGAGCGAGAATGCGGCGGTCGGCGTGGACATGGGCCGGGACACTACGGGAAAAACGGCGACGACCGACCGTGACGGGACGGTCGGTCGTCGTTCGTTCGCCGACGGGCCCGGGGGCGGGTCCAGGCCCGTCGAGTGCGAGTTGGTGGGCCGGCGGTGGGCGGGGGCTCCCCGACCCGGGTGCCGGGCCCGGGCGATCAGCCCTGGTGCTCGGCCTGCGACATCTCCTCGAGGCAGGCCCGGATCTCGGACGCCTTGAAGCGGCGGTGGCCGCCGAGGGTCCGGATGGCGTTGAGCTTGCCGGCGCGGGCCCAGCGGGTCACCGTCTTGGGGTTCACCCGGAACATCGCCGCCACCTCGGACGGCGTCAGCAGGGCGTCGGGGGTGTCGAGATCGTCGATGTCGGCCATGATCCTGTCCTGGTTCGGGAATTTCCGGGTGCTCGGCTTCGGTACTCGGAGTGCCTCGGCGGATTTCCTCAGCAGTGTCCGGTTCGTTCCCAAAGGTACGGAAGGGAACCGAATCTGGCGATAGCCCAGACGGGTCATTTCGCAGACAGTGGCGAACTAGTCCCCTTGATGCCACCGCTGGTGGGCAGCCACCCACGGCGCATGACGTTACGTTTCCGGTCGTGGGTGTGTTCTCGACCATGGACGAGGTGACCGGCGACGTCGCCGTCGACGACTTCGAGCAGGTGGCGTTCTGCCACCACGGCCCGAGCGGCCTGCGCGCCGTGGTGGCCATCCACTCGACCGTGCTCGGCCCCGCCCTCGGCGGCACCCGGTTCTGGGACTACGCGACCGAGGCCGAGGCGGTGACCGACGTGTGCCGCCTGGCCCGGGGGATGACCTACAAGCACGCCGCCGCCGGGCTCGACCAGGGCGGCGGCAAGGCCGTGATCTGGGGCGACCCCGCCGTCGTGCGCTCCGAGGCCCTGATCCGCGCCTACGGCCGGTTCGTGCACGGCCTGGCCGGGCGCTACCTGACCGCCGAGGACGTCGGGACGACCCAGGCCGACATGGACCTGATCCGGCGCGAGACGCCGTACGTGACCGGCGTGAGCGAGACGCTGGGCGGCTCGGGCGACCCGTCGCCCGCCACCGCCTGGGGCTGCCTGGCGGCGATCCGGGCGGCCGCCACCCGCCGCTTCGGCACCGACGACCTCGTCGACCGCCACGTCGTGGTCGAGGGCGTGGGCAAGGTCGGCCGGGCCCTCGTCGACCACCTCGTCGCCGCCGGCGCGGCCGTCACCGCCGCCGACATCCGGCCCGAGGCGGTGCAGGCGGCGATCGACGCCCACGGCGGCGCCGTGCAGCCCGTCGACCCCGACGACGCCCACCGCGTCGACTGCGACGTCTACGCCCCGTGCGCGCTCGGCGCGGTCCTCAACGCCCGCACCATCCCCGAACTGCGGTGCGAGATCGTGGCCGGGTCGGCCAACAACCAGCTCGAGGTCCCCGAGGACGACGACCGCCTCGCCGCCCGCGACATCCTCTACGTGCCCGACTACGTCGCCAACGCGGGCGGGGTCATCAACATCGCCGAGGAGGCCGCCGGCTACGACCGCGATCGCGCCTGGGCCCGGGTCGCCGGCATCCACGACACGGTGCTGGCCGTGCTCGACCGGGCCCGCGCCGAGGGCGTCACGCCGGGCCGGGCGGCCGACCACCACGCCGAGGCCCGCATCGCCGCCGTGGCGGCCACGAAGCTGCTCTGACCGGGGCGCGGCCCGGGCGGCGGGTCAGCCCTCGTAGGGGAAGCCGAGGTCGGGGGCGGTCACGAGGGCCAGCAGCGGGAGGCCGCGCTCGGCGGCCATCGCCCCGACCGTGCCGCCGCGGTCGACGACGGGGAGCAGCACGACGGGTTCGGCGCCGGCCTCGCGCACGACGTCGGCGGCCTCGAGCATCGACACCCCGCGGGTGACGGCGTCCTCGACGATGGCGACGCGGTCGCCCGGTTCGAGCGCACCGGCGATGCGCCCGCCGCCGCCGTGGTCCTTGACCTCCTTGCGGACGCTGAACGACCGCAGCGACCGGCCCCGCGTCGCGGCGACCGCGGCGACCCCGAACGCCACGGCGTCGGCCCCCATGGTGAGGCCACCGATGGCGGTGACGTCGTCGGGGAGCACGGCGAGGGCGGCGTCGGCGACGAGGAGCATGCCCTCGGGCCGGCACGTCGTCTGCTTGGCGTCGCAGAACCAGGTCGTGGGCTTGCCGGACTTGAGGACGAAGTCGCCCTCGCGGACGGCGTGCTCGCGCAGGTGGGCGACGAGGTCGGGGTGGGCCGGTGCGGTCACGGGCGCGTCTCCTGATCGGTGGCCGCGCGGCGGCGGAGGGCGAGGGCGGTGCCGACGACGATCGCGCCGCTCGCGGTGCCGATACCGTTGCGTCGGACCCAGTCGTCGGCGACCTCGTCGTCGCGGTGGTCGCCGAGCGCGGCGAACTGGTCGTCGTCGAGGAGGCGGTCGAGGTCGTCGGGGCCGATGCGGTCGTCGAGGTAGACGAGCTGGCCCGACGACGTCCGCACCCGGACCTCGACCTCCTCGCCCACGGCGTCGTCATCGGCAGTCGGGTCGTCGACAGCGTCGACCACCAGAACGACCGACCAGGCGTCGACCTCGGCGCCGTCCTGGGTCTCGTGCACCATCGTCGTCGGCTCGGCGCCGGCGAGCTCGGCGTCGACCCCGACCGAGGCGAGGGCCCGGACGGCCACGTCGGTGGCCTCCGACGCGTCGAGCTCGGGGCGGCCCCCGGCCCATGCTCCGGCCACGGCGGCCACGGCGACGGCGGCGACGACCAGGGATCCGGCGCGCACCAGCAGGCGCACCGGCGCTACTCCCGCCACCCGATGCGGCACCAGGCGACCTGCTCGCACGCCGGACAGGCGATGCGGTGAGGGTGGCGGGGGTGCAGCAGCGGGAGGTAGAGCGAGAACGCGGCGATGCGGACGGCGACGGCACCGAGGCCGAGGCGGCTGCGGGCGTGGCAGGCCGAACACTCGACCAGCACGGTGCCGGGCTCGGCCGGGCCGGTGGAGAACAGGGCGTCGCGTCCGGAGCGGTCGGTGCCGGAGCGGATGGCGTCGTCGGCGGCGGCGACCGGCGCCTCGAACAGCGCACGCTTGCCGGTGGGGTCGAGGTTCAGGCCACGGCGCGACCCGGGGCGGGGCGCGGTCACGCCACGCCCTCGCAGCCGGCGCGGAGCAACTCGTCGGCGATGGCCCGGTAGGCCTCGGCGGCGGCGGAGCGCGGGGCGTGGCTCAGCACGGAGCGGCTGCGGGACGGCGCCTCGGCGACCCGGACCGACTTGGCACGGGCGGTTCGAGCACGTCGAGGCCGTAGGAGTCGCGCACCTCGTCGACGACCCGCTTGGCCAGGTTGGTGCGCCGGTCGAACATGGTGGCGACGGCGCCGCGGACGACCAGGTCCTCATTGGTGTAGGCCCGCACGTCCTCGACGGTGTCGAGCAACTGGCCGACGCCGCGGTGGCTCAGCGTCTCGCACTGCACGGGCACGAGGACCTCGGTGGCGGCGGTGAGGCCGCAGATCGTGAGGATCCCGAGCGAGGGCGGGCAGTCGACCAGGGTGATGTCGTGGTCGGCGACGACGGGGTCGATCGCCTTGCGGAGCGCGTACTCCCGGCCGGTGCGCGACAGCAGGTGCACCTCGGCGCCGGCCAGGTCGATCGTGGCCGGGACGAGGCTGAGGTCGCCGCACTTCACGAGCACGTCGGCGGCCGGGGTGCGGTGGACCAGGCAGTCGTGCAGCGAGCGCTCGAGCCCGTCGGGGTCAGCACCGAGCGAGTAGGTCAGGCACGCCTGGGGGTCGAGGTCGACGAGCAGGACCCGCAGGCCCCGTTCGGCGAGCGCCTCACCCAACGTGTGCGTGGTGGTCGTCTTGGCGACCCCACCCTTCTGGTTCGCCACGGCGACGACCCTGCGACCCACGGCCCGCGATCGTAGGGGTCGACCGCGGGTCGATCCAGACGATCCGGATGTTCCGCTGGTCCTGCCAGAAGCGGAGGGGGTGAGCCGGACCCGTTCCGTCTGTCCTGCCAGAAGCGGCGACGCCTGTCCGGCCAGTTCCGGCTGGGGGTGGATCAGCGGTAGCGGACGCGGCCGGTGCCGGCCTCGACGGTGCCGATCTGCACCGCGCGGTGGCCGGCGGTGCGGAGCACGTCGAGGGCGGCGTACACCTCGTCGGCGGGGACGACGGCGACCATGCCGATGCCCATGTTGAACACGCGGCGCATCTCGTCGGGGTCGACGCCGCCGAGGCGGGCGATCTCGCCGAAGACCCGGGGCGCCTCCCACGTGGCGTCGTCGACGACGGCGTCGAGCGCCGGGGTCAGCACGCGGTCGAGGTTGCCGGGCATGCCGCCGCCGGTGATGTGGGCGACGGCCCGGACGTCGACGACCCGGAGCAGGGCGGCGATGGCCGGCGAGTAGATGACCGACGGGGAGAGCAGTTCGTCGGCGAGGGAGTGGTGGGCGCCGGGCCAGGCGGGGTCGTCGAGGCCGCGGCCGGCGACGTCGAACAGGACCCGGCGGGCCAGCGAGTAGCCGTTGGAGCGCAGGTTGGGCGACGGCAGGCCGATGAGGGCGTCGCCCCGCCCGATCGTCGACCCGTCGAGCACGCGGTCGCGCTCGGCGACGCCGACGGCGAAACCGACGAGGTCGAAGTCGCCGGGCTCCATGGCGCCGGGGTGCTCGGCCATCTCGCCGCCGATCAGGGCGCACCCGGCCTCGCGGCAGCCCTTGGCCACGCCGGCGACGAGCTGCTCGATGTGGTCGGGGTCGAGGTGGCCGACGGCGATGTAGTCGAGGAAGAACAGGGGCTCGGCGCCGGCGCAGGCGATGTCGTCGACGCACATGGCGACGAGGTCGATGCCGATGGTCTCGAACTGGCCGGCGTCGCGGGCGACCATCGCCTTGGTGCCCACGCCGTCGGTGGACGACACGAGCACCGGGTGGGTGAAGCGGTGGGCGGGGAACTGGAACAGCCCGCCGAAGCCGCCGATGTCGCCGATGACCTCGGGCCGGAACGTGGAGCGGACCGCGTCCTTGATGCGGCGCACCGCCTCCTCGCCCGCGCCGATGTCGACGCCGGCCCCGGCGTAGGTCTGGCCCGGAGGGGTTCCGGATCCGCTGGTCTCCGTGCTCACGAGGCGGCGCTCACGGCTCGCTGCGCTCGAAAAGCGCCTGGGCGATCCCGCTCGGCTCCGCCGGCGCGGTCGACGCTCCTTCGAGCACGGCCTTGGACAGCGAGACGGGGATCTCGACGGGGTAGCTGCCGGTGAAGCAGGCGTCGCAGAAGCCGCTGGCCGGGGTGTCGGTGGCGGTCACCAGCCGGTCGAGGGCGAGGTAGGCGATCGAGTCGACCTGCAGGTACGTGCGGATCTCCTCGAGGTCGAGGTTCGACGCCAGCAGCTCGCTGCGGTCGCCGGTGTCGATCCCGTAGAAGCACGACCACATGACCGGGGGTGACGTGATGCGGAGATGGACCTCGGTGGCGCCGGCCTCGCGCAGCATCTGCGTGAGGGTCCGCTGGGTGGTGCCCCGCACGATCGAGTCGTCGACGACGACGATGCGCTTGCCCGCCAGGTTCTCCTTGAGCGGGTTGAGCTTCATGCGCACGGCGGCGGCCCGGGCCTCCTGCGACGGGGCGATGAAGCTGCGGCCGATGTAGCGGTTCTTGACCAGGCCGTGCCCCTGGGGGATGCCCGAGCGCAGGGCGAACCCCTCGGCGGCGGGCACGCCGGACTCGGGGACGCCCATGACCATGTCGGCGTCGACCGGGGCCTGCTCGGCGAGCTGCTCGCCCATGCGGACCCGGGCCTGGTGGACGTTCTTGCCGTAGAGCGTGGAGTCGGGCCGGGCGAAGTACACGAACTCGAACAGGCACAGGCTCGGGTTGACGTCGGACTCAGGGAAGGCCCGGATCGAGCGGTAGCCGGTGGCGTCGATCACGATCATCTCGCCGGGTTCGAGCTCGCGCACGAAGTGGGCGCCGATGAGGTCGAGAGCCGGCGTCTCCGAGGCCAGCACCCACCCCGACTCGAGCTTGCCGAGGCAGAGGGGACGGAAGCCGTTGGGGTCGCGGACGCCGACGACGTGGGCCTCGTCCATGCACACGATCGAGAAGGCGCCCCGCAGGCGGGGCAGGACGGCGAGGAGCGCCCGTTCGAGGTCGCGGTCGTCGGTGCTGTCGTCGCCGCGGGGGTCGTCGGCGGGGAGGTCGCGGTCGAGTTCCCGGGCCACCATCTCGACGACGAGGTCGCTGTCGGAGGTGACCGCGCCCGACCCGGGCAGCATGCCGAGGTCGACGGCGAGGTCGGCGGTGTTGACCAGGTTGCCGTTGTGACCGAGGGCGATCTGGTGGCCGCCCGCCTCCCGGGTGACGGGCTGGGCGTTGTGCCAGACGCTCGAGCCGGTGGTGCTGTAGCGGTCGTGGCCGATGGCGAGGTGCCCCGGCAGCCCGTTGAGGACGCGGTCGTCGAACACCGAGCTGACCAGGCCGTTGTCCTTGACGGTGAT
>JBHIXO010000090.1:0-11950 GCA_041984725.1 Acidimicrobiales bacterium | reverse complement strand
CCCTCGACCCGCTCCGACAACACCCGACTGATCGCCGCCGTCAACGTCGTCTTGCCATGATCGATATGACCCATCGTGCCGATGTTCACATGCGGCTTCGACCGATCGAACTTCTCCTTGGCCATGACTCCGACTGCCTTTCTGGGCGGGACCCAACGATGACTTGTGGGCAGCCCGGGTGGGCTGCGGGAGTGGCGACGGGCGGAATCGAACCGCCGACACCGCGATTATGAGCCGCGTGCTCTAACCAACTGAGCTACGTCGCCGACGTTGGCGGTCCGGCGGACCGCCTGGAGCCCCGTGTCGGAATCGAACCGACGACACCAGCCTTACCATGGCTGTGCTCTGCCGACTGAGCTAACGGGGCAGCGCCGGAGCAGGCTCCGATGCGGCGGCCGAGTCTATGCACGGTCCGGGCGCGCACAAAGATCCTTGCCCCCGGGCGTGGGTCGGACGGCCCACACGATCCTCAAGGCCGGCCCCCGCCGTGCCGATAGCTGCCTCGTGCGACTCGAACGGCTCGTCATCGACAGCGGGGAGCGGACGCTCACCGCGGACTTCCACCCCTCGCTCACCGTGGTCGGCGGCCTCGAACCCGCGATGCGCGACGCCCTCGTCGGGGAGGTGATCGACTCGATGGCGGGTGCCCGGCCGGGTGTCCACCTCGAACTGCAGCACGCCGGACGCAGCCTCACGGTGTTCCGGCCTGCGGGGGGTCGGCACCGCGTCGTCGACACCGACGACGTCGCCGACGTGACCGCCGACTACCTCGGACGCGACGGCGAGATCGACCTGTTCGCCGCCGCCGGCGTCGACCGGGCGCTCGGCCGGCGCACGATCCGGGTCACGCGCGACGACCTCGTGCTGCGCAGCGAGTCCGACGCCTGGATCGCCCGGCTGTGCCGGGTCGACCAGGCCGAGCTGTGGGAGACCGCGACCCGCTACCGGGCGGCCGAGGCGCTGCTCGAGCGGGCGTCGAACGACGCCGGTGCGTCGGTCGACGACGCCTTGATGGTCCGCGAGATCGAGCAGAAGCACGCCTCGTTCGTCGCCGCGACCGAGACCTACGACCGCATCCGACTGATCTCGCTCACGATGGCGACCATCGGCGGCATCGCCGCCGCGGCCTCGACCCAGCTCGAGGGCTCGCTCAACGGCCTCGTCTACCTGCTGTTCACCGTCGTGGGTGCCGGGCTGGCCGTCTGGTACCGCCGGGTGATGAACCAGGCCGCGGCCGACGAGCGCGAGGTGCTCCGCCACGCCGGTGCCGACGACTACTCGGCGTTCCAGTTCGAGCGAGTCAGCGCACTGCTCGACACCGACAACGAGCGCCGTTCGTTCATGCTCGCCGTCAGCGACCACCGCAAGGCGGCCGCCGACTGGGAGGCGATCGCCGGCAAGGTGCCGCTGTCGTTCGCCCTCGAGCACGAGCGCCACATCCGCGCCGCCGCCGAGCTGCAGTCGGGCTCGGGCAGCCTCCAGGTCGTCGCGGCGACCGGTGCCCCGGCCGACGCCGACGTGGTCGCCGAACTGGCCCAGGCCGTGCTCGCCCGCATCGAGGCGGTGCGGGCGCTGACCGACGGCGACGACGACCTGCCGCTGGTGCTCGACGACCCGTTCGAGGGTCTCGACCCGTCGCTCAAGCCGAGCCTGCTCGAGATGCTGACGGCCCAGGCCGGCAACGTGCAGCTCGTGATCGTCACCGCCGACGCCGACGTCACCGCGTGGGCCCAGGTCGAGGCCATGACGGGCGGCCTGTCGGTCGTCGAGCCGACGGTGGCCCGGGCCGCGACCGCCTGACCCCCGGTCCCCCCGGGCGCGCCGTCGCGCACGTCACGATGGTGACGTGCTGATCCGACCGGCGACCCTGGCCGACGCGGCGGCGACCGCCGCCATCTACAACCACGAGGTCACCACCTCGACGGTCACCTTCGACCTCGTCACCCGCTCCGTCGACGACCAGGCCGCCTGGCTCGGGGCCCGGGGCGGCGCGCTCGAGGTGGTCGTGGCCGAGATCGACGGCGAGGTCGCCGGGTTCGCGTCGCTCTCGCCCTACCGGGACCGTCCCGCCTACCGCACCACCGTCGAGGACTCGATCTACGTCCACGCCGACCACCGGGGCGCCGGGGTCGGTCGGGCCCTGCTGGGCGAGGTCGTCGACGTCGCCCGCCAGCGGGGCTTCCACTCGGTCATCGGGCGGATCGTCGGCGGCCACGATGCCTCGATCCGGCTGCACGCGGCGGTCGGGTTCGAGCACGTCGGCGTCGAGCGCGAGGTCGGCCGCAAGTTCGGTCGCTGGCTCGACGTGGTCGTCATGCAGTTGCTGCTCTGACGCGAAACGTCCTCGCCCCGGAGGGCGAGGACGGAGTGGGCCGGGTTGGATTTGAACCAACGTAGGCAACGCCGACGGGTTTACAGCCCGTTCCCTTTGGCCACTCGGGCACCGACCCAGGGGACGGAGGAATGTAGCCAACCGGGCGCTGCGGGACCCACTCGATCCCCGGCCCCGGCCGGGGGCCATCTCGGCGCCGGCGCCCGGATCGCTACTGTCCGGCCCATGCCGAGCTTCGACGTGGTCTCCGAGTTCGACCTCCAGGAGGTCCGCAACGCCGTCGACCAGGCCGCCCGCGAGGCGGCCACCCGCTACGACTTCAAGGGCACCGACAGCAGCGTCGAACTGCAGGGCGAGGACGCCATCGTGCTGCGGTCGGCCAGCGAGGACCGGCTGCACGCCCTCCGCCAGGTGGTCGAGGAGAAGCTGGTGAAACGCAGCGTCTCGCTCAAGGCGCTCGACTACGGCGACGTGGAGCAGGCGTCGGGCGGGCGGGCCCGCCAGCACGTTGCGCTGTCGGCCGGCATCTCGAGCGACAAGGCCAAGGAGCTCAACAAGGCGATCAAGGCGCTCGGGATCAAGGGGATCCAGTCCCAGACCCAGGGGGACCAGCTCCGGGTGATCGGCAAGTCGCGCGACGCCCTGCAGGAGGTCATCGCCGCCCTCCGCGAGGCCGACCACGGCATCCCGCTGCAGTTCGAGAACTTTCGGGACTGAGCCGTTCGTCGGCCCTGGCGGGCCTCCTCACTCCTGCAGTTGCTCGGCTGGGCCTCGCAACTGCCCATCGGCACGGCGTGAGCAGGCGTTCAGTGGCGGACGAGCGGGGCCAGCGCGAGGCGGAACAGCTCGGCGGTCTCCTGGACGAGCTCGAGGCCCTGCTCGGTGCGGGCGGCCCAGGCCTCCCAGTCGATGCTCGCCGCGAGACGGCCCGCCTCGGAGGCCACGACGGCGAGGCCACCCGCGCTGGGGTCGCCCACCGCCTCGAACAGCACCGCGGTGTCGACACCGCCGGCCGCCCGGTCGTCGAGGACGGGGCGGAGCAGGGCGGTGGCGAGCAGCGGGTCCGGCTCGACGGGCGTGACCGCCGCCGGCACCGGTGACGCCGGCCCGGCCTGCGCGGCCTGGACCTGGGCGACGACCTCGGGGAGCGTCGCGAGGGCGTCGGCGAGCATCTGGTCGAGGATCGGCTTCGGGTCGACGGCCGAGCCGCCCTGGGGGTAGATGCCGATGTGCAGGTGCGGTGACCCGCCCTTGGCGTTGCCGGAGTCGCCCACGAAACCGACGATGTCGCCGGTGCTCACGGCCATGCCGTCGACGAAGCCCTCGGGCAGCGCCGACAGGTGCGCGTAGTAGAAGTACGTGCCGTCGGGCATGTGGACCTTGACGCTGAGACCACCGAGCGTGCTGGTCTTGGCCGTCACCGTCCCGTCGACCGGCGCCCGCAGCGGCGTGCCGTACTTGGCGAACACGTCGGTACCGAGGTGGAACCGGAACCCGGGGCCGTAACGCGGGTAGAGCCAGTCGTGGGAGTAGTTGGCGATGCCGGCGACCGGGAAGCGGCCGAACCCGATGCGGATGGCCTCCTCCTCGGAGAGCCCGAGGTCGACGAGCTGTTGCACGGCGGCGTGGAGCGCCTGGGAGCTGTTGGCCGGCGTGCGGACCACGGCGTTGATGATGCGCTGGGCGTCGGCGGGCACCACGCGGGGCGCGGGACCGGCGGGCGCGGTGCCCTCGCCGTCCTCGGCGGGCTGGTCGGCGCCGTCGGGCACCGGCGTGGACCCGTCGCCGGCGTCGAGGGGCGGGTCGCTCGGGGAGCCGCCGTCGCCGGCGGGCGGCGCGGTCGTGGTCGGCGCCGGGTCGGCGGGATCCGCGGGGTCGGCCGGTTCACCGCCGCCGGTGGGGGCGGTCGTGGTGGTGGTCGTGGCCGGCGGCGCGGTCGTGGTCGGCGGCGGCGCCGTCGTGGTCGTGACGGCGGGGTCGATGAGCTGGGCGTCCGAGGGCGCGGCGAGGGCGAACGCCACCGCGACCCCCGCGGCGATCAGGACTCCGAGGTGCCGACCACGCTCACGCATCTGTAACCGTTTCGCCACGCAACGTGCGGATCCCTGCCCCCGACTTCCGACTTCCTGACCGGAACGTGCGGCGGACGCTACTGCGCGTCCGGCCCGAAGTGCGCATCGTGCCCGGGTCGGGTCGAGCCGGCGGGCGCCGCACCCCGCACGTGGCAGCGAGGGGTGCGGGCGACCGGCGCGGTCAGATCTGGCTGTAGCTGCGGAGGCGCTCGATCCGGGCCTCGGTGGCCGGATGCGTGCGGAACAGGTTGCCGAACGACTGCCCGCCGCGCAGCGGGTTCACGATGTAGGCGTTGGCCTGGGCGGGGTTGACGTCCATCGGGACGCGCCCGGCGGCGACCTCGAGCTTCTCGAGGGCCCGGGCGAGGGGCTCGCCGGTGCCGATCATCCGGGCCGCCGTCCGGTCGGCCTCGAACTCGCGGCTGCGGCTGATGGCCATCTGGAGCAGCATGGCGGCGATCGGGGCGAGCACGACCATGGCGATGGCGCCGATGGGGTTGTCGTCGTCGTCGCTGCGCCCGCCGCCGAACATCGCCCCCCACATGGCCATCCGGGCCGCGAAGGTGATGGCGGTGGCGACGGCGGCGGCCACCGAGCTGATGAGGATGTCGCGGTTCTTGACGTGGGCCAGCTCGTGGGCGAGGACGCCGCGGATCTCGTCCCAGGTGAGCATCTGGGTGAGGCCGTCGGTGATGGCGACCGCGGCGTGGGCCGGGTTGCGACCGGTCGCGAAGGCGTTGGGCTGTGGGCTCGGCGTCACGTAGAGCGCCGGCATCGGCATGCCCTCGAGCTGGGTGAGCTCGCGCATGATCGAGTGGAACTGCGGGTACCGGTCCTCGGTGGCCGGGACGGCCCGGGCCGACTTGATGGCGATCTTGTCCGAGAACCAGTACGAGCCGCCGACGAAGACCAGGCCGAGGACCAGGCCGATCGTGGCGCCGCCGGAGCCGCCGACGCCGCCTCCGATGACGACGAAGAGCCCGCCGAGGCCGGCGAGCAGGATGGCAGTCTTGGCCGTGTTGCGCATGATCCTTCCGGGGGTGCGGGGCGCCCACGTCGGGCGCCGTCCAGGGACAAGAACGTACCCGGGGTCGCGACGGTTCCCGCGGGCGATCGGGCACCGGGGGCTACCGGCGCGCCGGGGCCGCGTCGGGCATGCTTGACCCGGTGAGCAGCCCTCGCACGGTCCTGTACGTCGAGGACGAGGCCCCGCTGCGGGGGCTCGTCGAGTTCTGGCTGGCCGACGCCGGGTACCGGGTGCTGCTGGCCGAGGACGGTCAGGAGGCGCTGGACATCATCGCCGTCGACCGGCCCGACCTCGTCATCACCGACGCGATGATGCCCCGCCTCTCGGGCGACGACCTCGTGATCCACCTGAAGGCCGATCCCGAGACCGCCGACATCCCGATCGTGATGGCGACGGCCGCCGCCAGCCCGCTGCGGATCGAGCGGATGATGCAGCGGGGCTGCCACTCGGTCCTGGGCAAGCCGCTGGAGGAGGCGTCGTTCCTCGAGGCGGCCCGGGCCGCGCTGGACGCCGCCGGCTGACACGCGACGCCCGACCCACCGCGGGTCAGTGGTACCCGGAGTGGATGTAGACGCAGGGCACGCCCTCGGAGTGGAACATGTCGACGTTGCGCTGGTCGTCCTCGAAGGCGAGGCGCAGGTCGAACCCGTAGGCCCGGAGCTCGCGGGTGGTCAGACGCTTGAAGTTGGGGGCGGCCATGTAGTCGCCCCAGTCGCGCATGATCAGGAGGTCCCAGCGCAGGCCGTACCGCTCGAGCCAGCGCAGCGTCTGGGGTTGCACGCGGATCGGGCGGGCGGTGAGCAGGACGATGACGAGGTCGTCGTCGAGGCACTCGAGCACCCGGGCGACCTCGGCGATCAGCTCGTCCTCGCCGCACTCCTCGAAGAAGGTCTCCCAGTCGCGGCGGGGCCACTCCAGGTAGTGCTGGCGCCGGGTGGCGTCGGACAGCACACCGTCCATGTCGAACACGACGGTCTCGCCGGCCGGCACGGGGCCGGCGCGCCAGCGCCAGTTGTCGGGGTCGATCCAGCCGGCCACGGCCCGGTCAGCTCAGCGTGAGGTCGAAGATGGTCGCGGTCTGGAGCTGACCCCGGATCGCGCCGCTGCCGAAGGTCGCCGAGTGGACGTTGACGTAGAACGCCTCGGGGTTGCTCGTGATCTGCTCCTGCACGTCGTCGGCGACCACGATGCACACGTCGACCCAGCGGTCGGTGTCGCCCTCGGACTCGGTCGGCGGGCCGATGCCGACCACGACCGGTCCGCTCTCGCCGGCGGCACCGGCGTGGATGTGGGAGTCGGTGACGTCGCTGTCGAGGCCCGTGGCGACCATGTCGAAGCACCACGCCCCGTCGACGCCGCTCTCGATCTCGGCCCG
Source organism: Acidimicrobiales bacterium (assembly GCA_041984725.1). Classification (GTDB taxonomy): domain Bacteria; phylum Actinomycetota; class Acidimicrobiia; order Acidimicrobiales; family Salinilacustritrichaceae; genus Salinilacustrithrix. The sequence continues at coordinate 5,144 of JBHIXO010000090.1, read as the reverse complement.
GCCGGTGGCCGCGGGGTCGCCCGGCCCGGGCACCTCGGTGTCGCCCTGCAGGTCGGCGGCGAAGACGAGCGGGTCGCCGAGGCCCTCGTCCTCGCCCGCGCCCTCGTCGGGCGGGTCGACGGCGGGGTCCTCGGTGGGGATGGTCGTGTCGGTGGTGACGGGCTCGTCGTCGGCGTCGTCGCCCTCGCCCTCGCCCTCACCGTCGGCGTCGGGGTCGGAGTCGTCGGACTCGTCGTCCAGCGTGTCGTCGACGCCGACCTCGGCGTCGTCGCCGGCCGTGTCGTCACCGTCGGCGACCGTGGTCGTCGTCGTGCCGGCGTCGTCGTCGTCACCACACGCCGCGACGAGCAGGACGAGGGGTGCGAGCAGGATCAGGGCACGGCGCATCCGGGCGAGCGTACCGAGTGGCCGGTCAGGCCTCGTCGCCCCCCGACGCCGCCCGCTTCGAGATCTCGTCGACCACCGAGGCGTCGGCCAGGGTGGTCGTGTCGCCGAGATCACGGCCCTCGGCGACGTCGCGGAGCAGTCGGCGCATGATCTTGCCCGAGCGGGTCTTGGGCAGTTCGGGGACGATCACGACCGTCTTGGGCTTGGCGATGGGCCCGATCTCCTCGGACACGTGCCGGCGGAGCGTCTCGCCGAGGCCCTCCTGGTCGACGTCGCCGCGCAGGATCACGTACGCGACGGGGATCTGGCCCGTGGTCGGGTCGTTGGCGCCGACCACCGCGGCCTCGGCCACGGAGGGGTGCGACACGAGCGCGGACTCGATCTCGGTGGTCGACAGGCGGTGCCCGGACACGTTCATCACGTCGTCGACCCGGCCGAGGACCCAGAGGTAGCCGTCGGGGTCGTACTTCGCGCCGTCGCCCGCGAAGTAGCGGCCGTCGAAGCGGGACCAGTACGTCTCGCGGTAGCGCTCGTCGTCGCCCCAGATCCCGCGCAGCATCGACGGCCACGGCTCGGTGATCGTCAGGTAGCCCCCGCCCTCGGTGACCACGTTGCCCTCGTCGTCGACCAACTCGGCCGAGATGCCGGGCAGCGGGTGCGTGGCCGTGCCGGGCCGGGTGGTGGTGACGCCCGGCAGCGGGGCGATCATCATCCCGCCGGTCTCGGTCTGCCACCACGTGTCGACGATGGGGCACGACTCGTGCCCGATGACCTCGTGGTACCAGATCCAGGCCTCGGGATTGATCGGCTCGCCGACCGTACCGAGGACCTGCAGGGTCGACAGGTCGTGGCCGTCGGGCTCCTGGCGCCCCCACTTCATGAACGTCCGGATCGCCGTGGGGGCGGTGTAGAACTTCGTGACCCCGTAACGCTCGACCATGTCCCACAGGCGGTCGTTGCCCGGGTGGTTGGGGACGCCCTCGTACATCACGCTCGTGACGCCGTTCGTGAGCGGCCCGTACACGATGTAGCTGTGGCCGGTGACCCAGCCGATGTCGGCGGCGCACCAGTAGACGTCGGTGTCGGCGTGGATGTCGAACACGTACTTGTGCGTGAAGGCGACCTGGGTCAGGTAGCCGCCCGTGGTGTGCATGATGCCCTTGGGCTTGCCCGTGGTGCCGGAGGTGTAGAGCAGGTAGAGGAGGTCCTCGCTGTCCATCTCCTCGGCGGGGCAGTCGGGTGAGGCGTCGGCCATGAGGTCGTGCCACCAGACGTCGCGGCCCTCGACCATCTCCGGGCCCGTGCCGCAGCGGTCGACCACCACGACGTGCTCGATCGTCGACGTGTCGGCCAGGGCGACGTCGACGGCCGGCTTGAGGCTCGACGGCTCGCCCCGCCGGTAGCCGGCGTCGGCCGTGATGAGCACCTTGGCCTCGGCGTCGTTGATGCGGTCGGCCAGGGCGTTGGACGAGAAGCCGCCGAACACGACCGAGTGGGGCGCGCCGATGCGGGCGCAGGCCAGCATGGCGACCGGGAGCTCGGGGATCATCGGCATGTAGAGGCAGACCCGGTCGCCCTTGCCCACGCCGAGGCCCTTCAGCACGTTGGCGAACCGGCAGACGTCGTTCAGCAGTTCGGCGTAGGTGATCGTGCGGGTGTCGCCCGGTTCGCCTTCCCAGTGGTAGGCGACCTTCGACCCGCGCCCGGCCTCGACGTGGCGGTCGAGGCAGTTCTCGGCGATGTTGAGCGTGCCGCCGACGAACCACTTGGCGTACGGCAGGTCCCAGTCGAGGATCGTGTGCCACGGCTGGCGCCACGTGACGAGCTCGGACGCCTGGCGGGCCCAGAACTGCTCGCGGTCGGCCGCGGCCTCGTCGTAGAGGGTGCGGTCGGCGGTGAGGGCCTGGGCCTGGAACGCCGCCGGCGGCGGGAACGTGCGCTGTTCGTGGCCGACGACCTCGATGGCGGCACCGGACTGCTCGGACATCTGCTGTTCCCCCTGGCTGGTGGCGGCGGCGTCGCGGCCGACCATAGACCCCGACCGGCGGCGCCCGTGTCGGCCGCCCGGGCGGTGCGGTAGACACCCCGACGTGTCCGATCCCGTCAGCGCCCCCGACGTCGACCTCGCCGCGGTCGACCACCTGCTCACCACCACGAAGCAGGTCCGCAAGCGGCTCGACCTGACCCGGCCGGTGCCCCGCGACCTGCTGCTCGACTGCATCGACATCGCCCAGCACGCGCCCATGGGCGGCAATCTCGAACGGAACCGCTGGCTGGTGGTCGACGACCGCGCCCTCATCGCCGACATCGCGCCCTACTACCAGGAGGTCGGCCGGCCCTACCTGGAGATGAACCGCGCCGCGGACGCCGACGCCACCCAGCAGAAGGTGATCGACTCGGCCACGTTCCTCGTCGAGCACTTCGCCGAGGTGCCCGCGCTGGTGATCGCCATGCGCCTCGACCGGCTGCCCGACGATGCGTCGAACGCCGAGGTCGCCGGCTACCACGGGTCGGTGGCCCCCGGGGTCTGGAGCTTCCAGCTCGCGGCCCGGGCCCGGGGCATCGGGTCGGCGTGGACGACGTTCCACCTCGTCCACGAGCGGGCCGTCGCCGCCCTGCTCGGCATCCCCGAGACGGTCACGCAGGTCGCGCTGTTGCCGGTCGGGTTCTACACGGGCACGTCGTTCCGCCCCGCGCCCCGGCGCCCCGCCGGCGAGATCACCTACTTCAACCGCTGGAAGCAGACCACCTGACGTTCCCGCTTCTGGCAGGACAGGCGGAACACCCGAGGCCCGGCTGCTCGACCGTCAGGTCAGGTGGACGGGGGTCTCGGCGTAGGTCCAGTCGGGGCGCTTGCGGGGTGACGCGGTGTCGAGGGTGACGACCCCGCCCGCGACGTCGGCGATCACCGGGAGGGGCGCGTCGAGGTCGCCGGGCTCGCCCCGCATGCGCCGGTCGAGGTCCTCGGGGAACGCCCGGACGATGCTCGACACCACGACCGCCTCCTGGGTGGCCAGGTAGCAGCGGCTGCCGTCGTTGACGACCGGGATCCGGCGGGCGATCACGTCGAGCAGGGCCGGGTCGGCCTCACCGCGCACGAGGCGCTCGAGCGCGACCGTGATCTCGAGCGTCCCGGTCTTGCAGGCGTTGCACTGCCCGCACGACTCGACGTGGAGGAACCGGGACACCCGGCAGGCGACGTCGATGAGGTTGCGGGTGTCGTCGTAGACCACGAACCCGGCCGAGCCGAGACCGCCACCGGCGTCGCGCAAGGACTCGTAGCTGATGCGTCGATCCAGGTCCGCGGCGGTCAGCACGCCGTTCGACACCCCCGAGAGCACCGCCTTCACCGACCGCCCCGGTCCGACGCCACCGGCGAGGTCGTCGATCACCTCGCCGAGCGGGGCGCCGAGCTCGATCTCGGCCACGACGGGTCGGAGGACGTCGCCGGTGACGGTCACGATGGTCGGGCCGGGCGAGTCGGCGGTACCCATCGACCGGTACCAGTCGGCACCGTGCCGGCAGACCAGCGCGGCGTGGGCCAGGCTCTCGACGTTGTTCACCAGCGCAGGGTTGTGGCTCTCGATGGTCGGGCCGGTGCTCGACGCATCGGACCCCGCCGACCACCCGAGCTGGGGAGACGTCGTGTAGAGCCCGTAGAGGTAGGGCGGGATGTGCCGGGGCAGTGGATCCTCGCCCTCGACCACCTCGAGGAGGGCGGTCTCCTCGCCGAAGAGGTAGTGGTCCGGGCCCTCCAGGATCTCGATGCGGCGGCCCTCGGTGACACCGGCGGCCTCGAGCTCGGCCGCGGCGCCCCGGAGGCGGCCGACGATGTCGGCGTACTTGGCCTTCGTGCCGACGACGATGCGCTGGGCCCCCACGACCTCGGCGGCGATCAGGGCGCCTTCGAGCACGACGAACGGGTCGGCGCGGAGCAGCGCACGGTCCTTGAAGGTCCCGGGCTCGCCCTCCGCGGCGTTCACGACCACGAAGACGTCGTCGCCGGGCCCCAGGCCGTCCCGCACACTGCGCCACTTGACGCCGGTCGGGAAGCCCGCTCCGCCCCGCCCCCGGACGTTGGCGGCGACGACCGCGTCGAGCACGGCATCGGGACCCGCCGACCGCGCCCACGCCAGACCGGTCAAGCCACCGCGGGCGACGTGGTCGTCGAGCGAGACGACCGGCTCGGCGGGCAGGACGTGGTTCGTGGCGAGCACCATGCCCTCCAGTGTGCGGTGTCGGGCGCGCCGCCGCACCCGAGGCGACGGTCGTCCCGTCGACCGCCGTCAGTCCGCGGCCGACTCGTCGAAGCGTCGGCGCAACGTCTTCGGCGCCTTGATCCGCCAGCTCTCGGTGAGCACGTCCTCGAGCAGTTCCTCGCCGCCGTCGACGTCCTCGAGTCCGAGCAGCCGGACGAGCACGGCGCCGTACCCGTGGTAGTGCTCCTGGTCGAACAGCGCGCCGTCCGATGCTTCGATCAGGTGCGGCTTCTCGTCGATGTCGCAGAACACGACGAGCACGTCGCCGTGCACCGGCCCCTTCCGCTCGTTCTCGTCCGGCCCCCACATCCGGCAGAACGACTTCCCCCGGACCTTCAGCGCCGGCGTCCCGTACGACGTCGACACCTCGACCTCCGGCAGTCGACCGCCGATCCGCACGACGTCGTCGAAGTCCACGACGTCGCAGGGTAGGTCGACACCAGGACGGGCGTCGGCGAACATCGGACCATGACCATCACCGGCACCCACGTCCTCCTC
>JBHIXO010000089.1:0-11961 GCA_041984725.1 Acidimicrobiales bacterium | reverse complement strand
CGGTAGCTAGCTGCGCGCCCGTGGAGCCGACCATGTCGGGCGCGCCAACGCCGGAGGAGCGCAACACCAACATCAAGAACCTGTACATCATGCTGCAGCGCATCACCGCGAAGTCCAAGGGCGTCACCCAGCTCGATCAGCCCACCCAAGTGAAATTGGCGGAGGCGGCCAAGAAGTCGGAGGCGAATGCGCTGAGGAAGGCGCGGAACGACGATGATGGTCTTGTGTGGCGCCTCGGCGGTCCTGCAACTTCGAGCCCAGTGCCGTTCGCCGCCGGTGAGCGGGCCGCGGCGTCCGATGCCCCCGTCGAGGCGCTCCGCTTCTTCACCTGGGCGGTCGACGCCGCCGTCGAGGCCGAGCCACCCGCCGCCGAGCTCCTCCACGTCCTCCGTCGCCTCGCGCTGTCCGCCGAGCTCGCCAGCCGGCTCGACGTCGCCGACCGCGCCCTGCGGCGGGCGGCGACCCTCACCGACGACCCGGTGACCCTCGCGGCCCTGTGCGAGCACCGGGGACGCATCCGCGACCGGCAGGGGCGCTTCGAGGTCGCGCTGCGCTGGTACCGGCGCGGGCGGCGCCACCTGGGCGACGGGTCGGTCGGCGGCGACGACGCCCGGGCGGCGTGGCTCGAGCTCGAGCTCGGTCGGGCGCAGGCGCTCGGCCGGCTCCGGCGACTCCGTCCCAGCGAGCGGGTGCTGCGCGCCGTGCTCGACGACCCCCGCACCGACGACCACCGCGCCCTCCTCGCCCGGGCGTGCACGCTGCTCGCCGGCGTGCTGGGCGACCTCGGCGACGCCGAGGCGACCGCGTGGCGCGACCGCTCCTTCCCGATCTACGAGGAGCTCGGCGACCTCGTCGGCCAGGCGCGGGCCCTCGGCAACCGCGGCGTCGACGCCTACTACGACGGCGACTGGGACCTCGCGGTCGAGCTCTACGAGCGGGCCGGCGAGCTGGCGGAGCGGGCGGGCGACAGCCTCAACCAGATCCTGCTCCGATCGAACCTCGCCGAGGTGCTCTCCGACCGGGGCGACCTCGCCCGGGCGTCCGAGCTGCTCCTCGACGTCCTCGCCACGGCGCGGGCCGCCGGGTACGACGCCGGCACCGCGCTCGCCCACGGCAACCTCGGCCGAGCCGCCACCCGGGCGGGCGACGTCGAGGGCGCCCGCGAGCACCTCGCCGAGGCACGCCGGCGCTGGGAGGCGATGGGCGACGACGCCATGGTCGTCGAGATCGACATCCGCGAGGCCGAACGGCTGCTGGCCGACGGCGAGCCCCAGGCCGCCCTCGAGCGCGTCGAGCAGGCCCGGGTCGCCGGGTTCCGCGTCGACGCGCTCGCGTGGCTCGGCCCGCCCCTCGACCGGGTCGCGGCGCTGGCCGAGGCCCGCCTCGGTGCAGCGGCGACGGCGCTGGTCCGGCTCACCGCCGCACGCGACGCCGCGGCCGGCGTGTCACGGATCGACGAGCTCTGGATCCTGGAGGCGACCGTCGATGTCCTCCGGCAACTGGACAGACGCGACGAGGCCGACCGGGTCGACACCGAACGTCGGGCGCTCGCCCGGGAGCTCGGGATCGACTGAACCGGGCCTCGAGGGCTCAGTCGGCGCCGGCGGCCAGGGCGGCGCCCAAGCGTCCCATCATCTCGTCGTCGAAGTTGGCGTAGACGAGTTCGGCGCCGGCGAAGCGCTGGACCTCGGTGACGAGGGCGTCCTCGACGATCTCGCTGGCGAGCACCGCGACCGTCGCCGTCCCGGGCTTGACGGCCTCCCGGAACCAGTCGACCCACTCGTCGGAGATGCCGAGGTCGACGAGCTTCGCGGTCAGCGCACCGGCGCCCGCGCCGAGGGCGGCGCCCGCCGCCCACCCGACCGGGCCGCCGAGTATGAGCCCGAACAGGCCGGTCCACATGCCGCCCGACATGGCGGAGCGGCCCGGCGTCGGATCGATCGTCTCCTGGACCACCGTCTTGCCGTCATCGTCCTTGACCACGATCACGGCGTCCTCGAGCACCAGATCACCGTTCGCCTTCAGGCGCGTCGTCGCGGTCAGGAACTCCTGGGCCCGGAAGATGTCCGGGAAGGAGATGCCGATGAGGGTCTGGGGGATGATGTCCGGGTCGACGCCCGTGGTCTCGTCAGCCACGACTGCAGGCTACGGGGAACGACCGGCGCTACACCTCGGTGTGGGTGACGGGGTCCTCGCCCATCCAGGTGCGCAGGGTGTTCTTCAGCTTGATCTGCTGGATGAAGATGTCGTGCTCGGGCGGGAGCTGGGGTTCGCCCGCCGGCGCCGGCGCGACCTCGGGCGCCTTGAAGTAGAAGCTCAGCCACTCCTGCACACCGGACTCGCCGGCGCGGGCGGCGAGGTCCATGAACAGGGCGAGGTCGAGGACGAGCGGCGCGGCCAGGATCGAGTCGCGGCACAGGAAGTTGACCTTGATCTGCATCGGGTAGCCCATCCACCCGAAGATGTCGATGTTGTCCCACCCCTCCTTGTTGTCGCCCCGCGGCGGGTAGTAGTTGATCCGCACGACGTGGTCGATGTTGTCGTAGAGGTCGGGGTAGACGTCGGGCTGCAGGATCGTGTCGATCACGCCGAGCTTCGAGACCTCCTTCGACTTGAAGTTCTCCGGGTCGTCGAGCACCTCGCCATCGCGGTTGCCGAGGATGTTGGTCGAGTACCAACCGCGCAGGCCGAGCATCCGCGACTTGAAGCCCGGGGCCAGGATCGTCTTCATCAACGTCTGGCCGGTCTTGAAGTCCTTGCCGGCGATGGGCACGCCCTCGCGAGCGGCCAGCTCGATCATGCACGGCAGGTCCATCGTCATGTTCGGGGCGCCGTTCGCGAACGGCACGCCGCTGACGAGCGCGGCGTAGGCGTAGATCTGGCTCGGCGAGATCATCGGGTCGCTGTCACGCAGGCCCTGCTCGAACGCCTCCACGGTCTGGTGCACGTCGGTGACGTCGCGGTACGCCTCGGTCGAGGCGCACCACACGATGACGAGCCGGTCGCACCCGTTCTCGGTACGGAACCGCTCGATGTCGGCGACGAGCTGCTCGGCCAGCGGCATCTTGGAGTCGCCGGTCTTGACCCGCGTCCCCTCGAGCTTCGACACCCACGAGCGGTCGAAGACCGCGTCCATGGCGACGATGCCCTCGAGCTCGGCCGAGATCGCGGCGAGGTCCCGCTCCTCGAGCACGCCGGCGGTGCGGGCGGCCTCGAGCGCGTTGGGCGAGATCGGGTCCCAGCCGCCGAAGACGAGGTCGTCGAGGGAGGCGAGCGGCACGAAGTCGCGGATCATCGGGTTGCGCGACTCCTCGCGGTCGCCGAGGCGGATGTGGGCCATCTGCGACAGCGAGCCGATGGGCGCCTCACCGCTGCGCCGGGCCTGGAGGACGCCGGCGATGAAGGTCGAGGCCACGGCACCGAGGCCGGGGAGCAGGACCCCGAGCTTGCCGGAGGCGGGAGCGATGTCACGTGCGGTCATGACGAGGAGCCTAAAGGTTTCCGAACAGAAGGCAAGGATCGTTCAGGAACACTGAACTATGATCGAGCGGGTGCCGGGGCTGTCGCTCACCATCCAGCAGCTCGAGTACCTCGCCGCCGTCGACCGCAACACGACCTGGTCCGGCGCGGCCGCCGAGCTGGGCGTCACGACATCGGCGCTTTCCCAGGGCATCGCCGAGCTCGAACGCCGGGTCGGGCTGCGGCTGTTCGAGCGGGACGGCCGACGGCGGGTCCCCTCCGCCGACCACGCCGAGGTGCTCGCCTACGCGACGAGCGTCCTCGCGGCCACCGACGACCTCGCCCGCTGGGTCGACGACCGCCGCTCCGGCCGCAGCGGTCCGCTCCGGGTCGGGATGATCGACGCCGCGGCCACGCACCACTTCCGCGACGAGTTGCGCCGGTTCCGCCGCACCGCCCCCGGCGTCGAACTGCACCTGCGCGTCGCTCCGTCCGGGGAGCTGCTCGACGCCCTCGCCCGTGCCGAGCTCGACCTGGCCGTGTGCGTGTCGCCGCCGGCGCCCGTGCCCGGCGTCCACTGCACCGAGGTCCGCGAGGACCCCATGGACGTGCTCGCCCCGCCCGACTCGTTCGGCGACCGACCCTCGGCCTGGGGGCCGTGGGTCACCTTCCCGGCGGGGTCGCACACGCGACGCGTGATCGCCGACCGCATCGCGGCGGCGGGCGCCGACTTCGAGGTCGTCGCCGAGTCCCACCAGCCCGAAGTGCTCCGCGAGATGGTGCTGCTCGGCGTGGGTTGGACGGTGCTGCCCCGCACCGGTCCCGGCCTCCCCGACCCCGGTGCCGCCGGCCCGCGCGCGGTGCGGACCGTCCGGGCGGGTTTCGCGTCGCGCACGCTGGTCGTCGCCCGTCGTGCTGCGGGCGCACCCCACGCCGCCGCCGACGCCCTCGTCGCGGCGATCACGGGCTGACGGGGACCAGGACCTTCCGGGGGTCGTCGCAGGCGCTGCGATGGCTCGGGCGGTAGACCGAAGTCGATGACCCTGCAGCACGCACTTCTCGCGCTGCTCGCCGCTCTCGTCCCCGTCGGCGGCACGCTGGTGGTCCTTCACGTGCTGCCGCCGCCCGACGTCAACTCGCCAGCGGCTCGACCCGCCACGTCGGCGCTGCCACCTGGGGTCGTCCCGGTGACCTATGCCCGCGGCTTCTCCGGGGATCTCGGACGTGGGATGCTGCTCGTCTGGTTCCTCTCGAGCTTCTGGCTGCTGGTGCCGGGGATCATCTTCGAACGGCGTCATCCCCACGTCGAGCTCGTGACGACGTCGACGGAGGTGTTCGTCGTGCGGATGGAGCGACGACTGCTTCGCAGAACCGGCGCCTGCGTCGAGTCCCGACACCCACTCGATGCTGTCTCGATCGTCCGCCTCGGCGTCACTGGAGGTGTCGTGGCGGTCGCATCCGCCCGGCACTGGATCATGCCCGGGCACGGCGAGTGCATCGAGCGCGCCGTCCGCTGACCCCGGGCGCGAGCCTCCGGTCCCCGCGTCCCGACTCCGCTCGAGCGATCACCGGCTGACCGGGCCCCGCGTCAGCGGCAGTCGACGGCGACGGCGAGCGCGTCGCAGACCTGTTCCATCCGGACGTCGCTGAGACGACCGAGGCGCTCCACCAGAAGCGCGACGGGGACGCTCTCGACCGAATCGAGGTTCACCGCCGATCGCCGCGGCACCGGGTCGTCGCCCGGCTCCAGCACGACTTCGCTCGGCAGGTCGCGGATCGTCGTCGTACACGGTCCGACGAGTGCTCGACGAAGGCGTGGGATCGCCGCATCACGGGACAGCACGACCACCGGACGCCGGGCGACGTCCGGGAGCTCGCACCACCAGACCTCGCCACGTCGTGGCAGGTCGATCACGTCGCCCCAGCGGACCGACGGAACGAGGCCAGGTCCCCCCACTCGTCGGGCTCGTCGAGCGGATGGTCGTCGTAGCCGGAGTAGGCGGCGTCGATCTCCGCACGACGGCTGGCCTGGAGCAGGGCCGCGAGGGCGGCGTCGAAGAGCGCCGAGTCGGCGTGTCCGGCCCGTCGTGCCCGGGCCTCGGCGAGGAGGTCACCGTCGACGGTGGTGCTCACCCGTACGCGTGCCATGCCACGATCATGCCACGGAGCGACGTGTCGCCGACCGTCACACCCGCGCCGGTCGACTCAAACCGCCGACCGCCCCGCCGATCGGACCGGTGCCGAGAGGAGCGCGCCCGTGGCCACCCCCGACGTGAGCATCGTCATCCCCTGCTACGGCAAGGTCGAGTACACGATCCGCTGCCTGACGACGCTGGCCGAGCACACCCCGGCCGACCGCTACGAGGTCGTGCTCGTCGACAACGCGTCGACCGACGCCACGCCCGACCTCTGCGCGCAGCTCGACGGTGACGTCGTCGTCGTGCGCAACGAGGAGAACCTGGGCTTCTCGAAAGCGTGCAACCAGGGTGCGGCGGCGTCGTCGGGACGCCACCTGCTGTTCCTGAACAACGACACCGAGCTGCGACCCGGATGGCTCGAACCGCTCCTCGACGTGCTCGACCGCGAGCCCGACGTCGGCGCGGTCGGCTCGAAGCTGCTGTTCCCCGACGGCACGATCCAGCACGCCGGCGTCCACGTCCTCGAGTGCGAGGACGGCCGTCTGCCGATCCTGCCCGTGCACCGCTACTACCGCGACACCGCCGACCTGGAGCTGGCGAACCGGCGTGAAGACGTGGAGGTCGTCACCGCGGCATGCGTGCTGGTGCGTCGTGCGGCGTTCGCCGCGGTCGGCGGCTTCGACGAGGCGTACTGGTGCGGCTACGAGGACGTGGAGCTGTGCTTCGCACTGCACGAGGCGGGATGGCGCGTCGTGTACGAACCGGCCTCGGTACTCGTGCACCACGAGTCGGTCAGCGGCCCCGAGCGGTTCCGCGAGGTGACCGCCAACGAGCAACGCCTCGTCGACCGGTGGCACGGTCGCTGGGCACCGTCGATGCTGCGGACCGCGACCGGAACCGTGCGCCCGCACCCCTCGCGCTGTCGCATCGACGTCCAGGTCCTCGGGTCCGACGAGCGCGCCGTGGCCGCCACGGTCCGGGGAGCGGTCCCGCAGCGCCGCGGCGCCGACCGCATCTGGACCGAGGTCGACGTCGACGTCCACGGCGCGACCTGCGGCGAGCCCGACGGCGCGTGCGACTGGCTGCTGCGCATCCGCGCCGGGGTCGTCCCCGCGCCCGGCGCGATCGACGCACTCGCGTTCGCCGCCCTGCTCCCGGGCGTGACGACCGCGGGCCCGGTCATCGGGATCGACGGCCGGCAGGGCCTCCCGGCCTGGGGCGTCGACCCGGCGGGGGCGAGCGAGCTCGACGAGGTGGCGGGCGAGCTCCGAGCCCAGGCCGGTCGCTACGCGCCGGTCCCCGTCCTCGATCCTCGTTGCGTGCTCCAGCGGACCGGCCACCCGGCACGCGCCGCCGTGGTCGTCGGCGCCGCGTTCGCGCAGGAGGCCTCGGAGTCGACGGCGACACCGGTCGGCGCGGTGCCAGGAGGCGGATCCCGATGACGACGCTGACGACCGGCGACCGGACCGACCAGACGGCGGCGGCCGTCGCCCTCGGCCGGCGGCACGAGGGCGAGACGATCGTCGTGCTCGGCTCGGGCCCCCAGCTCGGCGAGTTGTCCGACGACGACTGGGCGTGGATCGACGCCCAGACCACGATCGGACTCAACCGCACCATGCTCGTGTGCTCGCCCACGTACCTGTTGTCGGCCTACCTCCAGGAGGTGGCCATGTGCGCCATGGTCGACCCGGGCATCCGCACCATCCTCATGCGGTCGGTGCACGAACCGGTCCCGCTCGCCGACTGCCTCGTCGTCCGCCGCCTCGTCTTCGACGCGTCGATCGGGCTCGAACCTCGCTTCCGCGCCCCGGTGCCGGTGTTGCGCACCTCGGACAACGTGGCGTTCGGCGCGACGCACCTCGCCGCCGTCATGGGTGCGGCCCGCGTCGTGTACGTCGGCTGCGAGCAACGGAACAAGGTCCACTTCTACGACGACCATCCCGATCTGCTCGACCTGCTCCGGTCGATGCTGCACGACGTCGCCGAGCGAGGGCTGCTGTCACCCGACCACGAGAACGTCACCCTGCGCGGCCTGCTGTCGTCGCTCGAGGTCCCGGCCGACGAGCTCCGGGCGACGCCCTTCTACCACTACGACCACAGCCCGACGTTCCGGCAGTACTTCGCCGAGCTGCGGCGGCTCGGGGTCACGCCCGTCGCCACCACGGCCGAGAGCGTCGTCGCCGACGCGGGCGCCGAGGTCCGGTCCCTGGCCGAGCTCGCGGCGGGCGCCTGAACGATCAGGTGCGGTCGGGGGTGAAGCCGTCGGCCCAGCGGTGACCCCGACGCCACGGTTCGAGCCAGACCTCGGGCACGGCGCCGAGGTCGAGCACCGGCACGGTCGGTTCGGCCCGCCGGACCGCGTCGACGACGGCGGGGCCGAGGGGCTCGATCGCCGCGAGGACGAGCGGCGGGCGACCCTGCTCGGCGGCGATCGACCGCACGACGTCGGCCAGTCCGATCAGGAAGTCGCGGCGCTGCGCGACGGCCTCGGACCCGGGGAGCGGGACGTGCAGGAGGCCGGGCGCCTGCCACGCATCGGCGAGGTCGGCGAGGTGGAGGGCTCCGACGATCAGCGTCGTCCGCGACCGGACGACGTCGAGGAGCCGCTCGATCGATCCGTCGAGGGCGGCGCGTTCCCACTGCGTCGCGTCGTGCACCGGCGGGTCCTCGCCGCGGAACGTGCGCAGCGCGAGCGCCATCCACCACGCGTCGGGCCCCGAGGCGTCGAGGGAGGCGTCGGTGCGGACCGTGACCGCGGTGTCGACCCCGGCGGCCGGCTCCTCGGCGAGGAGTCGGGCGGCTTCGGCGCCGTAGCCCGACGTCCACAACCCGGGGATCTCCTGGGCGAGATCGAGGGCGGGGCCGAGCGGGCCTCGCCCGAGCGAGGGCAGTGCGTCGACGATCCGGTCTCGGGCTGCCGCCCGGTCTCGTGAGGGCATCGTCCGGTCCGCCGCGATCGCGACGGTCGACCGCCAGCCCTCCTGGGCCCGGAGGGCGGTGCCCAACGAGCGCAGGATCGGGCCCGACCAACGCGACACCGCGACCGGCTCGCCGGCGTCGACCCGGTCGAGCCAGTGCGCGACCGAGTCGGTCCGGACGCGCCACCCCTCCCCCAGGCCGTGGCCGGGTCCGGCGACCCCGTCAGCGGCCGTGTGCGCTCGGGCGATGTCGTCGGGGCCGCGCACCGATGCCACCGCGGCGGCGACCCGCGCCGTGCGGGGGCCGACGTCGCCGGCCGGCGGTGCGGCGTCCTCGCCGGCGGCCCGTGCGCCGATCACCGCCCAGATGCGGCCGGCGGGCGATCCGTCGGCCGGCTCGATCTCGACGTTGGTCCGCAGCGACGGATCGACGACGGCTCGGAGCCGGTCCGGGTCGGGCTCGAGCGGGAGGCCGGCGCGGGCGGCGACGTCGGCGACACGGACCACCTGGGCGACCGGGTCGGTCAGCAGGTCCTCGTACCGCAGGACCACGGCGTGGGGCACGTCGTCCGCGGCCGCGAGCGCCGCGGCGTTGTACCGGGCCCAGGTCTCGACGGCCAGCTCGTGGTCGACGAGGTCGCGACGCTCCAACGACGCCGCGACCGCGGCGGGCGATCGGGCGATCACGACGACGACCGGCGGCGTCTCGAACAGCGGCCGGTACAGGGGCCACAGGACGCAGTGACGGGGATCCTTGAGCAGCCAGCGGTCGGCGGGCAGCGACGTCGTGAGCAGCGAGGCCAGCTCCTGACGCACCGGCGTGAAGCCGTCGTCGAACGCCGACGGGTCGTGGGCGACGACGTCCCACCGACTGCCGACCGCGGCCAGGACGCGGTCGTCGGCGGCCACGACGTCGCGCAGCTCGAAGAAGCCGCGCGGGTTGTCGGGCGCCGGCGGGATCAGGGCGTCGGGGGCGCCGGGCGAGAGCCCGCAGGTGACCAGGCACTCCGCGAGCGCCGACGTCCCCGAGCGGTGCATCCCGAGGATCACGACGCCGCGGCCGGGCACCTTCGTCACGTCGGTCGCCATCGGCCGGCGAGGGTACTCAGGGCCGTCGGCGGGACCGGTCAGGGAGCGGGGACGATCCGTTCGAGGACGAACTCGTGCTCGAGGCGGCCGGTGACCCGCTCGGCGCCCGGCAGGCGCTGGGGCACCGGCGACGCCTGCAGCAGTCGCCACCCGTCGCGCAGGGCGGCCGTGCCCGAGCGGTAGGGCGGCTCACCCGGGAGGTCGGGCCCGCCGGCGCCGTCGTGGAAGCTCCAGCCCACGACCCGACCGTCGAGGCCGGAGTGCTCGAGGTAGAGGAAGAGGACCTGCTGGCGCTGGGTGTCGGGATCCACGATCAGTCCCCGACCAGCGCGGCGCGCGACTCGGTGCGGGTGAGGTACCAGTCGACGTCGTAGTGGTCGTCGCCCGTCAGGTAGCGCCACACCCGGGCGCGGTTGGCGAGTTCGAGGCGGTAGTCGGCCTCGCCGAACCAGGGCTCGCGGTGGCGCAGGACGGCGGCGACGGAGTCGGTGCGGAACCGGGCGAAGACGTGGTCGTCGGGCCCGTTGTGCACGGCGTCGAGGTCGTCGGTGGCCCAGCGCCGCACCTGGGGCGACGTCGGGTTCAGCCGGATCTTGTACATGAGCCGGTCGCGCTCGGACGGGTTCGGCATACCGCGGTGCCAGAGTCCCTGGTGGAAGAGGAGGACGGACCCGGCCGGCCCGGCCCACTGCCGTTCGCCGGCCATGTGGACGTAGCGGCCGACGTCGGTCTCGTGGACCCGCCGCAGGTGCGTCCCCGGGACGAAGCCCGTGCCGCCGGCGCCGGGCTCGACGTCGTGGGGGAAGTAGAAGAGCTGGACGTCGAACGCGGTGGTGGGGTCGACCATGGCGTCCTGGTGGAGCGGCTGGCCGAGCGGGTCGCCGGCCGGCTTGAAGTGGACGAAGTCGTGGTCGAAGACCGGGCCGGGCCCGAGCAGGGACTCGAGGGCGCCCGCAACCGTCGGGAGCCGCAGCACGGCGCCGATCGCGGACGGCTCGGGATAGAGGTCGTCGAGCGGTTGGCCGCTACCGGGCGCGGCGGGTCGGTCGGGCGTCCCCCAGGTGGCGAGGATGCGGCCGAGCTCCTCGGTCGCTTCCCGGTTGAGGTCGTCGGGGACGACGGCCGGGAACGCGAGGAAGCCCCGCGCCACGAACTCGGCCATCTGCAGGGTCGTGAGCAGTTCCGCCACGTCGTCATGGCCTACCAGACACCTGGCCCGGGGTCAGGATCCGAAGCGCGCCCCGAGCGCGCTTCAACTCCGGTCGGAGCCGACGCGCGCCCACGACGCGCTTCGACTCCGGTCGGAGCCGACGCGCGCCCACGACGCGCTTCGACTCCGACCGGAGCCGACGGCCCACTCTGAGCCGGAAGATCAGGCAGCGGCGACCAGGGCGATGGCCGTCGCGGCGGCGGCGAGGCCCACGACCTGGACCCGGCCGAGGCGTTCGTCGAGCACGAGGCGGGCGAGCACGATCGTGCTCGCCGGGTACATCGCCGAGATGACCGAGCCGAGCGACAGGAGCCCCTCGCGGACGGCGTAGAGGAACTGGACGTTCGCCGTCATGTCGAGCACGCCGGAGACCGCGATCACGAGCATGGTTCGGCGATCGGGGCGGGCCAGGCGCCCGGTCAGCGATCCGACGACGGCCAGCGACGTGACGCTCACCGTCCGCGACGCCACGAGCGGCACGATGCCGGCGCCGTCGCCGGTCTGGCCGAGGAACACGAAGAAGCCGCCGAAGCCGATGCCGGCCACGACCGCGGCCACGATCGCCTGCTCGGACGCGAGCGCGTCCTCGGGGTCGGCGACGGCCCGGCTGATGAGCGCGATGGCCGGGATGCCGAGGGCGATCCCGAGCCAGGCCGCCGGCGCGGGACGCTCCCCCAAGCCGACGCCCACGATCACCGGCACCCCGGCGCTCAGCACGGCGCTCACCGGCGCGACGACCGACATGCTCCCGATCGCGAGCCCGCGGAAGAACTGCGTGAGGCCG
Organism: Acidimicrobiales bacterium; assembly: GCA_041984725.1. GTDB lineage: Bacteria > Actinomycetota > Acidimicrobiia > Acidimicrobiales > Salinilacustritrichaceae > Salinilacustrithrix. The sequence goes on along the minus strand of JBHIXO010000089.1, from coordinate 363 downwards.
ATCGCGCCGGCCATGCCGCCGGCCGCACCCCACGCCAGGTCGCGGGCACATCGTCCAAATAGCGTGACAAGGGGGCGTCCAGGTCCACCCGTCCGTCCTGGACCAGTTGCATCATGGCTACGCCGGTGAACGACTTGGTGGCCGAGTTGATGCCACCCTTGGTCAGCGACGCCAGCACCGACGGCACGCCCTGGATCGCATGGTCGACCAGGCTGGTGGTGATGCTCACTACGTGGCCGCTGCCCTGCTTTTCCATCTGGGCGATGGCCAGTTGCGTGATGTAGAAAAAGCCGGCCAGGTTCACGCCGGTCTTGGTGACGTAGTCCTCCGCCGTGTAGCTGGTGAACGGCTTGGCGATGAAGA
>JBHIXO010000088.1:0-12005 GCA_041984725.1 Acidimicrobiales bacterium | reverse complement strand
GACGAGCGCGCCCGCGGCTTCGTGGCGGCGTCCACCGAGCCCGTCCAGCTCGTCGGCCTGATCGTCGGCGCGCGGGTCGCCACGAAGCTGCTCGCCAGGGGCCCCGAGCACGTCCTCGGCTTCCTGTCGAAGAGCGCCTTCATCGTGTCCGGCTGCCTCGTCGTGTTCGCGACGGCGCCGAACATCTGGGTGGCGATCGCCGCGAACATGGTCATCACGGGCACGCTCGCCGTGATCGGCCCCGGCATCCTGGCCACGCTCTCGCTCGCCATCCCGCCCCGCGCCCGCTCGATCGGCTTCTCGGTCGCCTCGTTGTGGGTGATCCCGGGCGTGATGATCCTCCCGGTGATCGGCGCCATCGGCGACCGGTACGGCGTCCGTCAGGGGATGCTCCTGATGGTCCCGATGTTCCTCGTCGGCGGGCTGGTCATCGCGACGACCAGGCGAACGATCGCGGGCGACATCACCGAGGTGTGGCAGTCGAGCGCCGCCCGCTCCGAGGCCCTCGCCGAGCGCCGCGCCGGCCGTTCGAAGCTGCTGCTGATCCGCAAGGTCGAGGTCGGCTACGGCAACGTGCAGGTGCTGTTCGGGGTCGACATGGAGGTCGACGAGGGCGAGTGCGTCGCCCTCCTCGGCACGAACGGCGCCGGCAAGTCGACGCTCCTCAACGCCATCTCGGGAGTGACCGAGGCCGACCGGGGGGCGATCATCTTCGACGGTCGCGACATCACCCACGCGCCGCCCGACGAGATCGCCGCCCTCGGCATCGCCCAGGTCCCGGGGGGCAAGGGCGTGTTCCCGTCGCTGTCGGTGCGCGAGAACCTCGACCTGGCGACGTGGCTCCACCACCGCGATGCCGACATCGACGAACGGCTCGCCCGGGTCCACGAGCTGTTCCCGATCCTCGCCGAGCGCGCCGACACCCCCGCCGGCGACCTGAGCGGCGGACAGCAGCAGATGCTCGCCCTGGCGATGGCGTTCCTGTCCCGCCCCCGACTGCTGATGATCGACGAGCTCAGCCTGGGTCTCGCCCCGGTGATCGTCGCCCAGCTCCTCCCGGTCATCGAGGAGTTCCAGGCCCAGGGCACGACGGTCGTGCTGGTCGAGCAGTCGGTGAACGTCGCGCTCGACGTCGCCCAGCGGGCGTTCTTCCTCGAGAAGGGCGAGGTCCGCTTCTCGGGCCCGACCTCCGAGCTGTTGGAGCGTCCCGACGTGCTGCGGTCGGTGTTCCTGGCCGCCCCCGACGTCAGCACCCCGGTCGCGCACCGGGCGACGACCAACGGGCACGCCCCGGCGAAGCACGGCGACGCGCCCGCGCTCGAAGCCCGCGGCATCTGCCGCAGCTTCGGCGGCATCCGGGCCGTGCACGACGTGAGCTTCGCGGTCGCCCCTCGGGAGATCCTCGGCATCATCGGACCGAACGGAGCCGGCAAGACGACCGTCTTCGACCTGCTCTCGGGCTTCGTCCCCGTCGACTCCGGGGTCGTCCGGCTCGGCGGGGTCGACGTCACGGCCCTGGGGGCCAGCGCCCGGGCGGGTCGCGGTCTCGGCCGGTCCTTCCAGGACGCCCGGCTGTTCCCGTCGCTCACGGTCGAGGAGGCCGTGGCGGTGTCCCTCGAGCGCTGGGTGGGCAGTCGCAACCCGCTCGCCGCCGCGCTGCACCTGCCCACCGCCTACGACAGCGAGCGCGTCGTGCACGCCCGGGTCGACGAGCTGATCGAGGTGTTGGGCCTCGGTGCGTACCGATCCAAGTTCGTCCACGAGCTGTCGACCGGGACGCGGCGCATCGTCGACCTCGCCGCACTCCTCGCCCACCGGCCGACCGTGATCCTCCTGGACGAACCGTCGTCGGGCATCGCCCAGCGCGAGGTCGAGGCCCTGGCCCCGATGCTCCACCGCATCCGCGACAACACCGGCGCCGCGCTCGTCGTGATCGAGCACGACATGCCGCTCCTGCGCTCGGTCTCCGACCGCCTGGTCGCCATGGACCAGGGCGCGGTCATCGCCACCGGTGCGCCCGACGCCGTCCTCGCCGACCCGCTGGTCGTCGAGTCGTACCTCGGCCCCGACGGCGTCGCCGTGAACCGCTCCACGTTCGCGACCTGATCGCCATCCCCGACGACACACCCGATCCCGAATCCCCGCCGAAAGGAACCATCGATGCAGCCGAGCAGTGACCGCCCCACCGGCGACGGAGGCGGAGGCGGCGACGCCCTCCGCCGCTACGGACCCGTCGTCGGCATCGTCGCCGTCGTCGCCGTCGTGATCGGCCTCGTCGTGGCCGGCGGCGGTGACGACGACGAGGAGGCCACCACCGACGACACCAGCGTCGACGACGGCACCGACGACACGACGGACGACACCGACGACCCGGACGGCGATGCCGACGAGGACGACGGCGACGACGGGGAGGCCGGTGCGGGTGACGCGGTGTCGTGGACCCAGGCCGAGGACGAAGGCCTCGACGTCGAATTCCCCGAGACCTGCGACCCCGAGACCGGGCGTGCGGCGATCCCCTACTTCTTCGCGGCCGAGTGCTACGCGAACGTCGACGACAACGGCGGCGCCACCCACCGGGGCGTGACCGAGGACTCGATCGTCGTCGTCTACTACTCGGCACCGGAGAACGACCCCGTCCTCGACTTCATCCAGGGCCCCATCGCCAACGACGACACGCCCGCCCAGGTCGTCGAGACCGTGCAGGGCTTCACCGAGTTCTTCAACACCTACTACCAGACCTACGGCCGCACGGTGGATCTGCGCATCGTGGAGGCGAGCGGCACCTCGACCGACGAGGTCGCCGCCCGGGCCGACGCCGTGCGCGCCATCGAGGAGCACCAGCCGTTCGCGGCCTGGGGCGGGCCCGTGCTGACCAACGCCTGGGCCGACGAGATGGCCGCCGCCGGCGTGGTCTGCATCAGTTGCGGCGCGACCGGGTCCGAGCAGTTCCGCGAGGACCGGGCCCCGTACCTGATCAACATCGGGATGGCCGGCGACCAGGTCGATCTCCACGCCGCCGAGTGGCTGTCGAAGCGCCTGGTGGGCAAGCCGGCGAGCTTCGCCGGTGAGGACTTCCAGGAGACCGAGCGCGTGTTCGGGCACCTCTACATCGCGAGCACCGACGAGGCCATCGAGAACGCCGAGGAGTTCGCCGCCGCCTTCGAGGCCCGCGGCGGTTCCTTCGCCGAGCAGATCAACTACGAGCTCGACCCCGGCCGCCTGCCCGAGCAGGCGACGTCCGCGATCGCGAAGTTGAAGGACGCCGGCGTCACGACCGTCGTCCTGCAGGCCGATCCCGTCGCGCCGGCCAACTTCACCCAGGAGGCCACCGCCCAGGAGTACTTCCCCGAGTGGGTCGTCGCGGGCGGCACCCTCGTCGACACCAACGTCTTCGGCCGGATCTTCGACCAGGAGCAGTGGCAGCACGCCTTCGGCATCACGACCGGCGCGGTCGAGCTCAGCCCCGAGCTCGACCCGGGCTTCTTCCTCTACCGCTGGTTCTTCGGTGAGGACCCGCCCGCCGCCGAGACGGCGCCGATCCTCTACCCGAACCCGTCGCTGTTCTTCTCCGTGCTGCAGGCCGCCGGCCCGAACCTCACCCCGGAGACCTTCCGGGCCGGGCTCTTCGCCGGCGAACCGACCCAGGACGCCATCACGGCACCGTCGCTCTCGTGGGGCGACCACGGCCTGTGGGACGAGCTCGGCAACCCGAACGACTGGAGCGGCGTCGACGACGCCACCGAGTGGTGGTGGGACGCCGACGCCACCGGACCCGACGAGCTGATGCGCGACGGCACCGGGATGATCCGCTACGTCGACGGCGGCCGTCGCTTCCTGCCCGGTACCTGGACCGACGAGCTCGGCGTGTTCGAGGAGGAGGGCTCCGTCATCCTCTTCGACAGCCCGCCCGAGGGCGAGCGACCCCCGGACTACCCGTCGCCCGCCGGCTGATCCCGGGAGGACTTCGCCACAACCCCTCGAAGTCGCCTCAACGCGTGCCGAAGGTCCCCGGGAACCACCCGGGGACCGGCCCGGCCCGACGGCGGGCGCACGGCGCTCATCCGCTGAGCGCCCGCACGACGTCGTCGCCCGGCGGCCCGAGCCGGCCCCGCAGGAAGTCCCGCATCGCGAAGAGGCGGGCCCGCACGTCGTGGTACGGGCTCGACTCGCGCTCGGTCCACAACTGGGCCAGCGCGATGCAGAGCCGCACGAAGGTGTGGTACCGACCCGAGTGCTCACGCACCAGCAGGAACGTGTTGCGAACCATCAGGTAGTCGACGACCGGGAGCGGGTTCGACATGTTCGGGTTGAACACCCGCGCGCCCCGCACCAGTCCGACCTCCCAACCGGCCCTCTGGGCGCGGAGTCCGAGGTCGGCCTCCTCGCCGTAGGCGAAGTAGCGCTCGTCGAACAGGCCGACGTCCTCGAGTGCGTCGCGACGCGCCAGCAGGAACGTGCCGTGCGGGTAGCCGGCGGGATCCCAGCCCTCGTCGACGAGCGCGGGCACGAGGATGCTGCCGAAGTAGGGGTCGACGACGGGCGTGGCGCCGTCGCCGTAGTCGGCACAGGCGAACCCGGCCCGCGGCCGGGCCGCAGAGGCGGCCAGGATCCGCTCGACCGCGTCGGGGGCCGGGAGCGCGTCGTGCGGGCAGAGGCCGATCCACGGCGCGTCGGACGTCGCGAGCGCGTGACGCCAGCCGGCGTTGGCCGACGGCCCGAAGCCGCCGTTGCGGCCCATCCGCACGACGTCGCTGCCCGCGGGCAACAGGTCGAGCGCGGCCCGGTGGTGGTCCTCGTCCGACCCCGAGTCGACGAGCACGATGCGCACCGGCACCGTCTGGGCCTCGAGCGCCTGCACGGTGGCGGCGAGGAGGTGCGGACGGTTGCGGTGTACGACCACGATCGGGACGGGAGCTGTCACCACGACGTCATCCTGCGCCGGGCGCCCGCCCGCGAGCCAGACGGCACGGACTCAGCTCGGAACGGCCTACTCCTCGGCGATCGTGAACGCCGCCCCGAGCAGCGCACACCCGACGAGCACGGCGGAGCCCCCGAGGGGCAGCAGTCGGTTCGAGTCGGAGGTGGCGAGCGTGCCGTCGTGGGCGTCCACGGCGCCCCAGGTGATGGCGGCGACCGTGGCCACGACGCCGAGGACGACGAGCAGGAGGCCCACGAACTCCAGGAGGCGGCCGGAACCGGGCAGCGGCTCGGCACCCGCTCGATCGGCCCCCGGGTTGCTCATGGCAGCAATCGTACGCCGTCGAAGTGCCGGTGCCGCACATGGGCCCGCACGACCGCACGCGGGGCGGCGTGGTAACCCTGGCGCATGACCACGCCCGCGGACCGCAGCATCGCCGAGCTCCTCTGCGGGTTCATCGACTCGTCACCGTCGCCGTACCACGCCGTCGAGTCGGCTCTCGGACTCCTCGAGCCCGCCGGTGCCGTCGCCGTCGACCCCACGGCCCCGTTCCCCCGTGACCCCGGCCTCTTCGTCCTGGCGCGGGGTGGCTCGCTGGTGGCGTGGCGTCGGCCCGACGGCCCGGTGACGGGCTTCCGGATCATCGGTGCCCACACCGACAGCCCGAACCTGCGGATCAAGCCCCGGCCCGACCACGTGACGGCGGGCGTCCGCCAGCTCGGGGTCGAGGTCTACGGCGGCGCGCTGACGAACTCGTGGCTCGACCGCGACCTCGGCCTCTCGGGCCGGGTCACGGTGCGGGAGGGTGACGGGACCCGGACGGCCCTCGTGCGCGTCGACGACCCGGTGCTGCGGGTCCCCCAGCTCGCCATCCACCTCGACCGCGACATCGTCACCGACGGCCTCAAGCTCAACGCGCAGACGCACCTCGCCCCGATGTGGGACCTCGACGGCGACGGCGGCACGGGGACGACGTTCACGGACCTCGTCGCCGACCTGGCGGGCGCCGAGGCGTCCGACGTCCTCGCCTGGGACGTCATGGCCCACGACCTCACGCCGTCGCGGCGGACCGGTCTCGACGGCGTGTTCGTGAGCGCACCTCGCCTCGACAACCTGTGCTCGAGCTTCGCCGCGCTCCGGGCGCTGCTCGCCGTCGCCGACCACGAGCCCGACCTGGTGCCGGTCGTGTGCCTCTACGACCACGAGGAGGTCGGGTCGACGTCGTCCACGGGCGCCGACTCCGCACTGCTGGTCGCCGCGCTCGAACGCATCGCGACGTCGGCGGGCCTCGACCGTGACGGCTTCCACGCCGCGCTGGCCCGGTCGGCGTGCGCCTCCGCCGACATGGCCCACGCCACCCACCCGAACTACGCCGATCGCCACGAGCCCGAGCACCACATCGCACTCGGCGGCGGTCCGGTGGTGAAGCTCAACGCCAACCAGCGCTACGCGTCGGACGCGGAGTCGGTCGGGCTGTTCCTCCGGGCCTGCGACGCCGCCGACGTCCCGTCGCAGCGCTTCGTGACCCGGAGCGACCTCCCCTGCGGTTCCACGATCGGTCCCGTCACCGCCGCCCGCCTCGGCATCCCCACCGTCGACGTCGGCATCGCGCAGCTCGCCATGCACTCGGCCCGCGAGCTGTGCAGCGCCGACGACCCCGGGTGGTACGAGGCCGCGCTGACCGCGTTCCTGCGCGTGTAGTCAGCGGCGCCCGCCGCCCAGCGCCGACGGGACGTCGGCGAACCACGGATGTTCGTGCCGGAACAGCCGGGCGGCCTGCTCGGTCGTGCGGGGGCCGAGGAGGCGGTCGGGGCCCACCGCTATCCGGGCCTCCTCTCGCGCACCGGGCTCGGGCCCGCAGCCGAGGGGCGCCGGGTCGATCCCGTGGAGCGCGACGGCGTTGCCGCCCAGGATCTTGGCCTTCGCCCGTTCGGTCAACGCCGGGTACCCGAATCGCTCCTGGAACTCCTCGGAGATCTCGAAGGTCCGGAAGGCGTCGATCTGGTCCTGCGGCGAGCCGTACCAGAGCGAGTCGGTCCCCCACAGGATCCGGTCCTCGCCGAGGACGAGGAGCAGCTTGCCGAGCAGGTGGGCGGCGTCGTCCACGTCGGTCATCGCCCGTCGCCAGGTCGAGCCGAGCTCGGCGTAGACGTTCGCCCCCGGACCGAGGCCGGCGTCGCGGACCGAGGCGAGCAACCGGTCGACGCCCCGGGGTGCGTCGAGGTCGATGGGGCCCTCCCCCGTCTCGTAGCCCGAGTGGTAGGCGAGGAAGAGGAGATCGGGATTGGCGGTGGCCGCCGGGCCGATGTCGGCGGGCGACGCCCACGGGTCCTCGCCGGAGAGGCCCTTGTGCACGGCGACGACCGGCACGCCCGTCTCGCGGACCGCGTCGAGGAACGCCTGGCCGACCGGTAGCCCGTCCGGGTCGGCGTCGTCGAGTCGGAAGCCGGGGCCGGCGTGGGTGTACACCTTCCAGGCGGCGAGGTCGTACTCCTCGGCGACCCGCAGCATCTCGTCCCTCGCCGCGCCGAACTCGCCGACGTTCGGGACCGCGTGCCCCTGGATGAGCACCTGGGCGTCCTCGCACAACTCCTCGACGCTGCGGCGGGCGGCGTCCATCACCGCGACCGACAGCGGGTCGGGCTCGCCCACGACCGGGACGGCGGAGAGCACGGCCACCTGGGTGTCGCTCCGGCCGAAGACGAGGTCTCGCCACCGCTCGGTCGTGAAGCAGGCCCTCGGGTCGTCGTCGCCGCACCCGGCCTGCGGGAACCCGCTGCCGAAGAACGCGCCGTCGAGCGGGGCCGACCGGTCGTACTCGAGCAGGTGGGTCTGGACGTCGACGACCACCGGCGGTGACCCGAAGACCTCCTCGGCGGCCGCGGCCTCGGTCGTGCTCGTGGTCGTGACCGCGAACGACCCCCCGGTGCGCCCCGCCTCGCGGTTGCAGGCGCCGAGGGTCAGCAACGTCGCGGCCGACGCCATCGTCGTGGCGAGGAAGCGCCGGCGGTCGACGCCAATGCGTTCCGCCGTGTCGGCGACGAGGGTGCGGGCCCGCCGCACCGTCTCCTCGACGACCGGCGACGGCGCCTCCGGCGGCACCTCGCCGTTGCTGCACGGACCGAGCTTCTGGAACACCGGTCGCGACCGTAGGCCGCGCCCACCGACCACCGCCGGGCGCCCCGTACGCTCGCCGGCCGTGGAGCTGACCACCGCCCGGACGATCCTCGGCGTCGAGCCGGGCGACGACTGGACGGTCGTGCGGGCCAACTATCGCGAGCGCATCCGCCGCTCGCACCCCGACGTCGCCGGCGAGGCCGGCGTGGCGTCGACCCTCGAACTGAACGCCGCCTACCGGGCCCTCGGCGTGGCCCGACGGGAGGGGCGTCTGCACGAGATGCCTCCGCCGCCCGATCCGCCCCGGGCGCCGGTCGCGCCACCGGGCGAGGCCCCCAGTGCGACCCGGCCCCGGTGGAGTGAGCCCCCCGAACCCGCGCCCGACGCCCGGATCGTCGATGCGTCCACGATCGTGCTGGACTCGACCCCGGGCGAGACGTTCCGCCGGCTGGTCGAGGCCGCCCACGAGATCGGGGAGCTGTCGTATCTCGACCGCAGCTCGGCCATCTTCGAGGCCGTGGTCGCCCTCGACGACGGCACCCACGCCTCCTTCGTCGTCAGCCTCCAGTGGCGGGCCCACGACGCCACCTGCGAGGCGTTCTGCACCCTCGAGGCGCTGGATCGCGCCGAGAGCCTCGACGCCTCGGGCGTGATGCGCCAGCTCGTGGCCTACCTGCCGCCCGACCGCGAGTTCGACTGAACGAGCGACGGGCGTCGGGGCTCGAGCGGCCGGCCCCGGTCGAAGGGGCGCATCAGGAAGAACAGCAGCGGGAACACCTCGAGGCGGCCGACGAGCATCAGGAACATGACCACCCCGCGGGCGAGCGGGTCGATGACCAGGAAGTTCGACGCCGGGCCGGTCTCGCCCAGGCCGGGACCGACGCCACCCATCGCCGTCACGACCGAGCCCGCTGCCGTCGCCAGGTCGGAACCGAGGAAGCCGAGCGCCAGGATCCCGGCGAGTGCGATCACGAAGTAGAGCATCACGTACCCGAGGACCGACCGGACGATGGCCTCCTCGACCGGCTCGCGCCCGAGGCGGATCGGCAGGACGGCCCGGGGGTGACGGATCCGGCGCACTTCCCGCCACGCGTGCTTCAGGACGACCTGGACCCGGAACAGCTTCAGCGCGCCCGACGTCGAACCGGCCATCGATCCGGTGACCATGAGGAACAGCAGGATCAGCTGGCTGGCGCCGACCCACTGGGTGAAGTCGTCGGTGCCGAACCCGCAGCTCGACACGAGCGAGACGGCGTTGAAGAGGGCGCTCCGGAACGCGGCGCCGACGCCCATGCCGTCGATGCCCGGCGACCCGAGGACGTTCAGGGCGGTGATCGCGGCGACCGCGCCCCCGACGAGGCCGACGAAGACGCGGAACTCCGACGATCGCAGGAAGGGCGCCAGGCTGCGGTCGCGCCACGCGAACCAGAACAGGGGGAACTTGGTCGCGCCGAGGAACATCGACGCGGCGGCACCGAACTCGACGGCGGCGGAGTCGAAGTGACTGATCGAGTCGTTGTACGGCGAGAAGCCCCCGGTCGCGACCGCGGTCGCCGCGTGCACGACGGCGTCGTAGGGCCCCATGCCACAGAGCAACAGGATCAGCGCCGACAGCGCCGTGAGCGCGCAGTAGATCGTCCACAGCCGGCGCGCCGTGTCGGACACGCGGGCGGCGAGCTGGTCGGACGTCGGGCCGGGTGACTCGGTGGTGAACAGTGACAGGCCACCGATGCCGAGGAACGGGAGGACGGCGACGGCCAGCACGACGACGCCCATGCCGCCGATCCACTGGGTGAGCTGGCGGTAGAACAGCAGGCCTTCGCCGGTGCCCTCGATCGGGGACAGCACGGTCGAGCCGGTGCCGGTGAACCCCGAGATCGACTCGAAGAGCGCGAGGTCCCAGGCGAGCACGTCGGCGGCGACGTAGGGCACCGCGCCACCCACCGAGATGGCCAGCCACGACCACCCGACCGCCCGGATCGCGGTGCGGGCCCCGCGTCCGTCGCCGGGGACCGTCCCCCGCCACAGCGCGACACCCGGCACGCCCAACAGGACGAGGCTCACGACGAGGGGACCGACGTCGCCGTCGCCCCGGACGAGCTCGACCCCGATCCCGCCGGCGACGGCGGCGGCGACCGCCAGGAGGGACAGCCCGACGATGTGCAGGACCACCGACGGCCGAGGCCTCACCGCACCACCCCGTTGCGGAGCCGCTCACCGACCCCGGCCGACACGGCGGCGATGCCGACGAGCACCGGTGCGATCTCGAGCCGGCCGAGCAGCATCAGCGGCATCAACGCGGCCCGCGCCGGCCGGGGCAGCCCCAGGACCCCACCCTCGCCGGGCACGAGCTCGCCGAGCGCGGGCCCGACGTTGGCGAGGGCCGAGATCGCCGCGCTGATCGCGGTCACGAGGTCGGCGCCGAGCGCGGCGATGACGATCGCGCCGACCCCCGCCGCCGTGAGGTACTGCGCCTGGTAGCCGATCATCCGCCCGACCAGTTCCTCGCTCACGACCCGGCGCCCGACGCGGACGGGGGCGACGGCGCGCGGCTGGACCTGGAGCACCAGCTCGCGGCGCAGGTACCCGAGCAGCGCCAGCGCCCGGACGAGGCGGAAGCCGCCACCGGCCGACCCCGACATCGCGCCGACGCCCATGATGGCGAGCAGGAGCACCTGCGGACCCACGCTCCACGTCCCCCAGCCCGAGCCGACGAAGTGCCCGGTCGTGGAGGTCGCCGCCGCCACGTGGAAGTACGCCCCGCGGATCGACTCGTGCGTGGCGCCGCCGTCGGGCAGGGTGCCCAGCGCGACGATCGCACCGCCGACCAAGACCACCAGGAGGTACGCCCGCAGCTCGAACGACCACAGCAGGCGTCCCCGCTCCGGACCCCGCACGAGCCGGACGAGCAGGGCCATGTTGGCGCCGCCGAGCACCATGCCGCCGAAGCCGGCCCACTCGACGCTGGCCGAGTCGAAGTGCCCGAACGAGCCGGCGTGGTTGGCGAAGCCGCCCGTCGAGATGGTCGTCGCCGCGTACGTGAGCGCGTCGAAGGGGGGGAGGCCGCCGACGAGGAACAGCACGACGCCGGCCCCGGAGAGCGACAGGTACAGGACGGTGAGCCGGCGCACGAGGCCGGTCGTCCGGCGGCTGCGCAACGACATCCCCGAGTAGCGGGTGGGCGGCTGGGTGACGTCGAGACCGCCGACCCCGATCGAGGGCAGCACGGCCACGACGAACAGGAGGGCGGCGAGGCCGCCGAGCCACTGCGTCCCGGCCCGCCACAGCAGCGTCGCCCGGCCGAGCGACTCGGGGTCGGCGACGACGGTCGCCGCCGTCGTCGTGAACCCGGACACGCTCTCGAACAGGGCCAGGTCGGGGTGGTCGAAGATCCCGAGGGCCGTGTAGGTCACGGTCGACGCCGCCACGGCACACAGCCACGACCCGAGGACACCCACGAACGCGACGCGGGACCGCAGCCGGTCGGGCGGCCGGCACTCGTGGGCGAGGGCACCGCCGAGCCCGAGGTAGACGGCGCCGAGGACGACGAACGTGGCGACGTCGCGCTGGTCGGCGATCGCGCCCGCGATCGCGGCGACGACCGCCAGCGCCCCGCACGCGAGCAGCGCGGCGCCGGCGATGAAGCCGACCGCGGACTCGAACCGACCCGACCGGACGAGGAGCTGGATCGGGCTGCGCTGGGGGCCGAGCCCGGTCGGCGCCCGGGTGCCGGGCCGGGCCTGCCGCCGGGTGCGGGCCGCCCCGCCCGTCACGGTCACTTCTCGGCGCTGAAGATGCGCCGGAGCTCGTCGACCGAACCGGGCATGGAGAACAGCACGACGTGGTCGCGGTCGCGCAGCTGGGACCGGCCCCGCGCGATCTGGGCCTTGCCGTCACGGACCACGGCGCCGACGAGCACGTTCTTGGGGATGCGCAGCTCGGCCACGATCGCGCCGTCGGCCGGGCTGTT
>JBHIXO010000087.1:0-12024 GCA_041984725.1 Acidimicrobiales bacterium | reverse complement strand
GACCCGAGCCGAACGTGCCGTCATCGCGGAGCCAGGTGATCTCGCGCCCGACGAGGGTCGCGGCGCCGAGGTTGGCGTTGACGATGCTGCTGACCTCGGCGTGCTCGGCGATCTGGGTGAGCTTCTCGACCATCGTGAACTGGGCCGTCTGGGCGAGGAACTCGGTGCCGTCGGCCGGCGAGGTCGGGTTCTGGTACTTGAGCTGGGCGACGAGGAGTTGGAGGAACACGTCGGCGCCGAGCTCGTCACCGATCGACGAGGTCGTGGTCGGCGGTGTGGTGGCGAACGGGTTGACGGCGGAGACGTCGGTCATGGCGGTTCCTAGAGGAGGAGGTCGAGGGAGGTCCGGGCCCCGCCGAGCCGAGCGGCGGTGGCGGTCGTGCCGGGGACCGGCGTGGTCGTGCCGGGCGTCGACGTGTCGCGGCGGGGCGTGCGGTCGCGGCCGGCGTCGGAACCGGGTCGGTGTCCGGTCGTGCCGGGGTCGGCGGTCGACACGTCGAGCGCGCCCGTGCGGATGCCCGCCCGGCTCAGCTGTTGGCGCAGGTCGTCGAGCGAGCCGGCGAGGAGCTGGCGGCTGGCCGGGTCGTCGGCGTGGAGCCGCACGCTGACGACGCCGTCGTCGAGGGTGACGTGCAGGCGGACGGTCCCGAGTTCGGCGGGGCGCAGCTCGATCGACAGCTCGTGCGTGCCGTCGGGTCCCGAGAGGAGCGAGGAGACCCGGCCCACCAGCTGCTCGGCGACGGGTGGTGCCTCGGGCGCCCCGCTGGGCGGGGGCGAGGCGGGCGCGGTCGCGGTGGGGGGCGCGGGCTCGGTCGGTGTGGTCGGGGCCACGGGCACCGCGGTCGTCGGGGGCGACGCCGGCGCCGGGCCCGCATCGGGCGCCTCGGAGGTCGTGGCGGCCGTGGTGGCGTTGCTCGGGGTCGTCGTGGGCGGGGTTGGTTCGGCGACGCCGTCCTCGGATGTCTCCGGCATCGTCCCCGTCGAGGTCGGGTTCGGAGTGCGACCCGGCGTGCGATCGACCGGCTCGGCCCGCACCTCGGCGGGAGCATCCGGCTCGTTGGCGTCCGAGGTCGGGATCGGCGCGGGCGATTCGGGGTCGCCCTCGCCGGTGGACGCGCCGTCGTCGGCGCCGTCGACCTCGACTGCGGGACGGCCGGTGGCCTCGTCGGCGGGAACGGGGTCGGGCTCGGTGGGCTCGGCCGGTGCGGTGGCGCCGAGTTCGTCGGCGACCTCGGCGGGCCGGTCGACCGAGGGCGCCGGTCGGGGGTCCTCGGCGGCCTCGGGGGACGGCTGGTCCCGGACGATCGCCGACGGGTCGGTGATCGCCTCGTCGGTCGGTCCCTCGACCGCCGGCTCGACGACCGCCTCGGCGCTCGGCACGTCGACCGCCTCGCTCCGGACGTCGACCGCGAGGGCGGCGGGGTCCTCGAGCGTGGCGGCGACGACGACGGCGTGGCCGACCGCGACGACGGCCTCGGTCGGAATCGTCGGCGCAGCTGCCTGGCCCTCGGCACCTTCGGCTGACTCCTCGGGGAGTTCGTCCTCGGTCGTGGTCTCTCGCTCCTGAGCGGCGATCGCACAGTCGAACGCGGCGGCGAAGCCGGGGTCGTCGACGTCGGTCGGCTCGGAGGAGCGAGCGGTGTCCGGATTCGCCGGCGGCGGCAGGGTGGCCGGGATCATCGGCGGAGCTCCTCGTAGAAGGCCAGGACCTTGGGCACGTAGCGCTGGGTCTCGTCGTAGGGCGGGATGCCGCCGTAGCGGTTCACGGCGCCGGGTCCGGCGTTGTAGGCGGCGAGCGCGAGCTCCACCGATCCGTAGGTGTCGAGGTGGCCGGCGAGCAGCCGGGCGGCGCCGTCGACGGCCTGCTCGGGGTCGAACGAGTTCGTGACGCCGAGGCCGGCGGCCGTGCCGGGCATGAGCTGCATGAGGCCCTGGGCGCCGGCGTGGCTCACCGCGGTGGGGTCGAAGCCGGACTCGGCCTTGGCGACCGCCGCGAGCAGCGCCGGGTCGACGCCGTGGCGTGCGCCCGCTCGCTGGAACAGGTCGGCATACGGCACGCCGTCGACCGAGGTCCCGACGGCGACCCTCGACGGGACCCGCTGCACCGGCTGGGCCGACGTCGTCGACGTCACGGCCGGCGTCGTGGCCGCAGCGAGCACGTCGTCGAACGACGCGGTGGAACGGGTGTCGACGCCGCGGCGGTGGCCGACGCCGAGGCGGGCCTCGATCGTCGCGATGCGCGAGAGGGCGGCGCCGCCGATGGGTGGTGCGCCGGTCATCGCGGCGTTCTCCCGGTGAGGGCGAGCTCGTCGAGGTCCCGGCGTTCGATGCGGGCGAGCTCGGCGGAACGTTCGGCGCGCAGCCGCTCGTCGAGCCGCTCCATGGCGCGCACCGCCTGGGTACGGACGACGAGGTCTCGACGCCGCGCCTCGAGGTCGGCGACCGCGGCCTGGACCCGTTCGCGGCCCCGCTGGATGGCCTGGGCCTGCTGCTCGCGTCGCAGCCGGTCGCCCAGCCGGTCGGGGACCTGACCGGCGCTGTGGTCGAGTTCGCGATGGCGGTCGTAGTGCTGCCGCAGCGAGCCGAGCACCCGCTCGGTCTCGGCCGCGGTCTGCGCGGCCCGGGCCGTCTCGCCGGCGGCCTGGGCCTCCTGGATGCGGCGGACCCGCAGCACGGTGCCGATGCGGTCGGTTCGAGAGCTCATGCGCCGCCGCCCAGGGGAAGGGCTCCGGGCACGGTCCCGGCGACCGGCCCGGGTTGCGGCACGGTCTGGAGGAGCGAGCCGAGCACGGCCCAGGCCTGATCGGCCGGCGTCCGCTCGTGCATCGCCTGGCGCAGGAACGCGTTGATCGGACCCTCGAGCTGCACGGCGCGGTCGACGGTCGGGTTCGCCCCCGGTACGTAGGCGCCGATGTCGATGAGGTCCCGGGCGTCGCGGAGCGCGGCGAGCAGACCCCGCAGCTCGGTGGCGAGCGCCTGTTGCTCCGGGGTCGTGACGGCGCCGGTGACCCGGGAGATCGACTCGAGGACGTCGACGGTGGGGAAGTGGCCGGCGGTGGCGAGCTTCCGGGACAGCACCACGTGACCGTCGAGGATCGACCGGGCGGCGTCGCCGATCGGGTCCTGGAGGTCGTCGCCCTCGACGAGCACGGTGTAGAGCCCGGTGATCGTGCCGGTCTCCCCGGCGCCGGCGCGCTCGAGCAGGCGGGGCAGCAGCGTGAAGACCGAGGGCGGATAGCCGCGGGTGGCGGGCGGCTCGCCGGCGGTGAGGCCGACCTCGCGCTGGGCCATCGCGAACCGGGTGAGGCTGTCCATCATCAGCACCACGTCGCGGCCCTCGTCGCGGAAGGCCTCGGCGATGCGGGTCGCGGTGAACGCGGCGCGCAGCCGTACGAGCGCGGGCTGATCGGACGTGGCGACCACGACGACCGAGCGCGCCAGACCCTCGGGTCCGAGGTCGCGCTCCAGGAACTCGCGGACCTCTCGACCGCGCTCGCCGATCAGGGCGAGGACGGTGATGTCGGCGTCGGCGCCCCGGGCGATCATCGAGAGCAGGCTCGACTTGCCGACGCCGGAGCCGGCGAAGATGCCGAGTCGCTGGCCCCGGCCGCACGGGATCAGCGTGTCGATCGACCGGACGCCGAGCGGGAGGTACTCGTCCACGTTGCGGCGGCGCAGCGGGTGCGGCGGGGTGCCGTCGATGTCGACGCGCTGGAGCGATCCGTCGAGCGGGCGGTCGTCGAGAGGTCGTCCGAAGCCGTCGAGCACGCGACCGAGCAGGCCGGGGCCGACGAGGACCGACGGGCGGCGGCCGGTGGCCCGGACGGGGGTGCCGTTGGCGACGCGGTCGAGGTGGCCGTGAGGCAGGCAGACGGCGGCGCCGTCGTGGAGGGCGATCACCTCGGCGGGCATGGCGCCCTCGGGAGCCTCGATGAGGACCTCGTCGCCGATCGACGCGTCGACGCCGGCCACCTCGATGTGGAGGCCGACGACCGACCGCACCCGCCCGGTGACGAGCGGTCGGGCGGCCTCGACGGCGGCCGCGAGGTCGAGTACGGGGCCAGCGTGGGTGAGCACGGGCGCGGCGGTCACGAGCCGCCCTCCAGTGCTGCGCAGGCGCGAGCGAGGGCCGTCTCGATGCGGGCGTCGACCGTGCGGTCGTCGGTCCGGGCCGTGGCGTCGCCGCGGCGCAGGCCGGGGTTGCCCTCGAGGTGGACGTTGGGGGGCAGGTCGTGGGCGGCCAACGCCTCGACGTCGTCGGGGTGCAGCGTCACGTGGACCGTGTCGCGCCGGTCGACCGTCGCGAGCACGCGCTCGACCGCGGCGACGGCGGCGACGGTCTCGTCGGCGAGCTCACGGCCCAGGATCGACGCGGCGATGGCCACGGCGGCCGGCGCGGCGGCGGCGGCGTACGCCTCGGCCGTCGCGGACTCGCCGCGGGCCAGGCGGTCACCGGTCGCCGCGATGGCCTGCAGCAGCGCCTGCGTCTCGGCGGCGAACTCGGCCTGCCACGCGACGCGGTCCTCGGCGGCCCGGGCGAGCGCTTCGGCGCGTCCGGCCTGGAAGCCGGCGTCGTAGCCCTCCTCGACGGCCGCCTGCACGCGGGCGGGGTCGTAGGCGCGCAGGCCGACCGGGGTGAGGTCCAGTGGCGGTGCCCAGGACGCGGTGGACGCGGTCACAGGTCCGGCTGTCGGCACGGCGCTACTCGACGAACTCATCGTTGCTCCTGGCGAGGACGAGCTGGCCCGACTCCTCGAGCGCCCGCACGATGCGCACGACGGCGCCCTGGGCGTCCTCGACGGTCTTGAGGCGGACGGGGCCGAGCAGGTCGATCTCCTCGGCGAGGTTCTGTGATGCGCGCTCGGACATGTTGCGCAGGATCTTCGAGCGCACCTCGGACTTGACGCCCTTGAGGGCCACGGCGAGGTCCTTCGAGTCGACCTGGCGCAGCACGAGCTGGATCGAACGGTCGTCGAGGTTGGCGATGTCCTCGAACACGAACATCTTCTGGCGGACCTCGTCGGCGAGCTCCTCGTTCGCCATCTCGAGGCCCTCGAGGATGAGGCGTTCGGTGGCGCGGTCGGACCGGTTGAGGATCTCGACGAGCGACTGCACACCGCCGACGTCGGCCATCTCGGTCGCCTGCACCACGGACGAGAGCCGGTTGGCCAGGACCTCCTCGACGTGGGCGACGACGTCGGGGCTCGTCTGGTCCATCGTGGCGAGCCGTACGGCGACCTCCTGTTGCAGGTCCTCGGGCAGGCCGCCCATCACCATCGCCGCCCGGTCGACCGGCATGTGGGCGAGGACGAGCGTGATGGTCTGGGGGTGTTCCTCCTGGAGGAACGAGAGCACCTGGCGCGGGTCGGCGTGGGCGAGGAACTCGAACGGGAGGTCGAGGCGGCCCTTCGTGATGCGGCCGATGATCTCGTTGCCGCGGTCCTCGCCGAGCGTCTCGGCGAGGAGCGAGCGGGCGAGCTCCAGGCCGCCGGACGTGACGGCGATGTTCTGTTCGGCGAGGCCGGCGAACTCCTCGTAGAGCTCCTCGATCACCTTGCCGTCGACGTTGCGGAGCCTCGCGACCTCGCTCATGATCTCGGCGACCTCGGACTCGCGGAACTCGCGGAGGACCTTGGCGGACCGCTCGTTGCCCATCTGCAGCAGGAGGATGGCGACCTTGGCGGCGCCACGGAGCTCGGACGTGCGCACGGTCACGCCCTCCGGTCGGCGAGCCAGGTGCGCAGCACGGCGGCGACGTCCTCGGGCTGGCGGTCGATCAGCTCACCGATCTGGTTCTGCAGGACGACGGCACGGGACGGCTCGGCCGGCTCCAGCGCCGCGTGCTCGGCGGCGGCGCCGATCTCGGCCTCGAGGTCGGCGAGCAGCAGCTCGGCCTCGTCGGCCGCACCGGGTAGGGGGATGGCGATCGGGTACTTGGCCAGGCTCGACCGGCGGGCGCTGCGGTAGGCGAGTCCGAGCACGATCAGCACGAGGAGCACGACGCCGCCGGTGCGGGCCAGCGTCATCACCATCTGGTCGTCGCCACCGGACGAGGCGGTGCCATCGGTGAGGTCGAGGTCGCCGGCGTCGCCGAAGGCCATCGCCGTCACCTCGATCGAGTCGCCCCGGGCGGGGACGAGACCGGCGCCCGCGGTGACGAGGTCGGCGATTTCTGCGGTGTTCACGCCGGCGTCCTCGTCGACGAGCACGGCGACGGACAGCCGCTCGACGCCGCCGGGAGCGGCCCGGACCTGTTCGGTGATCTTGTCGACGGCGAACGTGCGGTTCTCGTCGGCCCGGGTGTACGAGCTCTCCCCGCCACCGTCGGCCACGGGGATGGCGTCGGGGCCGAGGACGCCGCCGACGGTGGTGCCGTCGCTGTTCGTGTACTCCTCGTTGCTCGTCGACTCGGAGACGACCGGGGCCGTCTCCGGCTCGCCGAACGACTCGGTGACGCTCTCGCGCTCGTCGAAGTCGAGGTCGGCGCTGACCACGACGCGGCTGCGGCCGACGCCGGTCACCGGGTCGAGGAGTGACTGGATCGATCGGGCCAGGCCGGCTTCGTAGGCCGACCGTTGGGCGAGGCGCTGGTCGCCGGCGGCGAGGTCCATGCCCTCCTCGCCGGCGGCCGAGAGCACCCGACCGTCGGTGTCGGCGACGGTCACGAAGTCGGTGGTCATGCCCTCGACGCTCGACGACACGAGGTGGACGATCGCCTGGACCTGGCCGGCGGCCAGCGGTGTGTCGCCGGTGTCGACGAGGACCGAGGCGCTCGGGTGGACGTCGTCGCCGGCGAAGAGGTCGTCCTCGGGCATGACGAGGTGCACCGTGGCCGTGTCGATCGCGTCGATCGAGGCGATCGTGCGGGCGAGCTCGCCCTCCATCGCCCGCTGGAAGTCGACGCGCTGGCGGAACTCCGATGTGGTGAGGCCCTGGTCGTCGATCAGGTTCCAGCCGTCGCCCCCGACGCGGGGCAGACCCTCGGCCGACAGGTCGAGACGGGTCTGGTACACGTCGTCGCGGGGCACCATGATCGTGCTGCCGCCGTCCTCGAGCTCGTACGGGACGCGCATCGACTCGAGCTGGTCGGTGACGTCGGCGGCGTCGCTCGCCTCGAGGTTCGTGTACAGCGGCACGTAGCTGGGCGAGGCCGCCCACCGCATGAACGTCATGCCGCCGAACAGGAGGCCGACGGTGGCGACGACGACCATCATCTTCTGGCCCGCGGTGAACTGGGAGTAGATGGTGACGCCGCGGTCCTTGATCGCGCCGTAGTCGAAGCCCGCCATCAGAACTGCATCCGCATGATGTCGTTGAAGGCCTCGACGGCCTTGTCACGCACGGCGACGGTGAGCTGCGTGGCGATCTCGGCCTGGCTCGCCGCGATCGTGTACTCGTGCACGTCGGAGAGGTCGCCGGTGGCGGCCTGGACGGCGAGCTGGTCGGCGTTGGCGTGGAGGGCGTTCAGGTCCTCCATCGCACCGACGACCTTGTCGCCGAAGCCCTGGCCTGCGGCCGCGCCCGCGGCGTCGCCTGCCGGGATGCCGTCGGCGGCTCCGCCGACGTGGGGGAGCGAGGGCAGCGACGTCGCCATGGCGCGCATGGCGTTCCCCGCCGCGGTGATCGCGTCGATCGCCATCAGCTCCTCCCGATCCGCAGCGCGGCCTGGTACACGTTCCGGGCCCGCTCGACCACCGAGACGTTCGCCTCGTAGCTGCGCTGGGCCACGATCATCGCCGTCATCTGCTCGTTGAGGTCGATGTCGGGGAGCCGGATCATGCCGTTCTCGTCGGCGAGGGGGTGGTCGGGCTGGTGGACGAGCCGCCCCTCGGTCGACCCGAACTGGATCGACGCGACGCGGCTTCCCTTGCCGATGCCCGGCGCCGCGGCCTCGCCGTACGCGACGGCCTCGGCGACGATGTAGCGGGCGGCGAACGCCTCCTCGTCGCCGGGACGGACGGTGTTGATGTTGGCGATGTTGTCGGCGATGGCGTCGAGCCACGTCTTGTAGACGCCGAGCCCGTTGCTCGCGGTCTCCATCGCGCTGAACACGGCGGACATCAGCGGCCCCCGATCGCGGTGCGCAGGAGGCGGTACTTGGCGTTGACGCCCTCGACGGCGAGCGAGTAGCGCAGCTCGGTCTCGGCGAGCCCGAGCATCTCCTCCTCGAGGGACACGTTGTTGCCGTTCGGGTTGGTCGGGGCGAACGACTGGCTGCTCGTCACGTCGAAGGCGGCGGGGTCACCGGCCGCGACCGCGGCTCGGAGGCTGGCCTCGAACTCGACCCGCCCGGCGAGGAACTCGGGGGTCTCGACGTTGGCGACGTTGTCGGCCATGACCCGCTGGCGGGCGCTCAGGCCTCGCAGCGCGCTGTGGAGCGCGCCGAGGGCAAGATCCTGCACGAGGAGCTCCTCGGTCTCTTCGGACGAGCCGCCTCTCCCTGGCAGCGCTTCGTGCATTCCTTGCGAGCCATCCGATCGACCGCAGTCCGTGGTTGTTGAGGACCGGGCGGCGAGATCCGGGAGATCTCCGCCCGTCGACGCGCCCTGACGGCGCGGCGTTCAGGCGCGGGTGTCGATCGTGCTGGCCGGGCGGGGGCCGCGGGGGTGCAGCTCGCGCAGCTCGATGATCTGGCGTGACGTGCGCTGCATGTCGGCGCGGACGTCGGCGGAGATGCGCTCGATCGCGGCGAGCGCCTCGTGGGCGCGGGCGGCCAGCTCCGTCGGGAGGGGGCCGAGGTCGGGGGGGGCGGAGAACTCGCCGAGCGGGCGGCGCTGCGTGGCGCCCGGGTCGGACGTGCGGTGACGCTGCACCGCCTGCAGCTCGGACTCGAGCGAGTCGAGGAAGGCCGCCCAGCCGGCGTCGCCCATCGCAGCGTTCCCGATCAGGCGGTCAGCGAGGTCGACGTCGCCGTCGCCTCGGTGCTGGTGGCCGCCTGGCGCCACGAGTCGCGGAGTGGTTCGAACAGGGCATGGATCGAGGCGACGCGGTCGGCGTCGCGGTCGATGTTGGCCCGGATCAGCTCGCGGAGCGCGAACTCGTAGATCTGGGCGAGGGCCGGACCGCCGGACCAGGCGTCGACCCGCAGCGTGGCGTGCAGTTCGGCGACGATGTCCTGGGCGTGGGTCAGGGTCTCGCTCGCCGTGAGGGGATCGGCGTCGCGGATCGCCCGCTCGCCGCGCTGCAGGTCGAGGAGCAGACGGTCGTACAGCCGCACGAGGAGCGTGCCGGGCGACGCCGTCGTGACCGAGTCGGCGAGGTAGCGGTTGCGGGTGCGCGTGTTCATGGCGTGGTCGGTGTCCAGGTCCGGTGGCGGATCAGCGAGTCGAGCCCGTCGGCAGCCCGGCGATCTGGCCGGCGAGCCACTGGCCCTGCTGCTGCAGCCGGCCGAGCGACGTCTCGAGGTTGCCGAACTGGCGGCGCAGCGCGGTCTCGCGCAGTTCGAGGCGCACGTCCCAGTTGTCGATGCGGGAGTTGATGGTGCGGATCTCGGACTCGCGGCCCTCGATGGCGACGGCGATGCGACCGGTGTTGATCGCGGTCGCCTCCTCGGCGAGCAGGGACAGCCGTTCGGCGATGCCGTCGTCGGCGGTGTCGGCCACGTCACCCTTGCCGAAGAACGCCTCGACGGCGGCCGGGTCGGCGGCGTAGGCCTCGAGGAAGGCCTCGCGGTCGAAGCTGATCGTGCCGTTGCGGTCGGTCTCGATGCCGACACCCGCGCCGACGAGGCTCGAACCGGTCACCGGGTCGATGAGGGCGTTGACGAGGTCGTCGCGCAGCCGGTTCGGCATCGACTGGCCGAGGAACACGCCTGCGGTCTCCGAGGTGTTGTTGTACTTCGATCGGTCGAGGACGTACTTCGACACGTCGTTCATCGCGGTCACCAGCGCCTCGACCTTGTCGGCCAGGGCCTCGCCGTCGTTCTCGACGGTGATCGTGGCGCTGCCGAGCGACTTCGCGGTGAAGGTGAGTCCGGGGAGCACGTCGACGAAGTCGTTCGTGGCCGACTCGATGCTGTAGGCGGACGGTCCCGTGCCGACCGTGATCGCGGCGTTGGCGCCCTGGGTCACGACGCCGAAGGCGCCGAGTGCGCCCGTCAGCGCCGTCCCGTCCACGGTGAACGCGCCGTCGGCGCCGGACTCCTGGGCGGTGAGCTGCAGGCGGTAGTTGCCGGGCGAGACCTGCACGGCGGCGGCGGAGACGCCGGCGTCGGCACCGTTGATGGCGGCGACCACCTCGGCGAGGGATCCGCTGCCGTACTCGGCGGCGGTGATGGCGACCCCGTTGATCGTGATGTCGGATCCGTCGGCGACGACGGCATCCGTACCGGCCACGGTCGAACCGGAGACGACGCTGTGGGCGGCGGCCAGGGCGGTCACGCTGAAGCTGACCGAGCCGTTGATCGGCGTGCCGCTGACCGAGGTGGTCACGACGGCCTCGTCGCTCGACGTCGCCTTGCGGGCGATCCAGTCGAGGGAGGTGGTCAGGTCGTCGGCCGTGTCCCGCAGCGTCTGGAAGCGGGTGTTGAGCTCCTTGTACGACTTGACCGTGTTCTGGATGTCGGTCCGGCGGGTCTCGAGCCGGGTCACCGGCTGGCGCTCGAGGTCGAGGAGCTGGCGGATGATGTTGTTGGTGTCGAGCCCGGAGACCAGGCCGCTCACGCTGATGCCACCCATCGGGTCGACCTCCTCCTCTCGATCCGCTCGGTCGGGGCGGGGTGCCCGGGAGGGTCACCCCTGGGTGGGAGGAGAGGGGGATCCCCTCCCACCCGTGGTGCTGCGGGTGCGCTCCTAGCCGAGGAGCTGCAGGACGGACTGCGGCGCCTGGTTGGCCTGGGCCAACATGGCGGTGCCCGCCTGCTGCAGGATCTGGGCCCGGGTGAAGGACACCATCTCCTGGGCCATGTCCGTGTCCCGGATGCGGGACTCGGATGCGGCCAGGTTCTCGGCGGCCACCGACAGGTTGGCGATGGTGTGCTCGAGACGGTTCTGCGTGGCACCGAGCTGGGAGCGCCCGGTGCTGACCGAGTCGATCGCCGTGTCGATCGCCGTGATGGCGGCGCTGGCGGCCGAGGTGAGGTTGACGCCCGAGACACCGAGCGTCGAGGCGTCGTAGGCGCCGATCGAGACCGAGAGGGTCTCGCCGGCGTCGGCGCCGATCTGGAAGGCGACGCTGGAGAAGCTGCCGTTGAGGAGCTTCTGGCTGCCGAACCGGGTCGTGTCGGCGATGCGGTTGAGCTCGCTGACCAGCTCGGTGACCTCGGCCTGGGCCGCGGTCTTGGCGTCGGCGTCGGCCGCACCGTCGTTGCTCGCCTGGACGGCCAGCTCCCGCATGCGCTGCAGGATCGAGTGCGTCTCGGTGAGGGCGCCCTCAGCCGTCTGCACGACCGAGATGCCGTCCTGGGCGTTGCGGACGGCCATGTTGAGGCCCCGGACCTGCGAACGCAGACCCTCCGAGATGCTCAGGCCGGCGGCGTCGTCGGCCGCACGGTTGATGCGGAAGCCGCTGGAGAGCTTCTCGAGCGACTTCGACATCTGGTTATCGGTCACCGTCAGGTTCCGATAGGCGTTCATCGCCGCAATGTTCTGGTTGATTCGAAGACCCATGGTTCCTCCTTGAAAGCGGGTCGGCGATCTCGACTCCTTCGAGACCGGCTCGGTGGAGTCGTCTCCGCCGTGCAGTCGGTCTCATCGGCGGTCAAGCCGGATAGATGAGCTTCCCGGGCAGATCCGTCGCGAATGACCCGAGCGGGCTAGTCACGGCGCGATCAGCTCGGGCGCGAGCTCGGTGAGCACGTGGATCGCCGCGGGCTCGTCCTCGGGGGCGAGCCGGTCGCTGAGGCGGTGCAGCAGGGGCAGGGCCTCGGGGTCGCGGAACGCGGCATGGGCGACGACGGCCGCCATGAAGCGCTCGGGGACCGGGACGGTCGGGTCCTCGGCCCGGGCGATGATCGGGCACTGCTCGGGCAGGTGCCCGTTGCGGATGAGTGTCGCCCAGGGCACCAGCTGCTCGAGGTCGTCGATG
>JBHIXO010000086.1:0-12176 GCA_041984725.1 Acidimicrobiales bacterium | reverse complement strand
CATCCCCATGGCGTGGGCCTGCTCCGCCGAGTACTCCCGGCCGAGGAAGAAGACCTCCCTGGCGAACTTCTGACCGACCTGGCGGGCAAGGTAGGCGGAACCGAAGCCGCCGTCGAAGCTGGCCACGTCGGCATCCGTCTGCTTGAAGCGGGCGTGCTCGCGGCTGGCCAGCGTGAGGTCGCACACCACATGGAGACTGTGCCCGCCACCGGCCGCCCAGCCCGGAACCACGGCAATGACGACCTTGCCCATGAAGCGGATGAGGCGCTGCACCTCGAGGATGTGGAGGCGTCCGGCCCGGGCGGCGTCGATGCCCTCGGCCGAGTCGGACTCGGAGTACTTGTAGCCGTCCTTGCCCCGGATCCGCTGGTCGCCGCCCGAGCAGAACGCCCAGCCGCCGTCGCGGCGCGACGGCCCGTTGCCGGTCAGCAGGACGCAGCCGACGTCGGGCTGTTGGCGAGCGTGGTCGAGCACCCGGTACAGCTCGTCGACGGTGTGCGGACGGAACGCGTTGCGCACCTCGGGCCGGTCGAAGGCGATCCGCACCACGCCGACGGGCCGGCCGTCGACGGGCCTCGCCCGGTGGTACGTGATGTCGGTGAGGTCGAACCCGGCGACGGGCTCCCACGACTCGGGGTCGAACAGTTCGGAGACGGATGATCCAGCGTCGGCCATGCCGGGAGTCTGCCCGCCGGAATAGGTGGGAGCCGGGTCCCGTTGGCCCTGGGCATGACCGATTCACGGCCGGGGGTCGGACCGCTGCGCATCGGTGGGCTGGCCGGGAGCAATCGCCGGGGGTCGCTCAACCGGCGGCTCCTGCGGACGACGCTCGACGCCCTCGCCGCGCTCCCCGACGTCGAGGTCGAGCACCTCGACCTGCGCGACCACCCGATGCCGCTCTACGACGGCGACCTGCAGGCCCGCGACGGCATCCCGCCCACGGCCCAGGCGCTCCACGACCGCATCGCCGCCGTCGACGCGCTCGTCGTGGCCAACCCGGAGTACAACGGCGGCTACCCGGCGCTGTTCAAGAACGCCGTCGACTGGACGAGCCGCGTCGACATCTTCGTGTTCCATCCCCGCTACGTCGGGCTGCTCTCGGCGACGCCGGGCAAGGGCGGCGGCGTGCGGGGGATCGAGCACACCCGGTCGCTGTTCGCCAACATGTTCGTGACGACGCATCCCGAGGCGCTGGCCGTGCCCGCCGCGCACGACGCGCTCGGCGGCGACGCGCTGCCCGACGACGTCACGGAGCGGGTCGCGACCTGGGCGGGCGAGTTCGAGGCGGCCGCCCGGGCCCACCGCGACGCCCGGCGCACCGCCGCCTGACGGACAGCCCCTGAGGAAGCTGCGCAGCCGACCCGCCGGATCAGGCGAGCCGGAGCGGGTGCTCGGGGGTGTTCTCGGTCCCGAGGGCGTCGAGGATGCGACCCAGCGTCGCGCCCGGGCGCTCGTCGGGTCGGATGTGGGCGAACGAGCCGATGGGTGTCCCCGGCAGGCCGGCACGGTCCCAGCTGATCTCGACGCGCCGGAAGACGGCGGCCGGTGCCTCCTGGTGGCCGGCGACGAGCAGGCACACGACGGTGCCCTGCGGGGTCGCGCCGACCCGGTCGAGCGAGCGCAGGGTCGGCGACACGACGCGGCCGAGCGCGAGGCGGTGGTCGAGGAGGTGGAGGTGGTCGCCGCGGCGGGCGATCGCCTCGGCCTCGTGGAGGTCGAGCGCCATGACGGCGTCGCCCGGCCACAGGCCGTCGACCGCGGCCCGCAGGCCGGCCCACGACTCGAGGCCGCTCGGCGACACCGGGCCCCGTTCGGGCAGCGGGGGTGCGGGATGGGGCGGACGCCGGCGGTCGAAGCCCTCGTTCGGCGCCTGGACGGGGGTGGTCTGCTCGCGGAGCCAGCGCTCGAGCTCGTCGAAGGCGGGCTTCGCGAACGTCGCCGTGGCGCCGGAGTCGGTCAGCACCGCGATGTCGTCGATGTAGGACGAGAAGACCACCGAGCGCACGCCGGGGTGGTCGTCCCGGATGTGGCGCAGGAGCTCCTCACCGGACCCGGCCCGGAGCGCGAGGTCGAGGAGCACGAGGTCGATCTCGTCGCGGTCGAGGATCGCCCGGGCGTCGTCGGTCGTCGCCGCCTCGCCCACCACCCGGTACCCCGAGTCGCTCAGGACACCGCGCAGCACCCCACGCAGCACCGGGTCGTCGTCGCACACCATCGCTCGAAGTCTCGGCATCCCCCGCATACCGGAACCGTACGGCACGAACGTGACGTTGACGAGGGACGAACGGCCCATCGTGGTGCCCCTCCGGCGGGCAAAACGCCCGAACCGGGACGAACGCGACCAGACCGGTCACGCGACCCGGTCAGGCCCCCGGTCGGGCCGTCCGGTCAGGCCACCCGGTCGGTGGGCTTGGTCGACTGCACGATCAGGTCGGTGAGGACCTCGGGGGCCTCGAAC
Source organism: Acidimicrobiales bacterium (assembly GCA_041984725.1). Classification (GTDB taxonomy): domain Bacteria; phylum Actinomycetota; class Acidimicrobiia; order Acidimicrobiales; family Salinilacustritrichaceae; genus Salinilacustrithrix. Next base: position 9,718 of record JBHIXO010000086.1, on the reverse strand, counting down.
ATGATCATGTGGCCGATGCCGGGCAGCACGTCGAGCTGCGCGTCGGGGATGCCCTCGGCGATGGCCTCGTTGAGCGCGAGGGGCGTGAGCCGGTCGTGGGACCCGGCGACGACGCGGGTGGGCACGGCGATGGAGCGCAACGACGGCCGCAGGTCGAAGTCGCGCAGCATGCGCACGGCGTCGACGCGGGTCGTCGGGTCGGTCTGCAGGAACCCGGCGCGGGTGGCCTCGAGCCCCGACCGGGTGGGCCGCGTGCCGAACACGCCGCGCAGGGCGAGGAGTCCGAGGTCGGGGCGGCGGAACAGGTGCGTCAGGCTCTCGACGCCGCGGGCCGGGTCGATCTGGGGGAGCGTCGCCGAGACGGCGGTGGGCTCGGCGAGCGTGGCGACGAGCACGAGGTGGTGGACGTGGTCGCGGGCGACGTCGCCGTGGTCGGCGGCGAAGGCCATGGCGGCGACCCCGCCCATCGAGTGACCGACGACCGTCGCCCCGGTGAGGTCGAGCTCGACGAGCCAGCGGGCGAGGTCGGCGCCGAGCGTGGCCGTCGTGTAGGCGGCGACGCCGCGGTCGGAGCGGCCGTGGCCGCGCTGGTCGACGACGACGACGTCGAAGCCGGCGTCGGCGAGGCGGGTCACGACCGGGGCGAAGAACCCGGTGTGCTCGATGTAGCCGTGGACGAGCACGATCGACGGCCCTGCGGCGTCACCGCAGCGGAAGCCGCGCAGCGTGGCGCCGTCGTCGGCGGTGACCTCGACCGTCTCGCCGGCCGGGAGGCGCAGCGGGGCGCCGTCGGTGGGGTCGGGGTTGGTGCTCCACGACCGGACCTCGGCGTCGAAGGCCCGCTTGGCGGCGAACGACCCGCCGGCGGCGAGGGCGAGCAGGGCGAGGCGCGAGGTCTTCATCCCGGCCAGTGTGGTCCATGCACGGACGGCGCGCTGAGTACGGTCGGAGCCGTGCCCGCCGCCGACGACCTCGAGTTCGACTGCCCCCGCTGCCGGCGGGCGGTGACGGCGGCCTACTACGGCCCCTGCGAGACCTGCCTCGGCGAGCTGCGTCTGCGCTACCAGGCCGAGCGCACCGAGGTCGTCGAGGTGGCGTACGAGCCGAAGATGAACGTGACGCCCAACGCCGTCGCGCTCAAGGACGACTGAGCCCCGTCCGGGTCAGGTCCGCACGGCGAGGGTGAGGGCGAAGTCGCCGTCGTCGTCGGTCCAGCGGGCGACCGGCGCGAAGCCGGCGTCGTCGAGCTCGGCGTCGAGACGCTCGGCCGTGAACTTGCACGACAGCTCGGTGCGCACGCCCTCGCCCGCGTCGAACGCGACGGTGAGGTCGAGCACGTCGATGGTGACCTCGTGGGCCTCGTCGGCGTGGAGCCACATCTCGATGCGCTCCTCGTCCTCGTTCCAGACCGCCTCGTGGCGGAAGCGGTCGGGGTCGAAGTCGGCGTCGAGGGCGTCGTTGATGACGCTGAGCACGTTGCGGTTGAACTCGGCCGTCACGCCGGCCGCGTCGTCGTAGGCCGCGACGAGCCGGGCCTCGTCCTTCACGAGGTCGGTGCCGAGCAGCAGGTGCTCGCCCGGTCGCAGCAGGGCGGCGACGTCGCCGAGGAACGTCGTCCGCTCGGCGGGGTCGAGGTTGCCGATCGTGCCGCCCAGGAACGCGACGAGGCGGGTGCCGACCATCGGGATCTCACGGAGGTGACGCTCGAAGTCCCCGACGACGGCGTGCACCTCGAGGCCGGGATAGCGCTCGTCGATGCGGGCGGCGGCGTCGCGGAGGGTTCCTTCCGAGACGTCGAACGGCACGAAGCGCCGGAGGCGACCGGTGCTGGCGAACGCGTCGAGCAGCAGCAGCGTCTTCTCCGACGTCCCGCTGCCGAGCTCGACGAAGGTGTCGGCGTCGGTGAGGACGGCGATCTCCTTGGCGTGCTCGGCGAGGATGGCCCGCTCGCAGCGGGTCGGGTAGTACTCGGGCAGTCGGGTGATCTCGTCGAACAGCGCCGAGCCACGGTCGTCGTAGAACCACTTGGGCGGCAGCGTCTTCGGGTCGGCGGCGAGACCGTCGCGCACGTCGCGGCGCAGCGTGCGGTCGAGGTCGGACGGATCGAGGTGGATGTCGACGGTCGGGTCGGCGGGCATGGCGGGATCCCTCGGGTCGAGTCGGGGTCGGGGTGGTCGGCGGGTCAGGGGGCGGCGAGGCCGCGCAGTCGGAGCGCGGTGCCCTCGACGGCGAGGAGGTGGCGGTCGGGCACCGGCTGCCAGTCGGGGTGGTCGTCGAGCGGCTCGGAGGCGACGATCGCCCCACCGGCGGCGAGGCCGGCGTCGACCAGGGTGAACAGGGAGTTGCCGACGGCGGTCGCGAGGATCGTGCGGCCGTCGGTCAGCAGGAGGTTCTTCGGTCCCGGGCCGAGGCGCTCGGCGTCGTGCACGACCGACTCGAGCGCGTCGAGCGGGTCGGGTCCGGGGCCGGAGCCGTCGGGATCGAGGCGGTCCCAGGCGAGCGCGCAGAGCAGCTCGCCGTCGTTGTTGCCCTCGAGCAGCGCCGCCCGGCGGGGCGAGACGAGGTTGCGGAGCTCCACGCCGGCCGGGCCGCGGAAGCCGCCGACGAACCCGTTGAGGCTCCCGGCCCACGGTCCGTCGACGAACGGGGCGTTGGCCGACTCGTCGACCGGCAGCGGGGGTGTGGCCGACCGGGCCGCGGCGAGCAGAGCGGGTGTGCGGAGGACGCCGGCGATCGAGGCGAAGCTGCGGTCGGCCCAGATCGGCTTCGTCGTGCGGTAGCGGGCGGGCTCCGGGCGGATCTCGGGGGCGTACCAGGCGATGCCCCACCCGTCGGCGTTGACCGTGGTGAGGACCTGGTGGCGGGGGGCGTGGCTCTGGTGCTCGAGCGAGTGCTCCGGCTCGGTCAGCAGCGACGCGGGCCCGATGGCCGGGCCGACGTAGGCGAGGTGGCGGCACATCTCAGGCGTCGCGGGCGCACCGGAACCCGGCGAAGATCTGCCGCCGGATCGGGAAGTCCCAGTTGCGGAACGTCGGTCGCATGGCGACGGGCGCGGTCGCCCACGACCCGCCGCGCAGGACCTTGAAACGTCCGGCGCGGCCGGGCTCGGGGAAGAAGACCTCGCTGTACTCGGGGTAGGGGAAGGACCGGAAGCCGGGCCACGGGACGAAGTCGGACGACGTCCACTCCCACACGTCGCCGAACAGCTGGACGCACCCGCTCGGCGACCGGCTGTCGGGGTGTGCGCCGACCGGCGCCGGTCCCCACCGGGCGCCGCCGAGGTTCGCGCCGTCGGGGAGGCGCCCGGGGGCGTCGCCGTCGGGGGACCACCGGGCGGCCCGTTCCCACTCGTGCTCGGTCGGGAGGCGCTTGCCGGCCCAGCGGGCGTGGGCGTCGGCTTCGAACCAGCACACGTGCTGCACCGGCTCGTCGGGGTTGAGGGCGACGTCGTGACCGAAGCGCCGGACGACCCAGCCCGTCGGGGACCCGGACTCCCGGCGCCAGAACTGGGGTGCGGTGAGGTCGGCCTCGACCCGCCACTTCCAGCCGTCGTCGGTCCACCACGTCGGGTCGTCGTACCCGCCGGCGGCGACGAACGCGAGGTGGTCGCCGTTGGTGACCGGGTGGGCGTCGATCCGGAAGGCGGGGACCTCGACGCGGTGCGCCGGACGCTCGTTGTCGAGCGCCCACGGTTCGTCGGTGCCGATCGTCGCCGGACCGGCCGGTACGAGCACCTCGGTCGTCGGGGGTCGCCGGCCGGCGAGCGGGCCGGGCCGGCCGGGGATGGGCAGGTCGGGGATGGGCAGGTCGGCGGCGGGCAGGTCGGGGCGCGCCCCGGGGCCCTCGACGAGTTGGAGCGTCGCGAGCATGGTTTCGAGGTGCTGCTGCTCGTGCTGGGCGACCATCCCGTGCACGAAGTGGTGGCGGCGGAGCGGGTCGGGGTCGTCGGGGTCGCACCGGCCGAGCAGGTCGAGCGTCGCCGTCCGTACCTCGTCGGCGTAGGCCCATGCCTCGGCCGGGTCGAGGAGGGGGAGCGCCACGCGCCCGGCGCGGGGTTGCTCGAAGGCGTCGTACAGGTGGTCGATGTCCGGTCGGAGCGGCGGCCCGCCCAGCGCGCGGACGAGCCACTGCTCCTCGTAGTTGGCCACGTGCGCGAGGTCCCAGACGAGCGGCGACATGAGGGTGGAGTGCTGGGCGACGAGGGCGGCGTCGTCGACGAGGCCGAGGACGGCCCGGGTCCGGTCGCGAGCTGCCTCGAGCGCGCGGGCGGCGGCGGTCACGGGGTCGACCCGATCGGTTCGGCAGCGGCGGTGACGTCGACCACGTCGAGGGAGTCGAGGACGTCGTCGGCCGGACAGCGACCGCGGGCGGCGTAGCGGTCGGACCAGTCCCGCACCGCGCCGGCGAGGTCGCCGTCGATCGCGTCCGCGGTCAGACGCAGCAGTGTGTTCGCGGCCGCGGCGAGGGCGGGGTCGGCCAGGCCGTCGCGGGCTGCGGCCGACCAACGGCCCGCCGTGGGCCGGCAGGCGTCGATCACCTCTTCGGCGAGGTCGGGGTGGGTCAGGAGCGCGGCGGCGACGGCGCACGCGACCGTGCGGGACGGCGTCGGGACGGCATCGATCATCCGCAGCTCGAGCCAGCCGCGGGGACGGACCGGCGGGAACAGCGTCGTGAGGTGGACGTCGAGATCGTGCAGGGTCGGCCAGCCGAGCGGGTGCCCGGCGTCGAGCCAGTGCCCGAACGTGAACCCGGCGGGGGCTGCGGTGGCGTCGGTGCCGTCGGGCGACTCGATGTAGAGCACGTCGGTGTCGAGCACTCGGTCGACCCACGCCTCGACGCTCCACGCCGGGAGCGGCGCGCCCCGGCCGCCGGGCACCGTGGCCCAGTACAGCTGACGGGTCGACTTCCAGCCGGTGACGCGGCCGCCGTGCACCGGCGAGTTGGCGAACATGGCGAGCAGGACCGGACCCATCGCCGTCGCCAGCCGCCAGCTCGCCAGCGGATCGGTGCCGAAGTCGACGTTGACCTGGATGCTCGCCGACGACGCGGCCATGGCCATCGGTCGGGGGCCGGCGGCGGCGAAGACCTCCTCCATGGCCCGGTAGCGCGGCTTGTCGAGGGTCCGGACGGGCGGCCGATACGGATCGACGCCGACGGCCAGCAGTTCGAGACCGGCTCGCTCGCACCGCTCGGCGAGCACGGCGGCGTCGCCGTCGAGGGCGGCCAGCGCGGCGGCGATCCCGCCCCGGTGGTCGGCGCTGAGCTCGAGCTGGCCGCCGGGCTCGACCGTGACGCGCCCGCCGCCCGGGAGGGGGCCGGCGGCGGCGTCGGCCGTCTCGGCGGCGGCGACGATGCGGGTGCGGTCGCCGGCGTCGAGCACGATCCACTCGGCCTCGATCCCGATCCGCTGCTCGCTCGCCGCCCGCGTGGTGGCTCCGTCCTCCTCGTCGTCGCCATCGGCCCGGGCGGTGAGGCACCCCCGGATCCGGTCGACGACCGCCGCGCGCGTCGTCTCGGGCACGGGGGACGGCACGAAACGACCATACCCAGACCGCCCCGGCCTTCCTCGGCGATCCCCGCTTCTGGCAGGACGAGCGGAACGGGGTGGGGCGACCGCTCCCGCTTCTGGCAGGACGAGCGGAACGTGGTGGGGCGACTGCTCCCGCTTCTGGCAGCACGAGCGGAACGGGGTGGGGCTACTGCTCCTGCTTCTGGCAGGACGAGCGGAACGTGCTCCGTGCTCGCTGTTCCGCTGGTCCTGCCAGTTCCGAAGCCGGGTGTTCCGGTGGTCCTGCCAGTTTCGAGAGGGGAGGGGAGGGGTGGCGTACGGTCGGCGGGCGTGCCCCTCCCGCGCCGGCGTGTCCCCCTGATCGAGCCGGTGGTGGGGGACGGCCTGGCCGCCATTCGGGCCGAGCTCGAGGTGCCGGAGCGCTTCCCCGACGAGGTCGAGGCCGCCGCCGCCGTCGCCTCCGAGTCGACACCGGCGGACGGGCCGGGACGGGTCGACCGGCGCGACCTGCCGCTGGTCACCGTCGACCCGGCGGGCAGCACCGACCTCGACCAGGCGTTCCACATCGAGCGCGGCGTCCGGGGCGGCCACGTCGTCTGGTACGCCATCGCCGACGTGGCGGCCTTCGTCCGGGCCGGCGACCCGGTCGACATCGAGGCCCGGCGGCGGGGCGTCACCCTCTACGCCCCGGACGAGCGCGCTGGCCTGCACCCGGCCGTCCTCGCCGAGGACCGCGCCAGCCTGCGCGCCGGCCAGGACCGACCCGTCGTCCTGTGGCGCCTGGAGCTCGACCCCGAGGGCGACCTCGTCGGGACGACCGTGGGTCGGGCCACGGTCCGGTCGCGGACGCAGCTCACCTACGAGGACGCCCAGCGCGCCGTCGACGCCGGCGACACCGACCTCGCCCCGCTGCGCACGGTCGGCGAGCAGCGCCTCGCCGCCGAGGCCGACCGGGGCGGGCTCAGCCTGCCGCTCCCGGAACAGGAGGCCGTGCGCGTCGGGGACCGGTTCGAGCTGCGCTACCGGAGCCAGCTGCCCGTCGAGGGGTGGAACGCGCAGCTCTCGCTGCTGTGCGGCATGGCGGCGGCCGACCTCATGCTCGCCGGCGGTTGGGGTCTGCTCCGCACGCTGCCTCCGGCCGATCCCGACGCCCTCGCGTCACTGCGTCGCCACGCGGTCGCGCTCGGCATCGGGTGGGCCGACGACGAGCGCTACGCCGACGTCATCGCCCGCATCGATCCCGCCGACCCGGCCGCCGGTGCGTTCCTCGTCCAGGCGACCCGCCTCTTCCGCGGCGCCGGGCACCTCCCGCTGCGCCCCGGGTCGGCGGCCCCCGGCGACGTGTTGGTCCACGCCGCCATCGCGGCTCCGTACGCCCACGTGACCGCGCCGCTGCGCCGTCTCGGGGACCGGTTCGCGACCGAGGCGGTGTTGGCGACGGTGGCGGGGGTCGATCCCCCCGAGTGGGTCCAGGACGCGCTCGACGACGTGCCCGGCGAGGTCGACGCCGGCCGCCGGCGCGCCGGGGAGCTCGACCGCGCCGTCCTCGACCACCTCGAGGCGCTCGTGCTCGCCGGCCACGTCGGCGCGGTCTTCGACGCAGTCGTCGTGGACCACCGGCGCGACGGGTCGGTGCTGCAGTTCCGCGAGCCGGCCGTCGTCGTCACGGTCCCCGACGAGTTGCCGCTCGGCGCGGAGGTCGGGGCGCGGGTCGTGGCCGCCGACCCCGTCGCCCGCCGGGTCGACGTCGAGATCGTCGACTGACGGGGCGGGTCGGGTCCGCCGGGTCAGGACCCGCGGGCCCCGCCGGAACCGAAGCCCGCGAGGACTTCGTCGGCACCCGGTTGCACGAGCTGGAGCACCTGGGCGCCCGACGACAGCGTGAGCCCGCTCGTCGGGAGGCTGGTCGGTTCGGGGTCGAGGCTGCGGAACCGCCACAGCAGACCGATGGCGCCGGTGAACGACAGGTTGTCGTCGATCCGCATGCCGTCGATGAGCGAGGCGCTCACGGAGGCGAGCCGGAAGGGGTTGCGGATCGCCCCGACCTCGGCGACCACGGCGGCGAGGAACTGCTGCTGGCGCACGACACGTCCGAGGTCGCTGGTGCGGTCGGGGACCTCAAGACCGTCGATCACCTCGACGTAGTGGCGGGCCCGCACGTAGGCGAGGGCCTGGTCGCCGTCGAGCCGGACCGGGCCGGACTGCTGCACGTCGAGGCCCGAGCTGCGGTCGAAGGCCGGGTTCGGGAAGTCGATGACGATCCCGCCGAGGGCGTCGACGAGGTCGCGGAAGGCGACGAAGTCGACCTCGAGGTAGTGGTGGATCGGGAGCCCGAGCTCGTCGGTGAGCGTCGCGATCAGCCGGCTCGGCCCGCCGTTGAAGGCAGCGTTGATCCGGGTGCGCTGGCCGGTGCCGGCGATCGTGACGAGGAGGTCGCGGGGGACCGACAGCATGCGCGCCCCGCCGTCGGCGATGCGGAGCACCAGGATCGTGTCGGAGCGCTCCGCCCCGCCGTCGGCGGCGCCGTCGCCGAGCAGGGCCCCGGCGTTCTCGTCGTCGGCGCTGACGCCGTCGCGCGAGTCGGAGCCCACGATCAGGTAGTTGGTGCCGTTCCCGCTGGCCAGCACCTCGTCGAGGGCGACCGTGTCGATGCTGTTGAACTGGCTGTAGCCCCAGACGAGCCCGAAGACCCCGAGCACGAGGACCACGAGCAGCGCGAGTAGCGCCGTGCGCACGACGGTGCGACGCGACGGGGGCCACCAGCGCCGGGAGCGGGTGGCCGCCGGCTCGGCCGCCGCCGTGCGGTTCGGGCGGATGTCCGGTGCGGGCACGGTACGTGCAGGGGACACGGGGACCTCGGGGCGGGGCTGCGGGACGGGGTCGACGACGACGGGTCCGCTGCGGGCGGGGGGAGCGAGGCGACCGCCGTCGGGGGGCGCGCCGACGACGACCCGGCGCGTGTCGACGCCGTCGTCGCCGACCTGGGTCTCGGGGACGGGCCCGCTCCCACCGCGGAAGCGTCGCGTGGCCGGATCCCAGTCCAGGGGGGCGTCGTCGACGGAGGGCATGTCCTCGAGACGCCGTCGGATGTCGTCCTGGCCGTCCTCGATGCCCGAAGTCTGGCAAAGCGACGGCGCCGCACCAGGTATGGGTCGATCCACGGGCCTCACGCCGACCGGCCCGGCCCCGACCGGCCCGGACCCCGGACCCGTCCGGTGGATCCGGTACCGTTCGGGACCGGGTCCCACGAAGGGGTCGGGCCCCGCGAGGGTTCGACGAGAGGATCGAATGACCGACTGGGAGATCACCGACGAGTCCTGGGAACAGGGACGCTCCGAGGCACGCCGTCGCCGGATCCTCATCGTCGACGACGACCCGAGCATCCGGTCGATGCTCGGCTTCCTCTTCGAGGACGAGGGTTTCGACGTCGCCGACGCGGCCGACGGCCAGGAGGCCCTCGACGCCCTGGTCTCCGACCCGCCCGACGCGATGGTCCTCGACCTGATGATGCCCCGCGTCGACGGGCACGGCGTGCTGCGCGCCCGGCGCGAACGTGATCTCGCCCCGAAGTGCCGGATCGTCATCCTCACCGCCAAGGCGGCCGCCGAGGACGCCGTCTGGTGCTGGGAGCTCGGCGCCGATGAGTACGTCAACAAGCCGGTCGACCCCGAGCAGCTCCTGCGCGAGGTCCAGCTCCTGCTCAAGCGCACGCCGGCCGAGATCCGCGCGAGACGTGAGGAAGGGCTCACGGAGGCGAGGCGCCTCGATGCGATGGAAGCCGCGTTCGACGGGAAGCGCCGCCGACGAGGCTGATGTCACACCCGGGCGGGGTTTCCACCGGGTCGGGCGTTCCTACACTGCGCGCGGTGGCGTACCCCGGTGGTCTCCGATGAGTCTCAGCGAGCGCCTCGCACGCGCCCGCGAGCTTCGGGAGGCCCGGGCGCGCGGCCAGGAGGTGGCCCTCGGCATCGACGACCGTCGCGCGGAACCCGCCGCGGAGACGCCCGCCCCCGGCGACGACCGGTGCCCGAAGTGCCGGACCCGGGGCACCGTCCACCTGATCGACCTCACCGCGTCGCGGACGTCGCTGTTCTGCCCGTCGTGCCTGCACCACTGGGACGTCGACCAGGTCCTCCCGGCGCACCACTGAGGCGCGCGGCTCAGCCCAACAGCGCGGCGAGGTCGGCGTCGACGCCGGCGACGACGTCG
>JBHIXO010000085.1:0-12372 GCA_041984725.1 Acidimicrobiales bacterium | reverse complement strand
CTCGATCGGGCCGGTAGAACGGGCCGATGTCCGACGATGCCCGGCCGGTCGACGCCGTCCTCCTGCTCTCCTTCGGCGGCCCCGAGGGGCCCGACGACGTCGTGCCGTTCCTCGAGAACGTGACCCGGGGCCGGGGCGTGCCCCGCGAGCGGCTCGAGGAGGTGGCCGAGCAGTACCTGCGCTTCGGCGGCGTCAGCCCGATCAACGAGCAGTGCCGAGCGCTGCTGGCCGCCCTGCGCGACGAACTCGACCGCCGGGGTCGCGACGTGGCGCTCTTCTGGGGCAACCGCAACTGGCACCCCTTCGTCGAGGACACGATGCGCGAGATCGCCGACGCCGGCCATCGCCGGGTGGTCGCCGTGACCACCTCGGCGTACTCCTCGTACTCCGCGTGCCGGCAGTACCTCGACGACCTCGACCGCGCCGTCGCCGCCGCCGTTCGGGACGACGACGGCGGGCCCGCCCCCGCCGTCGAGAAGGTCCGGCCGTACTGGAACCACCCGGGCTTCGTCACGGCCATGGTCGACCGTCTCCGGCCGGTCCTCGACGGCGCGCCCGACGACGCCCGGCTCGTCTTCACCGCCCACTCGCTGCCGATGTCGATGGCGCGGTCGTCCGACTACGAGGTCCAGTTGCGCGATGCCGCCGACCTCGTGGCGACCGGCGCCGGCTGGTCGGGGGGCTGGGACCTCGTCTACCAGTCGCGTTCGGGGCCGCCCCAGGTCCCGTGGCTCGAGCCCGACATCGGCGACCACCTCACCGCGCTCGCCGCCGACGGTGCGACCCACGTCGTCGTCGTGCCGATCGGGTTCACGTCCGACCACCAGGAGGTCGTGTTCGACCTCGACACCCAGGCTCGCGAGATCGCCACCGATCTCGGCCTCGGCATGGACCGAGTCCCGACCGTCGGCACCCACCCCGCATTCGTTTCCGGTCTCGTCGACCTCCTCGACGAGCATCTCGTGGGCGCCGAGCCCCTCGCGGTCGGCCCCCTCGGCCCCCGCCCCAACCCCTGCCGCCCCGGCTGTTGCCCGGCCCCGACCCGACCCGGCTGACACGCACCCCACCACTTGACGAGGATGAGAGAGATCGACGATCATTCTCTCATGCTGTCGCCCGAGGGACTGCTCGCCCTCGTCCACGATCCCGCCGACGCCGGCGACGAACCCGACGCCGACCACAGCCGCGCGCTCGACGGCGCCCTGGCCGCGTTCCTCGATTTCGGCATCCGGCGCACGAGCATGAACGAGATCGCCCGGCGCAGCGGGGTGAGCCCGGCGACGCTCTACCGCTGGTACGGCAGCAAGGACGACCTCGTCGCCGCGGTGGCGCTGCGCGAGACCCGGCGCTTCCTCGCCGACCTCGAGGCCCGCGTCGACCGCTCGGCCGCACCCGACGAGCAGCTGGCCGAGGTCAGCGTCGCCGTCGCCCGCGAGCTGCGCGAGCAGCCGCTGCTCCGCCGGATGATCGAGACCGAGCCCGAGACGATCCTGCCCCGGCTCACCACCGGCGGTGCGCCGATCATCGACGCCGGCGCCGCCTATCTCACCGGGCACATCGAGCGGCTCATGGACGAGGGCCTGATCGAGCGGTTCGATCCACGGCCCCTCGCGGAGCTGCTCGCTCGCGTCACGCACTCCCTCCTGCTCACCCCCTCCAACCGTCCCTCCCCCGATGAGGACCAGCTCCGGGCCGACGCCCGGGCCACCTTCCGCTGGTTGCTCCGACTCCCCACCACGAGGTCCTGATGCAGCTCCCCACCCCCAACGCCATCGTCGCCCGCGCCCTGCCCAACGGGATCCCGGCCCTGCGCGACGAGCTGATCGCCCGGACCGGTCTCTTCTCGACGTCGCTCGACCCCGAGGCCGCCCCCGGCGACCCCGGCCTGTTCGGTCCCGACTCGGCGACGTGGAAGCTCGTCGGCCAGCCGTCGCAGGCCCTCGCCGGGCTGCGGGCCGCGCTGCTCCAGGCGGCCTCGCCGTCGATCCCCACGGCGACCCACTCGACCGGCGCCTTCGCCGACGACTTCATGGGCCGCGTCGTGCGCACCGGCCGCTACGTCGAGGCCCAGAACCTCGGGTCGATGGACGAGGTGTACCGGACCGCCCGCCGGGTCCGGGCCATGCACCGCACCGTGAAGGGCGCGTGGAAGGACGGCCAGGAGTTCGACGCGTCCGACGTCGAGGAGCAGGCCTGGGTGTCGATGACGCTCACCGACTCGTACCTGGTCATGACCGAGCGGTTCGGCTCGGGCCGCATCCCGCGTGACCTCGCCGACCGGTTCGTCCGCGAGCAGTCGACCCACGCCGCGCTCCTCGACCACCGCGTCGACCTCGACGAGATCTTCGACGACCCGGCCCGCCGCGCCGCCCTCCAGGCCGGCCTGCTGCCCCTCCCCGCGATCGACGACGGTCTGCTTCCGACCACGCGCCAGGAGCTGCGCGACCTGATGCAGGCGTTCACGCCCCGCCTCGGCACCACGCAGCTCACCCGCACGCTGCTCGACCTGACCGTCGACCTGAGCGAGGTGCCCGACCCCCAGCGCCGCCTCATCCGGCCGTTCGTGCTCGCCACCCTGTCGACCATCCCCGACGAGTGGCACGAGGTCGTCGCGCCGGGCACCAACCGGATCGAGGAGCACCTCGCCGCGCAGGCCGTCCAGTACGCCATCGCGCTGCTGCAGGCCGTGGTCGGCCGGGCCCGCTCGGTCGAGGCCGCCGAAGCCCGGATGTCGGGCACCCGGATGTCCGGCGCCGAGACCGCAGGCGCCGCCTGAGCTACAGCTCGGCGGTGATGGCGGCCAGCAGGTCGTCGTAGGCCGTCATCGCCGGGAACTGCGGGAACTCGGCGATGACGTTTTCGGGGGCCCGGAACAGGAACCCGGCGTCGGCCTCGGCCAGCATCGTCGTGTCGTTGTAGCTGTCGCCCGCGGCGATGACCTTGTACTCGAGGCCGTGGAACGCCTGGACCGACCGGCGCTTCTGGTCGGGTTGGCGGAGCCGGTAGTCGACGATGCGATCGTCGGCGACGACGAGCCGGTGACAGAACACCGTCGGCATGCCGAGCTGGCGCATCAGCGGTGCCGCGAACTGCTCGAAGGTGTCGGAGAGGATGATCACCTGCGTCCGGGACCGCAGCTCGTCGAGGAAGTCCTTGGCCCCGTCGAGCGGGCCCAGCTCGGCGATGACGTCCTGGATCAGCGTCATGGTCAGGCCGTGCTCGGCGAGGTGGTCGAGCCGGTAGCGCATGAGGACGTCGTAGTCGGGTTCGTCGCGGGTCGTGCGCAGCAGGGCGTCGATGCCGGTCCGCTCGGCCACCGCGATCCAGATCTCGGGGACGAGGACGCCCTCGAGGTCGAGCGTCGCGATCGTCTGTCGCCCGTGCGTCGTCGCCTGCTCTCCGCCGCTCACGACGGGCGAGTCTGCCAGCCCTCCTCCACCCGACCGGCATTTCCGCCTCCGGACCGGTCGGCGACCCGGCTCGCCCGGGGGCGGGACGAGCCGTCTACCCTCCGAAGACATGCGGGTGGCAGTGACCGGTGTACTCATCCTCGTCGCGTCGGTGCTCGTGCCGGCGGCCCCGGCCGGGGCGGCGTGCACGCTGTGCGACGGCTCGAACATCGTGCTGAACGGCGACGGCGAGGTCGACGTGGGCGCGGTGGGCGAGGCCACGGTCGTGCCCACCGGGTGGACGACCACCGGCGACTTCCGCGTCGTGCAGTACGACCAGGGCGGCTACCCGACCTCGGCCGACAACCAGGGCGGCGACCCGGGCGAGAGCTTCCTCGCCGGGGGTGGCAACGACCCGCTGTCGACCGCGACCCAGGAGATCGTGCTCGGCGTCGGTGACCGCGAGCGCGTCAACGCTGGTGCGGTGCAGTTCGACCTGTCGGCCGATCTCGGCGGGTTCGACAGCCAGGGCGACAACATGGTCGTCCGGGTCGACTTCGTCGGCAGCGGCGAGTCGGCCCAGATCGGTCCGGTCACGCCCGCGGACCGCGGCGGCGAGACCGGTCTGCTCCCGGTGTCGACGTCGGGCACCGTCCCACCCGGGACCGACTCGATCGTCGTCACGCTCGAGGCCGAGCGCCTGTCGGGGATCGCCAACGACGGGTACGGCGACAACGTCTCGCTCGTCCTCACCGATGCCGGAGGCGGTCCGGTCGCCGACCCCGTGCCCGAGGCGCCCGCCGACGTCACGACCGAGGGCCCCCGCCACCTGGCCGGTGACTACCAGACCCCGAACGGCACCAAGGTGCGCGTCGTCCAGTTCGGCCCCGAGACCTTCGTCGGCTTCTACCGCGGCGGCGGCCCGCTCGGCGCGTGCCTCGCCGTCGGCCAGCCCCTGTTCGCGACCGACGAGATCACGTCCGACGATCCCGACGTCCTCCAGGGGACCTACAAGTCCTTCACCCCCGACTGCACGACGTCGACGACCATCTCGACGCTCACCAGTTCGGCGACCGAGATCGAGATCTGCCCGGTCGACTTCGACTGCGTCACCTTCCCGCGGCGGGCGAGCAACCTCCAGTGGCAGAGCGGACTCAGCCAACGCGACGTGGCGCTCGGCGTCGCCCAGCTCGCGGCCGACAGCCTCGCCGCCCTCTTCACCGCGCCGATGCTCCGCCAGATCGACGAGCGCGTCCTCTACGTGGCCACCGACGCCAACTTCGCCGACGCCCTCGCCGTCGCCGGCATCACGGGCGCCAACAGCGCGTTCTTCCTCCAGATCAGCCCGACCGACCGCGACGGCAACCTGGCCTCGATCGCCCGGCTGCGCCCCGACCGGCTCGTGGTCGTCGGCGGCCAGGCCGCCCTCCCCGACGCGGTCCTGCCACCGGCGAGCGAGATCCCGCGGACCCGCATCGGCGGTGCGACCCGTTACGAGACGGCGACGGCGCTCAGCACCTCGACCTACGCGTCGGCCACCACCGTCTACGTGGCCGTGGGCGACAACTTCCCCGACGCCCTCGCCGCCGGCGCGCAGGCGTCGCTGCGCCAGGCCCCGATCCTGCTCACCCGGAGCAGCGGGCTACCCGATGCCACCGCGGCCGAGCTCGCCCGCCTCGACCCCGACACGATCTACGTGCTCGGCGGGGCCGCCGTCATCCCCGACGCCGTCGTCGCCGAGCTGTCGGCGTTCGGCGGCACGGTGCGGATCGCCGGCGCCACCCGGCACGAGACGGCCGAGCGCATCTCCCAGCTCGGCTACCCCGACGCCGGGTCGACCCGCGTCGCCTGGGTGGCCAACAGCCGCGACTACCGCAACGCGCTCGCCGTCGCCGGCAACGCGTGGGCCCTCGGCGGCCCGTTGCTGCTCACGCCGCCCACGGGTCTCTCGGACGCCGCTCGCGACGAGCTCTCCCGCCTCGACCCGGCGACGGTGATCCTGGTGAGCGACAACGACGAGTTCGACCCGGCGGCGCTCGACGAGCTCAACGACTTCCTCGCCACGATCGACTGACCGGGCGCCGGTTCAGCCCAGCGCGTACCGCACCCCGGTGAGCTCCTCGCTCAGGGTCCACAGCCGCGCCTGGTCGTCCTCGCGGTGCGCCTGGGGCATGGCCTCCACGACGACGGGATCGCCGCGCATCTCGTTGAACCCGTCGGGGCCGTAGTACTCGCCGCCGCGGGCGGCGGGGTCGGTGGCGGCGCGCAACGTCGGGAGCGCGCCGGCGGCCGCCGACTGGCTCGTCACCGACGTGACCGCGTCGATCGCCTGCTTGAGGACCGGCAGGCCGTAGCCGGGGACGTGGCGCACCAGCTCGGTGGCCGACACCCCCGGGTGCGCGGCGATCGCCACCGTCGTCGATCCGGCCGCCGTCAGCCGCCGATCGAGCTCGTACGTGAACAGCAGGTTGGCGAGCTTCGACTGCCCGTAGGCGCGGGTGCGGCGGTAGCCCCGCTCCCACTGGAGATCGTCCCACCGCATCCGGCCGCCCTTGTGGGCGATCGACGACACGGTGACGATCCGCGACCGCTCGCCGGCGAGGACGGCGCCGAGGATCCGGCCGGTGAAGGCGAAGTGGCCGAGGTGGTTCGTGCCGAACTGCAGCTCGAACCCGTCGGCCGTCGTCGAGCGCGGCGGCATCATCACGCCTGCGTTGTTGATCAGCAGGTCGACGACCGGGAAGCGCTCGACCGCCTCCTCGGCGGCGTCGGCGACCCGAGCGAGGTCGCCCAGGTCGAGGCCGAGCACCTCGACCGCGGCGTCGGGGTGTCGCCGGCGGATGTCGTCGGCGGCGCGGGCGGCCTTGTCGGTGTCGCGACAGGCGAGGACGGTGCGGGCCCCGCGCCCGGCCAGGGCGGCCGCGGTCTCGAGACCGAGGCCGGTGTTGGCCCCGGTGACCACGGCGGTCCGCCCGTCGAGGGCCGGGATGTCGGCGGTGGTCCAGGTCACGTCGGCCGACCTCGTGTCACGCATGATGACGCTACTCAGCGGACGATGCGGCGCCCGGTCACCTCATCGGCCCGGATCACGACCCAGTCGTCGCGGGCGGTCGCGTCGGCCCAGGCGTCGAGCCCCAGCGATTCGAGATCGGTTCCGGCGACCATGTCGTCGGCGGGCAGGTCGGCGACGCCGCGCACGACCACGCTCCAGCCTCCGCGGGCAGCGGCGTCGAAGTCGTCGGCCTCGAACGCGATGGGGTGGCCGAGCACGGCCTCGCGCAGGAGGGTGCCCCGAGCGGTGCGGAACACCACGGTGTGACCCACCACGGCGTGGTTCACGGGCAGGATCGTCGGGTCGCCACGGTCGAGCATCGCGATGCGCCCGACCGGCCGGCTCGCGACCAGGGCCCAGCACTCGTCGGTGCCGATGACCTCCATGCCCTGGTGGTCGAGGGATGCGGTGTCGTCGGTGGTGGGGCTCATGGCTCCACGATCGCCCGGGACCGCACGGGCCGACCAGGGACCCGGGTCACGACCTGGCGAGGATCCCGGCAGCGCGATGCGCCAGCGCCATGATCGTGAGCGACGGGTTCACGGCACCGTTGGTGACGTGGACCGACCCGTCGGCGATCCACAGGTTGTCGTGACCGTGGACCCGGCCGTCGGGGCCGGTGACCGAGTCGGAAGGGTGCCCGCCTGGTGCTGGCCGGCGAGCAGGCCGCTCGGGGAGCGGTCGTGCCACGTCCGGCGGGCGCCGCTCGCGTCGAGCCAGCGGGCGGCGATCCCGGCGAGGTGCTCGGCGGTGCGCAGCGTCTCGGGGTGGGCGTGACCCTCGAGCCGGGCGACCGGCTCGCCGAGCCGGTCGGTCACCGCCGCGAGCGTGACCCGGTTGGCGGGCCTCGGGATCTCCTGCACCTGGGCGAAGAGGTGGCCCGTGCGGCGGTAGCCGTCGCGCATCTCGGCCTTGGCGGCTGCGCCCCAGCGGGGTGCGTCGGGCGGGTACGCCCAGTTCCAGTGCACGATCGGCAGCTTCGTGATCTCGTTGGCGATGACGCCACCGCCGACGACCGGGCCGCCGGCGTGGTGGGCGTGGTCGAGGGTGGCGATGCTGACGCCCGGGCCGTCGGCGTCGATCACCGGGTCGTCGAAGCGCCCGAACGCGCTGACGAAGCCGTGGCCCTGGAGGTGGCGGCCGACCTGGCCGGTCGCGTTGCCGAGTCCGGCGGGGTGGTGGGTCGAGCGGCTCGCGAGCAGCAGGCGGGCGGTCTCGATGGCGCCCGCCGCGACGACGACGTGGTCGGCGGTGACGGCACGCTGCTCGCCGGTCGTCTCATGGGCGATGCGCACCCCCTGGACACGACCACGATCGTCGACCGTCACCGCCACGGCGCGCGTCTCGACGACCAGGGCGACGTTCCCGGTGGCGAGCGCCCGGGGCAGGGTCGTGTCGTGCGCGCCGTTGCGGGCGGCGACCGGGCAGGAGAAGCCGACGCACTCCCCGCACTGCACGCAGCGCGCCCGCCCGTCCCGGGGCACGGAGTTGATGAGGAGCGGCACCGGGCCGGTGGCGAGCCCGAGCGTCGCCGCGCCGCGGGCGAGGACCGCGGCCTCGGTGTTCGAGGGCAATGGCGGCATCGGGTAGCCCCGCGTCCGGGGACCGTGGGCGCGGTGGCCGGTGGCGTCGCCGCACACGCCGACCTCCCACTCGACCGCGTCGTAGTGCGGTTCGAGGTCCTCGTAGCCGATGGGCCAGTCGGCGAGCGACGAGCCCTCGGGGACGCCGTAGACGCTGGCCATCCGGAAGTCGTCGGGCAGGAACCGCCACGCCATGCCCTGGTACACGCGGGTGCCGCCGCCCACCGTCATCGCGTTGTTGTGCCAGCGCGGATCGTGGGGGTGGTCGACGCGATGCTCGGTGTCCGACCGGTCGACGTGGACGCGGGGCGTCCCGTCGGGCGGCCCCGTGTTGTGGCCGTGGATCGCCGACCGGTGGTTGCGGAGGTGGTCGCGGCCGACCTCGTCGTTGCGCAGGGCCCGGCCGCGCTCCACGACGAGGACCCGCAGACCGGCCTCGGCCAGGACCCAGGCCGCCATGCCCCCGCCGGCCCCCGCGCCCACGACGATCACGTCGTGGTGGTCGGCGACGGACTCGAACGGCGTGGTCGGGAGGTCGGGCTCCACGACGCGGTCGACGCCCGGGCCGCGACCGCCACCGCTGCGGTGCCCGACCAGCCGCGCCCCCGGCCCGTCGCGCCGGCCGTAGTAGGCGCGGGCGGCCGCCTGCACCAGCACCTCTCGGTCGGCCCACGGGAGTGCGTCGATCGCCGCGTCGATGCCGGCGGCGTCGTCGTGGGCGCCGTCGTCGGGGGCGACCCGGAGGGCGGTCGCCACGACGTGGGCGCGCGCATCCGGTCCGAGCGAGTCCAGGTACGGGAAGAGCTCGGTGTCGACCACCGACGGCGAGTCGTCGGCCGGGACGATGCGGTCGAAGACGGCGGCGAGTCGGGCACGCTCGTCGTCAGTCCACGTCGTCACGGGCCGACCCTACGGCCGGAGCGCGACCGTGTCGCGTGGGGCGGTTCCGGGGTGGCGCCGGCGGATGGCTCCCGACCTGCCTGGCACACTTCGTCCATGGCCCCCAGCGATCGCGTCTACGGAGGGGTGCCGGCCGAGGAGCGACGGGCCCAGCGCCGCGCCCAACTGCTCGCCGCCGGACTCGACCTCCTGGCCGAGCGCAGTGCGGCCGACCTCACCGTCGGCGACATCTGCGCCCGGGCGGGCCTCAGCAAGCGGTACTTCTACGAGCAGTTCGACGGCCTCGACGCCTTCACCGACGCACTGATGAACGACGCCGTCGAGCGACTGACCGCCGCGGTCTTCGGTGACGCCCCACCCGACGGTGTCGGTTCCGCCCGCGCCCGGCTGGCGAGCTTCGTCCGCGAGATCACGTCGGACCGCCGGCTCGCCCGACTGGTCTTCGTCGAGACGTTCGGCGTCGGCAGTCTGGGCCGGCACCGCCATGCCCTGGTCCACCGGTCGGTGGCGCTGCTGCTCGACGACTTCCTCTCACCCGAGCAGAGCCCGATCGCCGACGACACCGACCGGCGCCTCGCCGCCTACTCCCTCGCCGGCGCCACCAGCGAGCTGCTGGTCGCCTGGACCGAGGGCGAGATCGACGCCTCGCCCGACGTCCTCGTCGACCACCTGACCCAACTGTTCGAACGGATGGCGGCCGCTCCCCCGACGCACGTCGACTCCGACCGGAGCCGACGCGCGCCCACGACGCGCTTCGACTCCGACCGGAGCTGACGCGCGCCCACAGCGCGCTTCGACTCCGACCGGAGCCGACGTGCCCGTCCCCGGAGGATCCGAAGCGCGCCCTCGGCGCGCTTCGGCTCCGACCGGAGCCGACGTGCCTCCCGCGCTCGTCAGCGGAAGGTGAGGCCCTCGAACTCGCCGGAGGTGCGCCACTGGTCGATGTACCGGAAGAAGGCCATGGCGCCCTCGGGGTACCCGACGAACAGCTCGGAGCCGGCGCCGGCGGGCTGGCCCTCGTTGTTGTAGTAGCCGGGCGTGCAGTCGCCGGACCCGATCATCCGGCCACCCGGGCCCGACAGCAGGAGGTCGAGCCACGCCTGTTCGGCCTCGGCGGTGACCTCGACCTCGTCGGCACCCTGCTCGAGCGCGTGGGCGACGACCACGGCGATCGTGCGGCCCGACTCGGTGAGGTTGTGGGGCACGTTCGAGATGAGGTTGGCGCCCTGGGTCGGCTGGACGATGAACAGGTTGGGGTAGCCGTGGACGTGGATGCCGTGCTTGGTGCGCATCCCCTGGGCCCAGTGCTCCGACAGGCGCACGCCGTCGCGACCCGCCGGGTCGAACCCGGCCCGCGACGTGAACTCGGTGCCGACCTCGAAGCCCGAGGCGTAGATGATGCAGTCGAGCTCGTAATGCTCGCCGTTGACCCAGATCCCGGTCTCGTCGATCCGCTCGACGCCCTGGCCGTCGGTGTCGACCAGCGTGGTGCTCGGCTCGTTGAACGCCTGGAGGTACTCGTCGTGGAAGCACGGCCGCTTGCACAGCTGGCGGTACCACGCCTTCAGGTTCTCGGCGGTGTCGGGGTCCTCGACGATCTCCTCGGCCCGCCGACGGATCTCCTCCATCTTCTCGAAGTCGGAGTCCTCGAACGCCAGCAGCATGTTCTCGGGCGTCATCTCCTCCGGCGGCAGCGACATGATCCGCGTGCGGATGCGGCGCGACAGCTCGGTCCAGCCGTCCTGGACGAGGTCCTCCTCCACGAGCTGGCCGGTCTGGTTGGCCGTGAAGTTCTCGAGCCACCGCTGCTGCCAGCCCGGCGTCGAGATCTCGGCGAACCAGTCGGGGTCGATCGGTTCGTTGGCGCGGACGTCGACCGAGCTCGGCGTGCGCTGGAAGACGTAGAGCTCGCCGCAGGCCCGAGCGAGGTGCGGCACGCACTGCACCGCGGTCGCGCCGGTGCCGATGATGCCGACCCGCTTGTCGGCCAGGTTCGTCATCGGCGCGCCCCGCCAGTCGCCGCCGGTGTAGTCGTAGTCCCAGCGGCTCGTGTGGAAGCTGTGGCCCTCGAAGGTCTCGATGCCGTCGATGCCCGGGAGCTTCGGGACGTGGAGCGGACCGGTGCCCATCCCGAGGAACTGGGCCGTGAAGGCGTCGCCGCGGTTGGTGCGCACGATCCAGCGGGAGCGCTCGTCGTCCCACTCGAGGTCCTCGACCTCGGTGTGGAACAGCGCGTGGTCGTAGAGGCCGAACTGCTTCCCGATGCGCTGGCAGTGCTCGTAGATCTCGGGGCCGTGGACGTACTTCTCCGACGGCATGTGCCCGGTCTCCTCGAGCAGCGGCAGGTACACCATGCTCGCCGTGTCGCACTGGGCGCCCGGGTAGCGGTTCCAGTACCAGGTGCCGCCGAAGTCGCCGCCCTTCTCGATGATGCGGACGTCGTCGATCCCGGCCTCCTTCAGCCGGGCGCCGGTGACCAGGCCGGCGAACCCGCCGCCGATGAACGCGAACGTCACGTGGTCGGTGACCGGCTCGCGCTCCTGCACCGGGAGGTAGGGGTCGTCGAGGTAGTGGGCCAGCGACGTGCCGGCCAGCCGCTTGTACTGGGCGTTGCCGTCGGGGCGCAGGCGCTTGTCGCGCTCGGCGCGGTACCTCGCCTTGAGGGCGTCCTTGTCGAGCGTCGGCGCGGCGCCGGTGCTCGTGGTCGGGCTCGTCGTGCTGCTCATCGTGGTGCTCCTGGTCAGCGCTCGATCGGGCGGAAGTCCATGGGCTTGCCGGTGCTGCCCCGCGTCATGCCGACCTGGCCCTCGAACAGCCGGGGTCGGTCGCCACCGCCGCCGAGCGAGCCGCCGGTCGTGAGGCCGCCGTCGACCACGAGCTCGTGCCCGGTGACGAACGTGCTCTCGTCGCTGGCGAGGTAGAGGGCGGCATTGGCGATGTCGGCGCCGGTGCCGTGCGACGGCCACGGCTGGATCGTGTCGAGCCGGGCGCCGGCGGCGTCGGGGTCGCCGAAGTTGATGAGGGGCGTGTTGATGCCGCCCGGGCAGATGGCGTTGACCCGGATCCGGTGGGGTGCGAGCTCGATCGCGGTGGCCCGGGTCAGCCCGATGACGGCGTGCTTGCACGCCGTGTAGCACTGCGGCCCCTTGCCGCCGCTGATGCCGGCGACCGACGAGGTGTTGATGATCGAGCCGCCGGTGCCGGCGGCCTGCATCACCCGGGCGGCGTGCTTGGTGCCGAGGAACACGCCGTCGAGCAGCACGGCGACGGTCTCGCGCCAGTCGTCGAGGTCGATGTCGGTGATCGGCCCGACCGCGCCACCGAAGCCCGCGCCAAAATCCTCAACGCTCGCGAAGACGCCCCGTACCGAGATCAAGAAGAGCGGCTGGCAGCAGCCAACGAGCAACTGGAACTGGTCCGCCTCACTGCGGACGCCTGCGTGAGCGCC
>JBHIXO010000084.1:0-12544 GCA_041984725.1 Acidimicrobiales bacterium | reverse complement strand
TGGGTGAAGCAGAGGACGTCGCCGGCCGAGAGGTTCGGGGCGATCTCGGCCTCGTAGATGGCGGCCTGCTTCGTGTCGGGCAGGGTCATCACGATCAGGTCGGCCTCGGCACACGCGTCGGCGACCGACAGCACCGGGAGGCCGGCGGTCTCGGCCTTGGCCTTCGACGAGGAGCCCTCGCGGAGCCCGATGCGCACGTCGACGCCCGACTCGGCGAGGTTGAGGGCGTGGGCGTGGCCCTGCGAGCCGTACCCGAGCACGGCCACCTTGCGGCCCCGGATCAGCGACTGGTCGGCGTCGGCCTCGTAGTACACGGTTGCGGTCATCGGACTTCCTTCATGCTGATCGGGACTTCACGGACTTGAGACGGGGTGGCGTGCGCTCGAGCTTGGGCAGCGCGACCCGGCCGGTGCGCTGGAGCTCGACGATGCCGTAGGGGCGGAGCAGCTCCTCGATGTCGTCGAGCCGGTCGGGCTCGCCGTGGACGGCGAGGGACAGCTCGTCGAAGCCGACGTCGATCACCGAACCGTCGAACACCTGCACCAGTTCGATCACCTGGCTGCGCACCGAGGCATCGGCCTTCACGGTGAGGACCATCAGCTCACGCTCGACCGAGTCGGCCGGGTCGAGCTCGGAGATCTTCACGACGTTCACGAGCTTGAACAACTGCTTCGTGATCTGCTCGAGCGGGCTCGACTCGACGTCGACGACGATCGTGATGCGGCTGAAGTGCTCGTCGTCGTCGGTCGGGGCGACGGCGAGGGAGTAGATGTTGAAGCCGCGGCGGGCGAAGAGCCCCGCGACGCGGGTGAGCACGCCGGCCTTGTTCTCGACGACGACGACGAGCGTGTGGTGACGGGGTCGATCGGCCATCAACCGCTCTCCCCCGGTCGCTCGGCCCCCGGTCGCTCGGGCTGGCCGAGGGTCGGGTGGACGATCACGTCGGAGTTCGACTTGCCGGCGGGGACCATCGGGAACACCTTCTCGGCGGCGTCGGTGCGGAAGTCGATGACGACGGGCCGGTCGTTGATCTCGTTCGCCTTCTGGATGGTCGGCAGGACCTCCTCGGGCGAGTCGACCCGGAACCCGGCGCACCCCATGGACTCGGCCCACATCTTGTAGTCGGGCACGTCCTTGGAGAGGAACACCTCGGAGTACCGCTCGTCGTAGAACAGCTCCTGCCACTGGCGGACCATGCCGAGGTAGCTGTTGTTGAGGATCGCGATCTTGACCGGGAACTTCTCGACCGTGGCCGTGACCAGCTCCTGGGCGGTCATCTGGAAGCAGCCGTCGCCGTCGATCGCCCAGACCGTGCGGTCGGGGAACGCCGCCTTGGCCCCGATGGCCGCCGGCACCGAGAAGCCCATCGTGCCGAGCCCACCCGAGTTGACCCAGGTGTAGGGGTGGTCGAAGCGCCAGTACTGGCTGGCCCACATCTGGTGCTGGCCGACGCCCGAGCACACGATCGTGTCGTCGGGGGTGTTGTCGCGCAGGCTCTCGAGCACGAACTGGGGCTTGAGGGCGGCGCCGGGGTCGGGGGCGTCGTAGTGGAGCGGGTACTTCTCCTGCCAGCCGCTGATCGTGCTGCGCCACGTCGAGCGGTCGGGGGCCCGGTGCCCGCTCTCGAGGAGCTGGCGGACGGCGACGACGAGCTCCTCGATGACGAGCCGGCAGTCACCCACGATCGGCACGTCGGGCCGGCGGTTCTTGCCGAGCTCGGCCGGGTCGATGTCGGCGTGGATGACCTTGGCCTTCGAGGCGAACTCGTCGAGCTTGCCCGTGACCCGGTCGTCGAACCGGGCGCCGAGCGTGATCAGCAGGTCGCACTCCTGGAAGGCGGTGACGGCGGTGTAGTTGCCGTGCATGCCCGGCATGCCGAGCGCCAGGGGGTGACTGTCGGGGAAGGCCCCGCGGGCCATCAGGGTCGTGACGACGTGGATGTCGGTCAGCTCCGCGAGCTCGCGCAGCGCCTCGGCGGCGTGGGCCCGCAGGATGCCGCCGCCGGCGTAGATGACCGGACGCTCGGCCGCCAGGATCAGCTCCGCGGCCTCCTTGATCTTCTTGGGGTGCCCCTTGGTCGTCGGCTTGTACCCGGGCAGACCGGCGACGATCTCCTCGTCGGTGGGCCAGTACCACTCGAGCGCCGACCGGGGGTTGGTCGGGTCGACGATGTCCTTCGGGACGTCGATGAGCACCGGACCCGGCCGGCCGGTCGTGGCGATGTGGAAGGCCTCGCGCACGATCCGCGGGATGTCGGCGGCCTCGGTGACCAGGAAGTTGTGCTTGGTGACCGACATGGTGATGCCGGTCGTGTCGCACTCCTGGAACGCGTCGGTGCCGATGGCCGGGTAGGCGACCTGGCCAGTGATGCACACCATCGGGATCGAGTCGAGGTAGGCGTCGGCCAACGGCGTGACGACGTTGGTCGCCGCCGGACCCGACGTCACCATGCACACACCCGGCTTGCCCGTGACGTGGGCGTAGCCCTCGGCCATGTGGCCGGCGCCCTGCTCGTGGCGGACGAGCACGTGGCGGATCGACGAGTCGATGATCGGGTCGTAGACCGGGAGGATGGCGCCTCCGGGCAGCCCGAAGATCACCTCCACGCCCTCACGCTCGAGGGCGTGGATGAGGGCTGACCCTCCGTTCGTCTGCTCGTTGGGTTCCACGGCGGTGCTCCTGGGTTCTTGTGGAAAGTGTGCTCGGCGGAGAGATCGGGGGCGAAAACGACGACGACCTCCCGTCGGGGAGGTCGTGGGCGCACGCGAGTCGGGGCGGGGATCGGGTGCGCTAGTGCTGAATTACCACGAGGCCGGCCGTCGACATGGGTGGGGAGTCTGGCAGATGCCCGCCCGCCCGACAACCCGCTTGCCCGGGGCGTCCCATCTCGGGGCACCGCCGCGGCGTGGACGTCTGCCACACTGGGTACCGACGACACGGATCAGTCATCCGCAGTTCTTCACACAAGGTGTGATCTGCACTAAGGTCCGCCCGCGTACGACCATGACCCTCGGTCCGCCGAGACACCCCGAGGAGCACCCTCCCCAATGACTTCGAAGCCTGCAAAGTTCGCCGCCACCGCGTTCCTCGCCTCGACCCTGGTCCTCGGTGGCGCCTCCGCCGCGTTCGGCCAGGAGGGCTCCGGCGACAACGGCTCGGGCGGGGACGGCTCCGGCGACAACGGCTCGGGCGGCAACGGCTCCAACGGTTCCAACGGCTCCAACGGGTCTGGCGACGTCGATGCTTCGATCACCCTCTCGAAGACGTCGGTCGCCTTCGACGAGCAGTTCACGGCAACGGTTCGGAACGCGGAGCCCGGTTCGACCGTGAGCTTCGAGCTCAACTCCGTCACGGTCGACGCTGGTACTGCCACGGCCGGGAGCGACGGCACTGCGGCCAAGTCCGACCTCGCCTTCGCCTCGAGCCAGGGTGCGGGCTCGCACACGGTGCGGGCGACGGGCACCGACGCCGACGGTGACGCGTTCGACGTCTCCGCCGCGATCACGGTCACCGATGGGACCACCGGCGGAGGCGGAGGCGGCGGTGGCACGGGGGGCACCGGCGGTCTGCCCGTGACCGGCGGTGAGGCTGCGCTCGCCATCGGCGGCGCCGGCTCCCTGCTCGGCCTCGCCTACCTGGCCCGTCGGGCCGCGGCCACCACCGGCATCTGACCTCGCCTGCCGTCGACGCCGAGCCCGGCGTCGACCACCCCGGATCCGACGCGCCCCGCTACTCCCTGCGGCGTGCCGCGGTCGTCCTCGGGCTCCTCGTCGTCCTGTTCCTCGTCGGCTGCGTCGTCGACGCGGTGCGCATCGCCACCGCGCTCGACGCCGGCCAGGACCGGCTCGACGACCTCGACCTCGACACGCTGCGGCGCGACGGTCTCGACGAGACGCTGAACGCCGCGGCCGACGACCTCGAGTCGGCCCACGACCTGGCCGAGTCCAGCCCGTTCCTGGGTGCGCTCGCGCCGATCCCGCTGCTCGGGACCCAGGTCGACGCCGTCCGTGACCTCACCGCCGTGGGCGACCAGCTCGGCGCGGCCGCCCGCGAGACGGGCGCCACGGTCGCCGAGGCGCTGGAACGGGCCGGCTCCGACCCCGCGGCACGGGTCGAGCTGCTCGACATCGTCCTCGCCGAGCTCGACCGGGTCGAGGCGATCGCCATCCAGATCGACATCGGCGCCGAGGGGCCGCTCGTGCCGCCGCTGTTCTCGGCTCGGCGCAGCGTCGAGGACGCCATCGGGTCGGTCTCGCCGCGCTTCGCCGACCTGCGGGCCCAGGTGACCTCGCTGCGTACCCTCCTCGCCGGACCCACGTCGTACCTGATCAACGTGGGGAACAACGCCGAGATGCGGGCGGGTGCCGGCATGCCGCTGTCGGCAGGGCTCGCCACCATCGTCGACGGCGACATCCAGCTCGGCGACTTCCTGTCGACCGTCAGCGAGATGTACGAGCCCGACCCGACGGGCGAGTTCAACGCCAACATCCCACCGCCCGTGCAGCGCACCTACCCGCGGTGGGAGATCGGCGAGAGCTTCCCCGAGACGGCGGTCACGCCCAACTTCACGTTCACCGGGCCGATCTACGCCGACATCGCCGAGGACACCCAGGGCTGGCGGGTCGAGGGCGTCATCCACGTCGACGCCTACGCCCTCGTCGAACTCCTCGAGGTGATCGGCCCCGTCGAGATCGGCGGCGTCGAGTACACGACCGAGACGGCGCCCCAGCTCGTCCTCAACGAGCCCTACATCGCGTTCGACACCCTCGACGAGCGGGCCGACCGGCTGACCGCGCAGAGCGATCTGGCCAAGGAGCTCTTCGAGGCGATCAAGACCCGCGACGTCGACCTCGTCGACCTGGTCGCCGCCCTCCAGACCGCGGCCGACGGCCGCCACCTGATGGCCTGGTCCCGGGACCCCGTGCTCCAGGACCTGTTCGACTCGATCGGCCTCGACGGGCTCGTCGGGCCCTTCGACACGATGGTGTCATTCCTGAACACGTCGGCCAACAAGCTCGACTGGTACATCGAGCCCGAGATCGAGGTCACGACGCAGCGTCTCGAGGACGACGTCGTCGAGGTCGAGCTCCTGGCGACGATCCCGAACCCGGACGGCATCCGGACCTCCGGCTACATCGACGGCAACCGGCCGGAACTGGCCGGCGGCAAGCACCGGACGTTGATGATGGTCATGGTGCCCCGCTTCGCGACCGACCTCAGCTTCGAGGGGTTCGAGGAGAACGAGGTCATCCGCATCAGCGAACAGGGTCTCGACGGATTCAGCCGGATCCTCGGCTCACGCTTCGTGATCGACCGGGGTTCCACGAAGCTCGTCCGCGTGACGTTCCGCCTGCCGGCCAACTCCCCCGCCCTGTCGGTGCTGCCCTCGGCCCGCGCCAAACCGGTCCCGTGGACGGTCAACGGAACCGAGTACACCGACGACCTCCCGTTCGTGGCGCCCATCCCGGGGCCCGACGACGGCGACGTGCAGCGCTACCTCCTCGCCGCCGCGGCGTTGCTCGGCGCGGTCGGCGCGGCGTTGCTCACCCGGATCGCCTGGTTGGCGGTGGCCCGGGACGAGTCGATCGCCGACATCCCCCCGACCCGTCTCGACGCACTGGTCGGGGTGACGTCGACGGCCGTGGCCGCCCTGCTCCTCTTCGGCTCGTTCCTGGTCTAGACGCGTTGCGCTACACGGGCTCGAACGTGCGGGCCGCGATGTGCTCGGGACGGCGGCCGGGCGCCGAGTACGGCTCGACGACGGCGTTCTCGACGCTGTTGTAGACGACGAAGAGGTTGCGCCGGGCGATCGGCGACAGGTTGCTGGCCGAGGCGTGCAGCAGGTTGCAGTCGAAGAACAGCACGGACCCGGCCGGGCCTGTCGCCTGCTCGATCCCGCACGTCTCGTAGAGCGCGGTGAGGCTGGCCTCGTCGGGCACCCCGACCTCCTGGACCTGCAGGGAGCGTTCGTGGTTGTCGCGCGGCGTCGGGGTCGGACAGGTGACGAACCACTGGTGGGAGCCGGGCATCACCATCAGCGGACCGTTCCACGCGTGGTTGTCGGTCAGCCAGACGACGGCGCTGAGGCAGCGCATCCCGGGCATGCCGTCCTCGGTGTGCCAGGTCTCGAAGTCGGAGTGCCACTGGAAGTCCTTCCCGCGGAACGGGGGCTTCCGGTTGACCCGGCTCTGGTGGACGTAGACGTCGGAGCCGAGGAGTTGGCGGGCGACCGCGGTGAGCCGCTCGTCGCGGACGACGTCGGCCAGCGGCCCGCCGTCGGCGTGGAACGCGAAGACGGAGCGGATCGAGCTCGGGTCGTCGGGGTCGCCACCGGGTTCGACGATCAGCCGGTGCCGGTCGGCCTCGGTGAGCGTGCGTACGAAGTCGGAGAGCGCCTCGTCGACGGCGTGGACCTCGGTGGCCGACAGCACGTCGGGCACGACGAGGTAGCCGTCACGGTCGAAGGCGGCCGCCTGGTCGGCGGTGAGCGGTCCGGGGGTCGATCCGTGGACCGTGGGCTCGCGCCGCTCGAGGAACTCGGGCGGACGGCCCTTCCGGGACGGGTACGGATCGTCCGCTGCGTCGTCGCTGTGGGGGGCGGTCGTCGCTTGGTCGGTCCGTACCGTCGTCATGCCGGTGCGCTCCTCGCTTCTGTGGGGGTCTCGTCGTTTCCGTTGGGAGACGGCGCCGGCAGCGGGTAGCCACCGTGCTCGTCATGGACTTCCTGCCCGGTGACGGGCGGGTTGAAACCACAGATCATGCGGAGATCGGTGGTGGCCCGCACGACGTGCTTGTCGTGCTGGTCGAGCAGGTAGATCGTGCCCGGGCCGAGCTGGTGGATCTCGCCGGTGGCCTCGTCCTCGAGGGTGCCTTCGCCCTCGATGCAGTACACGGCCTCGAGGTGGCTGTGGTACCACATGCGCGTCTCGGTGCCGGCCCGCAGGATCGTGTCGTGCATCGAGAAGCCCATGTTGTCGTCCGCGAGGCACAGCCGACGCGACGACCAGTTGCCGCCGTCGACGTCTCGGTCGGTGCCGACGATGTCTTCGAGTGTGCGGACGATCACGATCGGGCCTCCACGGTCTCCTCGGCGTTGGCCGATTCGCCGGTGCCAGTCTCGCGCCCGGAGCGGAGGTCCTCGACCATCGCCTCGTCGAAGTCGGCGGCGCACTCGTGCAGGATCTCGATGGCACGGTCGATGGCCTCGACCGTGACGGTGAGCGGCGGGAGCAGCTTGAGGACTTCGTCCTCGGCGCCCGCGGTCTCGACCACGAGCCCCTTCTTGAAGGCCGACTCGGCGAGCTTCGACGCGATCTCGGGCACCGAGGTCTCGATGCCGAGGATCAGTCCGCGCCCGCGCACGTCGGAGAACAGGCCGGGGTGGGCGTCCATGATCGACTTGAGGCCGCGACGGGCGTTCACCGACTTCGACGCCACCGACTGGCTGAGCGCGTCGTTGGTCCAGAAGGTCTTCAGCGCGGCGGTGGCCGTCGCGAATGCGGCGTTGTTGCCGCGGAAGGTGCCGTTGTGCTCGCCGGGCGTCCACACGTCGTGCTCGGGCTTCATGAGGACGAGCGCCATCGGCAGGCCCGAACCCGAGATCGACTTCGACAGCGTGACGATGTCGGGGTCGATGCCCATCTTCTCCCAGGAGAAGAAGGGGCCGGTCCGGCCGCAGCCGACCTGGATGTCGTCGACGATGAGCAGGATGTCGTTGCGCTTGCAGATGTCGTCGAGGCCGCGCATCCACTTGTCGCTGGCGGGGTTGATGCCGCCCTCGCCCTGCGTCGTCTCGACGATGACGGCGGCGGGCTTGTCGAGGCCGCTCGAGTCACCGGTGATCATCGCCTCGAGGATGTCGAGGCTGTCGACGTCGTCGCCGAGGTAGTTGGCGAAGGGCATCGACGCGGCGTGGTGCAGCGGGACGCCGGCGCCGCCGCGCTTCATGGCGTTGCCGGTGACGGCCAGCGAGCCGAGCGTCATGCCGTGGAAGCCGTTGGTGAAGCCGACGACCTTCTCGCGACCCGTCACCTTGCGGGCGAGTTTGAGCGCGGCCTCGACCGCGTTGGTGCCGGTCGGGCCGGGGAACTGGATCTTGTAGTCCAGGGCCCGCGGCTTCAGGACGACGTCCTCGAAGGTTTCGAGGAACTCCTGCTTCGTCGTGGTCGAGATGTCGAGGGCGTGGATGAACCCGCCGGAGGTCAGGTGCTCCTGCAGCGCCTCGATCAGGGCGGGGTGGTTGTGCCCGTAGTTCAGGGCACCGGCACCGGCGAAGAAGTCCAGGTACTCGGTACCGTCCTCGGCCACCATCGTGTGGCCGTGGCCGGACTTGAAGACGACGGGCCACGAACGGCAGTAGCCGCGGACCTCGGATTCGAGACGGTCGAAGATGCTCACGGTGTGGGGTTCCCCTCGGGGATGGTGGGTGATCGTGGAAGCGTGCGGAGGCAGGACGGGAGGACGGGCGCGCCGAAGCAGGCCCGCCCGGTGGGACCGATCAGAGGGTGCTCACCGGCCCGATGCGGTAGCGGACCTCGGCCTCGTGGCCCGGCGGGAACAGTTCCTCGCCGAAGAGGTCCTCGGTGCGCACGGCGGCGTCGTGCCGGTCGCCGAAGCGGCGGAACAACGTGTCGGACGCGACGTTCGACGGCGTGACGGTCGCCTCGAGGTACGTGGCGCCCGTGCGAGCGACCAGTTCATCGAGCAGACCGCCCGCGATGCCCTTGCGGCGGTGATCGGCGTCGACCCCGACCTGCCACACGAAGGCGGCGTCGGGGTCGGTGGGCGGCACGAAGCCGGTCACGAAGCCGATCGGCGTGGCGTCGTCGTCGGGGTCGACGGCGACGACGGTGGTGTCGGCGAAGTACTCGACCCAGAGCAGGTAGGCGTAGGGGGAGTTCTCGTCGAGTCCGTTGGCCTTGGCGAGCGCCCACAGCGCGGGCCCGTCCGTCCGCCGCGGGGAGCGGTAGAGGACGCGCGCGTGCGTATCGGGAGCAGTCGTGGGTGCCACGGCCCCTCCATACCTACTGTTTCGGCCGTGTAAACCGCAAAGCATGAGATGAACGTCACACCGCGTGGGCATCGTGCGACGTGCGTCGCGGGGTTCAGGCCTCGGTGACGGCGCCCTTCTCGGCGCCCGCGGCGAGCCGGGCGTACTTGGCCAGGACCCCGGACGTGTAGCGCGGCTCGGGGTGCTTGAGGGCGGCGAGGCGCTGCTCGAGCACGACGGGTTCGACGAGCAGGTCGATCGAGTGGTCGCGCACGTCGATGCGGATCCGGTCACCCTCCTCGACGAGGGCGATGGGGCCGCCGTCGACGGCCTCGGGGGCGACGTGGCCGATGCAGAACCCGTGCGTGCCTCCCGAGAACCGGCCGTCGGTGATGAGGGCGGCGGCGCCGCCGCGCCCGGCACCCTTCATGGCCCCGGTGATGGCCAGCATCTCGCGCATGCCGGGACCGCCCTTGGGACCCTCGTAGCGGATGACGAGGACGTCGCCGGCCTCGATGTGCCCGGCCAGCACGGCGTCCATCGCCTCCTGCTCGCCGTCGAACACGCGCGCCGGGCCCTCGAAGTGGTCGAAGTCGATGCCGGCGACCTTCACGACCGAGCCCTTCGGGGCGAGCGAGCCCTGGAGGATGGCGAGGCCACCGATGTCGTGGATCGGGTCGCTGAGGGGGTGGATCACGTCACCGTCGGGCGCGGGCGGGTCGATCTCGGCCAGGTTCTCGGCCACGGTGCGACCGGTGACGGTGAGGCAGTCGCCGTGGAGCAGGCCGGCGTCGAGCAGGTGCTTCATCACGACCGGCACGCCGCCGACGCGGTCGACGTCGACCATGTGGTAGCGGCCGTGCGGCTTGGTGTCGGCGATGTGCGGGACCCGGGCCGCCACCTCGTTGAACACCGACAGGTCGAGCTCGACTTGGGCCTCGTAGGCGATGGCGAGCAGGTGCAGGACGGCGTTGGTGGAGCCGCCGAGGGCCATCACCACGGCGATGGCGTTCTCGAACGCCTCGCGGGTCATGATCTGGCGGGGGCGGATCCCGGTCTCGATCAGGCGCATCACGGCCTGCCCGCTCTCGTAGGCGAGGTCGTCGCGGCGGCGGTCGACCGCCGGGGCCGACGCCGAGCCGGGCAGCGACATGCCGAGCGCCTCGGAGACCGCCGCCATCGTGTTCGCCGTGAACATGCCGGCGCAGCTGCCCTCGGTGGGGCAGGCGTTGCGCTCGATGGCGTCGAGCTCCTCCTGGTCGATGGTGCCGGCGGCCCGGGCACCGACGGCCTCGAACACCGAGACGATGTCGAGGGCCTGGCCGTTGTGGTGACCGGGCAGGATCGAGCCGCCGTAGAGGAACACGCTGGGCACGTTGATGCGGGCGGCGGCCATCAGCATGCCGGGCAGCGACTTGTCGCAACCGGCGAAGGTGAGCAGGCCGTCGAGCCGCTCGGCGTGCATGACGGTCTCGACCGAGTCGGCGATGACCTCGCGGCTGACGAGCGAGGCCCGCATGCCCTCGTGGCCCATCGAGATGCCGTCGGAGACGGCGACGGTGACGAACTCGATCGGGTAGCCGCCGGCGTCGCGGACGCCGACCTTGGATCGCTTGGCCAGACGGTCGAGCGGCAGGTTGCAGGGCGTCACCTCGTTCCACGAGGACGCCACGCCGATCTGCGCCTTGCCCCAGTCGTCGTCGGTCATGCCGATCGCCCGCAACATGGCCCGGGCCGGCGCCCGTTCCATGCCGTCGGTGACGTCGCGCGAGCGGTGCTTGATGTCGACTGGCGTCTCGGAGGTCACGGCCCGCAGCGTAGAGGCTGCACTCCGGCGGACGACCAGTGCGTTCGTGACAGGATCGCCCCTGGTGAACGCCCCGACCACGCTGCCGCGCACGGATCCCCCGGGCCTCGACGGGTCGTCGGAACCGACGCTGGTGTTCGTGCACGGCGCATGGCACGGCCCGTGGTGCTGGGAGGCGTGGGCGGCGGGTGCCCGGGCGGCCGGCTTCGCCACCGCGGTCCCGGCGTTGCCGGGTCACGGCCGACCGGGCGACTCGAGCCGCATCTGGTTCCGGATGCGCTCCTACGTGCGCCACGTGCGCGAGGTGGTCGAGTCGATCGACGGACCGGTGGTGCTCGTCGGCCACTCGATGGGCGGCTACGTGACCCAGCGGGTACTCGAGGACGCGCCCGCCCACCTGGCCGCCGCGGTGCTCGTCGCCTCGGTGCCCCGGCGGGGGGTGGCCGGCGCCACGGCGCGACTGCTGCGCGGCACCCCGGGGCCGACGCTGCGCGCCCTGCTCACCGCGGACCTCTACCGGATCGTCGAGGGGCCGGCCCGGACCCGCCGGGCGTTCTTCACGGCCGACACGGCGCGCCAGGTGGTCGACGCGACGTCGTCACGACTGCAGAACGAGTCGTACCTCGCCTTCCCGGCGATGCTGCTGCGGTTCACCCGCCCGGCCCTGGCCACCGTCCCGGTCATGGTCCTCGCCGCCGACGCGGACGCCATCTTCTCCGTGCGGTCCGAGCGCCGGCTCGCCCGGGCCTTCGGCACGGGCGCCCACGTGGTGCCCGGGGGGCACGACGTGATGCTCGACGACGAGGCGGGGCACGCGCTGCGACTCGTCCTCGACTGGGTCCGGACGACGCTCGGTTCGTGATCCGGCTCCGCCGGCGCGATCCCCACGACCGGGAGATCGCCCGCCTCGCCGTCCCCGCCCTCGGGGCGCTCGTCGCGGAGCCGCTCTACGTCCTCGCCGACACCGCGGTCGTCGGCAACATCGGCACCGAGGAGCTCGCCGGACTCGCCGTGGCGTCGTCGGCGCTGCTGACCGGGTACGCGGTCTTCATCTTCCTCGCCTACGGCACGACGGCGGCCGTGTCGCGGTTGCTGGGCGCGGGGCGGGACACCGACGCCGCCCACCAGGCGGTCCAGGGGATGTGGCTGGCGGTCGGGCTCGGCGTCGCGGTCGCCGTCGCCCTCACCCCGTTCGCCGGCCCCATCGTCGGTGTGCTCGGCGCGGAGGGCGCCGTCCGGGAGCAGGCCGAGATCTACCTGCGCGTGTCCGCGCTCGGCGTCCCCGCCCAGCTCCTCGTGTTCGCCGGCACCGGCTACCTGCGCGGACTCCAGGACACCCGGACGCCGTTGGTGGTCGCCGCCGCGTCCGCGGCCGGCAACCTCGTGCTGGAGCTCGTGCTGATCGAGGGGTTCGGGCGGGGCATCGGCGCGTCGGCGTTGTCGACGGTCGTCGCCCAGGTCGGCAGCGCCGCCGTCTACGTGGCGATCGTCGTGCGCCGGCGTGGGGCGGTGTCGATCCGCCCCGACCCGGCGGCGATCCGACGTCTCGCCCGGGTCGGCGCCGACCTGCTGGTCCGCACGCTCGCCCTCCGGGGCTCCCTGACCATCGTGACGGCGGTGGCGGCGCGCATCGGCACGGTCGTTCAGGTACGAATTAAAAGCGGCTTTCCATCGCGCATTCCCTTCCGTACCTGAAAAGCCGAAGCCACGCGCGTATTATCAAGAATTCGGTCAGGCAGCGCGGAAGA
>JBHIXO010000083.1:0-12669 GCA_041984725.1 Acidimicrobiales bacterium | reverse complement strand
CACCTCGATGGGGATGACGCCGCTCGAGGGCCTGGTGATGGGCACCCGCTCCGGCGACATCGACCCGGCCGCCATCTTCCACCTGCATCGTCAGGCCGGGATGGGCTTCGACGAGCTCGAGACGGTGATCGAGGTCAGCCGCCGCTTCGAGCTGCGCCCGCACATCGGCGTGCGCGCCAAACTCGCCAGCCGCGGCGCCGGCAAGTGGCAGGAGTCCGGCGGCGACAAGTCGAAGTTCGGCCTGACCGACCGATGATCACCGAACTCGCCGTCCGAGGCCGCGGGGTGTTCGCCGACAGCCGGCTGGTGCTGGGGGAGGGGTGCACCGCGCTCACCGGCGAGACGGGCGCGGGCAAGTCGCTCGTCGTCGGCGCGATCCAGCTCCTCCTCGGCGCCCGGGCCGACTCGACCGTAATCCGGCCCGGCGCCGCCGAGGCCATCGTCGACGGCCGTTTCCTGACGCCGGAGGGGGAGGAGGTCGTGCTCTCCCGCGTGATCCCGGCGGCCGACGAGCGCGGTCAGAGCCGCAGCCGCGCCTACGTCAACGGCCGGCCCGTGACGGTCGCCGAGCTCGCCGCCCGCGGGTCGGGCCTCGTCGAGCTCCACGGCCAGCACGCCCACCAGCAGCTCCTGCAGGCCGCCGCGCAGCGCCACGCGCTCGACCGGTTCGGTGGTGTCGACCCGGCGCCGCTCCGGGAGGCGCGGGCGCAGGTCGCCGAACTCGAGCGCGAGCTGGCCGACCTGGGCGGCGACGACCGGACCCGGGCCCGCGAGCTCGACCTGCTGCGCTACCAGCTCGACGAGCTCGACGCCGCCGGCCTGGACGACCCCGACGAGGACGACGCGCTCGACGCCGAGGAGGACACCCTCGCCGGCGCGGCCGACCACCGCGACGTCGGTGCCGCCGCCGCCGAACTGCTGACCGGCGACGACGGCGTCGTCCACCAGGTGCAGAGCGTGCTCGGGCGTCTCCAGGGCCGGGCGCCGTTCGCCGAGCTGGAACCTCGCCTGCGGTCCGCGGCCACCGAGCTGGCCGAGGCCGCCCACGACCTGCGGTCGGTCGCCGAGGGCATCGCCGACGACCCGGAGCGCCTCGACGTGATCCGCCGGCGCCGCCAGCTCCTCGCC
Source organism: Acidimicrobiales bacterium (assembly GCA_041984725.1). Lineage (GTDB taxonomy): Bacteria > Actinomycetota > Acidimicrobiia > Acidimicrobiales > Salinilacustritrichaceae > Salinilacustrithrix. The sequence continues at coordinate 11,541 of JBHIXO010000083.1, read as the reverse complement.
GAGCTCCGCCGCAAGTACGGGGAGACACTCGCCGACGTCATCGAGGAACGCGAGTCGGTCCGCACCCGCCTCGCCGAGCTCGACTCCCACGAGGAGCGCGCCGCCGAGCTCGAACGCCGCCTCGGCGCCGCGCGCGAGGCCGAACGCGTCGCGGCCGCCGCGGTGGCCAAGGCCCGTCGGGCCGCCGCGCCCGTGCTCGCGGCCGGCGTCCAGGAGCGCCTGCGGACGCTGGCCATGCCCCACGCGGTCGTCGAGGTCGCGGTGCAGGGTGACGACCCGGGCGACGACGTGACCTTCCTCCTCGCCGCCAACCCGGGCGCAGCACCCCAGCCCGTCGCCAAGGTCGCCTCGGGTGGCGAGTTGTCGCGGGCGACGCTGGCCCTGCGCCTCGAGCTCACCGCCGGGCCGCCGTCCCTCGTGTTCGACGAGGTCGACGCCGGCATCGGCGGCGAGGCGGCCTGGGCGGTGGCGTCGTCGCTCGCCGCGCTCGCCACCCGCCACCAGATCCTGGTCGTCACCCACCTGCCCCAGGTCGCGGCGTTCGCCGACCACCAGCTGCGGGTCGCCAAGGTCGCCGACGACACGTCCACGACCGCCAGCGTCACGCCCCTCGACGCCGACGACCGGGTCACCGAGCTGGCCCGGATGCTGTCGGGTCAGCCCGGGAGTGACGTCGGTCGCGACCACGCGGTGGAGCTGCTCGAACGGGCCGCCGCGGCCCGTCGCGCCTGACGATCCAACGCACGCCTCGACCCGTTCCCGCGACCCGATCCGCGTGTCAGGGGTCGCCGTGTGCCAAGCTCGCGCTCCGTGACGAAACACATCTTCGTGACGGGTGGCGTGACCAGCAGCCTCGGCAAGGGCCTGACGGCGTCCTCGCTCGGCCGGTTGCTCAAGGCCCGGGGCCTCAAGGTCACCATCCAGAAGCTCGACCCGTACATCAACGTCGATCCCGGGACGATGAACCCGTTCGAACACGGCGAGGTGTTCGTCACCGACGACGGTGGTGAGACCGACCTCGACCTGGGCCACTACGAACGGTTCCTCGACGAGTCGCTGACCAAGGACTCGAACGCCACGACCGGCTCGATCTACTCGGCCGTGCTCGCCGCCGAGCGTCGCGGCGACTACCTGGGCAAGACCGTCCAGGTCATCCCGCACATCACCGACGAGATCAAGCGCCGCATCTCGATGCTGTCCGGCGACGACGTCGACGTCGTGATCACCGAGGTCGGCGGCACCGTCGGCGACATCGAGATCCTCCCGTTCCTCGAGGCGATCCGGCAGTTCCGCCTCGACATCGGCCGGGGCAACGTCTGCTACGTCCACGTGACCCTCGTCCCCTTCATCGGCCCGAGCGGCGAGCAGAAGACCAAGCCCACGCAGCACTCCGTCACCGAGCTGCGCAGCCGGGGCATTCAGCCCGACGCCATCGTGGTGCGCTCCGAGGACCCGATCCCCGAGGACCTGAAGGCCAAGATCAGCCGGCTCTGCGACGTCCACGCCGACGGCGTGGTCAACGCGGCCGACGCCAAGAACATCTACGAGATCCCGCTCGTGCTCCACGAGGAGGGTCTCGACCGGGTCGTCTGCGACGTCCTCCAGCTCGACGAGCGCGCCCCCGACCTGGCGGAGTGGGAGGCGCTCGTCGCCAAGGTCGAAGCGGCCGACAAGCCGGTCCGCATCGGGATCATCGGCAAGTACGTCGCCCTCCAGGACGCCTACCTGTCGGTCGTCGAGGCGACCAAGCACGGTGGGTTCGAGCTCGGCGCGAAGATCGACTTCGAGTGGATCCAGGCCGAGGAGGTCGAGGGGCTCATGGCCGACGGCCGGCTCCGTGACCTCGACGGCGTGATCATCCCCGGCGGCTTCGGCGAGCGCGGCACCGAGGGCAAGATCGCGGCCGCCGCCTACACCCGCGAGCACGACATCCCCTGCCTCGGCCTGTGCCTCGGCCTGCAGATGATGGTCGTGGACTACGCCCGCAACGTCCTCGGGCTCCCCGGCGCCAACTCCAGCGAGATGGAGCCCTCGGCCAGCGAGCCGGTCATCGCGATCATGCCCAGCCAGCACGACGTGGTCGACCTCGGCGGCACCATGCGGCTCGGCGCCTACGTCGCCCAGCTCGCCCCGGGGTCGCGGGTCGCTGCGGCCTACGGGAGCACCGTCGTGTCGGAACGCCACCGGCACCGCTACGAGTTCAACCCCCGCTACCGGTCGCGCTTCGAGCAGAGCGACCTCTGGCTGTGCGGCGAGTCGCCCGACGGTCGCCTCGTCGAGTTCGTCGAGTTGCGCGACCACCCCTTCTGGGTGGGGACCCAGGCCCACCCCGAGCTGAAGAGCCGACCGACCCGGCCCGCCCCGCTGTTCGTCGCGTTCGTCGACGCCGCGCTGGCCCGGGCCGAGGGGCGCAAGCCGCACCTGTTCGAGTTCGACCCCGGCGAGCCGGTCGCCAGCGAGACCGGCGCCCGCGCCGGCCACGACTGACGTGGCCCCGAGCTTCCGGCGGATCGACGAGGAGACCATCTACGAGGGCTACGCCATCCGTGTCGCCGTCGGCACCTTCGAGGGACCCGACGGCCGCTCGTTCACCCGCGACCTCGTCCGGCACCCCGGTGCGGTCGCCGTCGTGCCGTTGCACGCCGACGGCACGGTGACCCTCGTCCGCCAGTACCGCGCCCCCCTCGACGCCGAGGTGCTCGAGATCCCCGCAGGCATCCGCGACGTCGACGGCGAACCGCCCGAGCAGACGGCGGCACGCGAGCTCGCGGAGGAGGTGGGCCTGCGGGCCGGGTCCCTCCGCCACCTCGTCTCCTTCCACAACGCCGTCGGGTTCTCCGACGAGCTGGTGGTGGTCTACGTGGGCGAGGACCTCGACGACGTCGAGCGGGCCGCCGACGGCATCGAGGAGCAGTCCATGGCGATCGAGCGGCACTCGCTCGACGACCTGGCGGCCATGATCGAGCGCGGCGAGGTCACGGACGGCAAGACGGTGGTCGCGGTCGCCATGCTGCGGGACGCCGCCGGGTGACCGGCGATCGCCGTGCCCGCCCGTGACGACCAGCCCGGTGACGACCAGCCCAGGGACGACCGTTACGGCGACGTGCTGCCCATCGAGGTCGAGGAGTACCTGACCTGGCTCCTGCTCGAACGGGGACGGGCGACCACCACGATCGACGCCTACCGACGTGACCTCCGGGCCTGGACCGCCCGCCTCGACGAGCTCGGCATCGGCCTGGCCGACGTGCGGGAGGAGCACCTGCTCGACTGGATCGGCGACCTGCGGGCTGCCGGCGCCGCCGGATCCACGGCCAAGCGTCGCGTGGTCGCCGCCCGGAACCTGCACCGCTACCTGCACGAGGAGGGCAGGGTCGGTGACGATCCCGGCCGCCACGTCACCCCGCCGCCCGCCCCGGCCGGACTCCCGAAGGCACTGCGCGAGGACGAGGTGGAACGTCTCCTCGCGGCCGTGACGGGAACCGACGCGACGGCCCGACGTGACCGCGCCATCCTCGAGGTGCTGTACGGGACCGGCATCCGCATCTCCGAGCTCGTCGGCCTCTCCCTCGGGGACGTCGACCCCCACGACGGCGCCATGCGGGTCATCGGCAAGGGCGACAAGGAGCGCATCGTCCCGCTGCTCGGCTCGGCCGCCGATGCCCTCGCCGACTGGCTCACACTCGAGGGCCGGGGCGCGTGCATCCCGGAGCGGTGGCGGCGCCGCGACGACGAGGACGCCGTGTTCCTCGGCCGGCGCGGCACGCGGCTCAGCCGCCAGGGCGCGTGGCTCGTGGTCCGCCGACACGGCGACGCGGCCGGTCTCGGCGACCGCCTCACGCCCCACGTGCTGCGACACAGCTGCGCCACGCACCTGCTCGACCACGGCGCCGACATCCGGGCCGTCCAGGAGCTGCTCGGTCACGCGTCGATCACGACGACCCAGACCTACACCAAGGTCGCGACCGAACGCCTCGTCGCGACCTGGCGGGCCGCGCACCCCCGGGCGACCACCCGCTGAGGGCGGGCAACCTCCGTCTGAACCCGACACCCAGCGTCTACGCTGCGTCCATGTCCGACGCGACCACGAGCGACACGAGCAGCGACGAGTCCGGTCCCGACACCGGCGAGATCCGCGCCTCGCTCGAACAGGAGCGCGACCTGCTCGAGGCCAAGGTCCACGAGCTGGATGCCAAGGAGGACGACCTGTCCTACGACGGCAACTTCGCCGACTCCGCCCAGGTCGCGGCCGAACGGGGCGAGAACCGCGTCCTCTTCGACCAGCTGCGCAAGGACCTCGACGACATCGAGAAGGCCCTCGCCCGCATGGACGACGGCACGTACGGCACGTGCGAGGTGTGCGGCAACGCCATCGGCGCCGCCCGCCTCGAGGTCATGCCGGCCACCAGCCTCTGCATCGACCACGCGTGAGCGTGGCCGCGAGACGCGGCCCGTCGACCCGATGAGCTCGCTCGTCCACCTCGCGACCCGTTTCCTCGGTTCCCTCTCGCCGGTGCCGCTGGCCCGCGACGACGTCGAGTGGGTCGCCGGGGTCCTCTCCGAACGGGAGCTCGAACTGTGGGGGCGCATGTCGCGCCCGGACCGCAAGCACGCGGCCGGCGTCGCGAGGGCCGTGGCCGCCGAGCTCGGCGACGACGCCACCCGACCCGTCCTCGCCGCGGCGCTGCTCCACGACGTCGGCAAGATCGAGGCCGGCCTCGGCACGTTCGGCCGTGTGTTCGCCACCGTCGTCGGGCGCGACGCCGGTCCCGAGACGGCGAAGGAGCTGCAGCGCGGCCGGGGCCTGCGCCGCCGCATCGGGCTGTACCTGCGCCACGACCAGGTCGGCGGGGACCTCCTCGGGATGGCCGGCGCCGATCCGCTCACCGAGGCCTGGGCCCGCGAGCACCACCTGCCCCCGGAGCGCTGGACCGTGCCCGCCGAGGTCGGCCGGGTCCTCAAGGCCTGCGACGACGACTGACCACGCCGCCCTCGCCCGGACCCTCGGCCCGCGCCCGGGCGGGTCGGTAGGGTCCCGGCCGTGCGGTCCTACACCGTGATCGGCGCCGGCGCGGTCGGCCTGCTCTACGGCACCCGCCTCGCGGTCGCCGGGCATCCGGTCCGCTGGCTCGTCCGGTCCGGCCACGACGAGATCGCACGCGACGGCATCACCGTGCGGACGGAGGGGACCGAGCTGCACCTCGCGCCCGACGACGTGGTCGTCACGACCGACCCGGACGCCGTGCCGCCGTCCGACGTCGTGCTGGTCGCGACCAAGACGACGGCCAACGACCGGCTCGTCGACCTCGTCGCCGGCGTCTGTCCGGACGGCGCCACCGTCGCCGTCTTCCAGAACGGGCTCGGCGCCGAGGAACTGGTGCGGGCCGGCGTGCCCGCCGCGGGCTCGGTCGTCGGCGGTCTGTGCTTCGTGTGCTGCCACCGCACGGCACCGGGCGTGGCCGACCACCTCGACTACGGCGCCGTCACCCTCGCCGACCTGGACGGCGGCACCGCGGTCGCCGGCGCGATCGCCGACGACCTCCGGGCCAGCGGCGTCGAGGCCGCGGCCCACCCCGATCTCGCCGTCGCCCGCTGGCGCAAGCTGGTGTGGAACATCCCGTTCAACGGGCTCTGCGCGGTGCTCGACGCCCGCACCGACGACCTGCTCGGGCAGCCGCCGACCCGCGCCCTGGTCGCCGACCTCATGGACGAGGTGATCGCCGCGGCGAACGCCCTCGGCCACGGGATCGACCCCGGGTTCCGGGACGAGATGCTCGCCACCACCGACGCCATGCGCCCCTACGACCCGTCGATGAAGCTCGACCTCGCCGCCGGTCGGGCGATGGAGATCGGCGCCATCTACGACGCCGCGATCGAGCGGGCCAGGGCCGCGGCCGCGCCGATGCTGCGCACCGAGGTGCTCGCCGCCCAACTCCGCCACCTGGACCGCGCCGGGACGTAGCGTCGTCGGCCGTGGCAGCGGCCGACCCCGAACCCTCGCTCGAACGGGCCAAGCACGGGTCCTTCCGCGAGCTGTTCCCGCGCGACGAACTCGTGCTCTACGGCACCGGGACGGTCGTGTTCATCGTCCTCGCGCTCCTCACCCACGACGTCGTCCTGAACTGGATCATCGGTCCGCTCTTCATCACGGTGTGGGCCTGGTACGTGCCGATCGGGGTCGAGCGGTGGCGCGCCCGGCGGGGGCGGGGCGGGACGTGAGTTGGGCCGCGCACGAGTTCGAGAACTTCGCCCTCCTCAAGAAGTTCGGGGTCCGCACGAGCTACCTCGGTCTCCTCGTCGGCGCACTCGGACCCGACTTCCTGACCAAGGCGTGGACCTACTACGTCGCCGACAACCCGGCGCAGTTCCACCGGGGCTGGCCGGGCCTGGGGTTCACGACGTCGCTCGGCTTCGCCGTGGTCGCCGCCGCCTTCACGTGGGTCGTCAGCCGCGGGCACAAACCCTGGACCATGGGCGTCTTCGTCGGCTGGTGCGCCCACGCCCTCACCGACACCTTCGACACCGCCGGCGCCATGCTGCTGTGGCCGTTCTGGTGGGAGAACTTCAGCGTCGGGGCGTGGAAGTACGGGGCGGGCGAGGGCAAGTTCGGTGATGCCATCGCCTACTACTCGTCACTCGGCTTCGCGATGGACGGCCTCGCCCTCGTCCTGCTCCTCGTGTTCGCGTGGCGCACGCTGTCGCGCGACTGGTTCGAGACGGTGGTCCGCCCCGTCGACGGCGCCTGGGACTGGATCCAGACGAAGTTCGCGCTGCCCGACCGGGCCCTGCTCGCGTTCTACCGCGGCTTCTTCTTCTACGGCTTCACCCGATTCGTGTCGTGGACGATCATCGTGCACGCCATCGAGGGCTGGCCGTTCGACCTGACCTGGGGCTCGCCCTTCTGGGTGGTGCCCTACGAACCGTGGTAGTCCTTGACCCGTCACCCCGTGTGAGGAGCGTTCGAGATGTGTGGTGGATGCAACATCTGGGCCGAGAGTGCCGGCGTGAGCCTGATCTTCGCCCGCTACTGGTGGGTGGCCCGCCAGGGCCGGCGCGCCGTCGCCGAGGCCGAGCGCGTCACGCAGCAGGCTCCCGTGGCCGGCGCTGACCGGGCCGATTCTGACTGGGCCGCTGCGGACGGGGCCGGCTTCGTCGACCCGATGCCCGAGCTGACCCGGGCGCTGCGGTGACCGAACCCGGCTGGGCGCTCGCCGCGCTCCTCGCCGTCGGCTGCCTGATCGCGGCGGCGGGCACCTCCGGCGGCCTCGCCATCGGCTGGTTCGTCCTCGGCATCGCCATGGGCGGCGTCGCCTACGTCCGGTTCCAGAACCGCCACCGCCCCGGCCCCGACGACTGAACCCCAGGCCCGGTTCTGGGCCCATGATCGGAGAGCCCGCGCTCGGATCCAGGGCCCGAAAAGATCTCTCCCCTCGTTCTGGGCCCATGATCGGAGCGCGAGGACTCGGATCCAGGGCCCGGAACGAATTCGTTGCCGGGTCGGTGGGCGAGTCCGGTCGGGTCAGCGGCGGGCCGCGAGCTCGTGGACGACCACGGCCGAGGCCGCGCCCACGCCGAGGCCACCGAGCACGTCGAGCGGGAGGTGGACGCCGACCGCCATCCGGGCGACGCCGACGACCGCGCCGGCCGCGACCGCACCCTCGGGCCGGCGTCCCAGCGCGAGCGCGGCCCCGGCCACCGAGCCCGTCGCGGTCGCCACGTGGCTCGACGGCCAGGCGAACCCGTCGGCCTCGTCGCGCACCATGACGTCGGCACCGATGCCGGCCGGCCGCGGGCGCTCGACGGTGTCTTTCAGGAGCGTCGCGGCGCCCCACGCCAGCGCGCCCGACAACACGACGAGCAGCGCGGCGCGCCAGCGACCGCGGTCCGCGAGCACCGCCACCACGATCGCGACGACCACGATCGACGGCCGGGCACCGAGCTGCATCGCCAGCTCGAGGCCGTCGACCACCACGTCGGGCAGCCCGTTGGCCGCCTCCGTCGCCGCGACCTCGCCCCGCACCGGCCCGGCGCCGTCGACCAGCAACCAGGCGCAGGCCGCCAGCAGGACGCCGGCCAGCCCGAACCGGCGGACGGGCGTCAGCGCCCGCCTCACCCGGCGGGCAACAGGCCGACGGCCTCGCGACAGCGGGTCAGCGTGGCCGACGCCACGGTCGACGCCTTCGCCGCGCCGGCGGCGAGGATCGCCATCGTCGCCGCCGGGTCGGCGACGAGCTCGGCGTGGCGCTCCTGGACCGGCCGCAGCATCTCGACGACCGCCTCGGCACAGTCGGTCTTGAGGGGTCCGTACATCTCGTAGTCGTCGGCGAGCGCCTTCGGGTCCCGGCCCGTGGCCGCGCCGAGGATCGACAGGAGGTTCGACACCCCGGGCTTGGTCTCGGGGTCGAATCGCACCTCGTTGTCGGTGTCGGTGACCGCCCGCTTCAGCTTCTTCTCGATGACCTTCGGGTCGTCGAGCACGAGGATCGTGCCCTGGGGCGAGTCGAGCGACTTCGACATCTTGTTGTCGGGCTGCTGGAGGTCCATGATCCGGGCGCCGACGGGCGGGATCACGTGCTCGGGCACGACGAGGGTGTCGCCGTGGCGGCCGTTGAACCGCTCGGCGACGTCGCGGGCCAGTTCGATGTGCTGGCGCTGGTCGTCGCCCACGGGGACGACGTCGGTGTCGTAGAGCAGGATGTCGGCCGCCTGCAGCGCCGGGTACGTGAACAGGCCGGCGGAGATGAATCCGCCGCTCGTGTCGCCCGCCCGGGCGCTCTTGTCCTTGAACTGCGTCATCCGCGAGAGCTCGCCGAAGCTCACCGTGCACTCGAGCAGCCAGGCCAGACCGGTGTGCTCGGGGACGTGGCTCTGGACGAAGAGGGTGCACGCAGCGGGGTCGAGCCCGCACGCGACGAGCAGCGCAGCGAGCGACCGGGTCCGGTCCCGGAGTTCGACCGGATCCTGGGGCACGGTCAGGGCGTGCAGGTCGACCACGCAGAAGATGGCGTCGGTCGTGTGCTGGTCCTGCACCCACCGCCGGATCGCCCCGAGATAGTTGCCCAGATGGACGTCGCCGGTGGGTTGGATGCCGGAGAAGGCGCGGACCATGGGCCGAGACCGTACCGTCGCCCACCGCCCGCACCATGCACCATTCGCACCGGCGGAAGCCGTAGCATCGCGCGGTGGCCATCGACGTCGAGACCCCGGTGTTCCAGGGGCCGTTCGACCTCCTCCTGCACCTGATCCTGCAGGAACAGGTCGACCTGTACGAGGTCAGCCTCACGTCGATCGTCGACGCCTACCTGGCCGAGCTGGCCCGCATCGAGTCGATGGACCTCGAGGTGGCGACGGAGTTCCTCCTGATCGCCGCCACGCTCGTCGAGCTGAAGTCGAAGCGACTCCTGCCCGGCGACGACGACGTCGACCTCGACGAGGAACTCGCCCTCTGGGAGGAGCGCGACCTGCTGCTCTCCCGCCTGGTCGAGTGCAAGACGTTCAAGGACGCCGCCCGGGCCATGGCCGCGATCGCCCGCGACAGCGACCGCTCGGTCGCCCGCCGGGTCGGCGTCGAGGAGCGCTTCCTCGGACTCCTGCCCGACCTGCTCGCCGGCACCACCGGCGACGACCTGCGGGCTGCGTTCCTGCGGGCGGTCGCCCCCAAGCCGGTGCCCCGGGTCGACATCGGCCACATCCACCAGGTCCGGGTCACCGTCACCGACGCGGTCGCCGAGCTGCTCGACGAGCTGCCCCGCGTCGGTCGCATCAGCTTCGCCGACCTCACGTCGAGCCTGGTCGAGCGCCTCGAGGTCGTCGTGCGCTTCCTCGCCGTGCTCGAGCTCTACAAGCAGGGCTTCATCGATCTCGAGACGCCCGACACGATCGGCGGGTTGCTCGTGGTGTGGACCGGGGGCGACGACGACGTCGACGCCGGTGCCGCGCTCGATCTCGTCGACGCCTACGACGGATGAGCGACGCTCCGTCCGATCCGCCCCCGGCGGGCGCCGAGGGTCCCGCGGCCCGCGAGCTGCGACGGGCCACCGAGGCACTGCTGCTCGTCACCGAGGAGCCGATGACCGTCGAGCTGCTCGCCCAACTGCTCGAGGTGTCGGTCGACCGGGTCGAGGCGCTGTGCGTCGAGCTCGCCGCCGAGTACGACGCCACCGACCGCGGGTTCCAGCTCGTGCGGGTCGCCGGCGGCTGGCGCTACCAGACGCACCCCGATCTCGCGCCCTACGTCGAACGCTTCGTGCTCGAGGGTCAATCGGCCCGGTTGTCGTCGGCCGCCCTCGAGACGCTGGCCATCGTGGCCTACAAGCAACCCATCTCCCGCGCCCAGATCGCCGCCATCCGCGGCGTCAACGTCGACGGGGTCATGCGCACGCTCGGCCAGCGCGGCTACGTCGACGAGATCGGTCGCGACCACGGGCCCGGGCAGGCCGTCCTGTACGGCACGACGCCGCTGTTCCTCGAGAAGCTCGGCCTCGACACGCTCGACGACCTCCCGGCCCTCGGCGAGTTCGTGCCGTCGGCCGAGGTCTACGAGGCCCTCGAACAGGGTCTGCGCCCCGAGGCGCCCGACGCGCTCGCCGACGACGTGCTCGCCGACGAAGCCGATGACCTGGACGCCGACGCCGAGGTCGGTGACGTCGACGCGGCCGACCCGGACACCGACCCCGACGCCGGCCCCGACGCCTGAGGCCGTCCCCGTGGACGACGACGCCGGACCCATCCGCCTGCAGAAGCTGCTCGCCCGCGCCGGGCTGGCCAGCCGGCGGGTGGTGGAGGAGATGATCGAGGACGGCCGCGTCCGGGTGAACGGCGAGGTCGCCGAGCTCGGCCGGCGTGCCGACCCCGACGTCGACCGCATCGAGGTCGACGGCGCGCTCGTCACCGTCCGACCCGACACCGTCTGGTACCTGCTGAACAAGCCGGCGGGTGTCGTGACCACCGCCGACGATCCCCAGGGCCGGCCCACCGTCGTGCAGCTCGTGCCGTCGGAGCCCCGGGTGTTCCCGGTCGGCCGCCTCGACACCGACACCGAGGGCCTGCTGCTGCTCACCAACGACGGCGACGTCACCCACCGCATCACCCACCCGAGCTACGGCGTCGAGAAGGAGTACCTCGCCCACGTGCGCGGCGTGCCGTCACGCGGTGCACTGCGCTCGCTGCGCGAGGGGGTCGAGCTCGACGACGGCATGACGGCGCCGGCGTCGGCGTCGATGCCCGAGCCCGGGGTGGTCAAGCTGACCATCCACGAGGGGCGCAACCGCCAGGTGCGACGCATGTGCGAGGCCGTGGGCCACCCCGTCCTGCGCCTGGTCCGGACCCGCATCGGGCCGATCTCCGACCCTCGCCTGCCGCCGGGGGAGTGGCGGGAGCTGGCCCGTGACGAGGTCGTCGCCCTCGAACTCGCCGTCGTCCCGCGGGACGAACACCCCTAGGCTCTCGCCCGATGTCGAGCCCCTCCCGCGCCTGTGTCGTCGGCGTCGGCCTGATCGGCGGGTCGATCGGTGCCGCGTTGCGCCGGCTCGGCTGGCACGTCTC
>JBHIXO010000082.1:0-12755 GCA_041984725.1 Acidimicrobiales bacterium | reverse complement strand
CCGTGGCCGGCGGTGACGTGCAGCCGCAGCCGGCCGGTCTCCGCCAAGGCGGCGAGATCGGCGAGCAGGCCCCGTTCGGCCAAGCGCGCCGCGGCGAGGCGCGCCGGTTCGCCGGTGCCGACCTCCTCGTGGTCGGTGGCGGTGACGACGTAGCCCCACGACGCGAACGCGCGCAGCAGTCCCGGGTACTCGCCCTCAGGCGTGGCGCCCGACCCGTTGCCCCAGACGATCACCGGGAACGGCCCGTCGGTCGCCGACCCTTCCGTGGGGACCGGCCGGTAGACGACGCCGGTCTGGCCGCTGGCGTAGGTGACGGCGTCGACCTCGACGGTCCAGGGCCCCGTCGCGGCGTAGGTGTCGTGGACGGGCGTGGCGACCTCGGTGCCGGGGAGGAGTTGGGCCGCCGTCGGCGCGGCGCCCGCGAGCACGAGACCCACGGACAGGACGAGGGCGACGAGGCCGATCCGCCTCACGGGGCGACCGCCAGGTCGTGCTGACCGGCCTCGTGGCGGGTGCCGGCGACCTCGATCGGCACGGGCGAGTCGACCACGATGCGGCCGGGTTCGACCCGGACGGCGATCGGGCCGTGCGGGGTGGGGACCCGGCCCTCGGCCCAGTCGAGGTCGCCGAGGTGCGGGCGGATGCGGGCGACGTCGAACCCGGGCTCGGCGGGCTCGACGCCGAGGACGCGGGTCATCAGGTCGCGGGTCGGGGTGGCGCCCCACCCGTGGCTGATCGTGCCGCCGTACCAGGTCTCGGTGAGCGAGGTCGGGCAGCGTTCGAGCGCCCAGGCCCAGTCGCGGCACTGGTCGACCAGCAGGTCGGCCCGGCCGGCCTCGACGAGCGCGTCGTGCACGACGTACCGGAAGAACGGCTGCGCCCAGACCACCCGCCGGTCGACGTCCCACCACGGCTCGGGCTGGCCGGCGCGGAGGTGGTCGCCCGAGATCGGCAGTCCGGCGTTGGGCGGGCACTCGTCGTCGGGCGAACGGAAGGCCGCCCACACCCGGGCGTCGGTGTCGGTGAGCACCTCGACCAGCCGATCGTGGCGGTGGGGCGGGGCGAGCCGGCCGACGAGGGCGGCGGCCTGGGCGTGCTGCGAGGCCATCGGCCGCCGGACGTCGGCGACGACGGAGTCGACGTAGAGCTCGCGGTCGGGGTCCCAGAACCGCTCGAACCCGGCGGCGAGGCGGGCGTGGCGCTCGGTGGCCCACGCGACCCGGCCGGCATCGCCGAGCCACGAGGCCATGTCGGCGACGTCGAGCAGCGCCCGGCCGAGGAGCCCGCACAGCGCGGCGCAGGCCCCCTCGGTGTACACCGACGACCAGTCGATGATCACCCACGCGAACACGTCGACCGGCGTGCCCGTCCCGTCGTCGAACCGGTCGAACCAGCGCACGACGCCCTCGGCGACGGGCAGGAGGGCGGCGACGAGCTCGCGATCGCCCGTGTAGCGCATCAGGTTGTGGACCGAGCGGACCCAGTGGAGGGCCCAGTCGGGGATGACGGTGAAGTCGGCCTGCTCGGCGTCGCCGGCGACGGCCATCGGCAGCATGCCGTCGGGGCGGGGTACGGCGGCGAGTTGCGGGTGCCAGCGGGCCAGGCCCCAGTCGGCGTTGGTGGTCAGGTCGACCATCTGGTGGACGACGCTGTCGCCCGTCCACGCCCGCTGCTCGCGGGTGGGGCAGTCGGTGTAGGCGTCGGGCGAGTTGATGGTCACCGACCGTCGACCGGCGGCCCACACGTCGTCGAGCAGCGGGTCGGAGCAGCGGAACGACGCGTCGCCCGTGACGGGATAGGAGCGGTCCCGCACCGTGATCGCGTGGACGGTCACGCCGTCGTCGGCGACGACGGTGAGGCCCTGGAACCCGTAGCGGTCGACCGTCTCGAGGGTCCGGCGCGTGCCGTCGAGGACGAACTCGGCCACGGCGTCGTGCTCGGGGTCGGGTCGGACCGTGCCGGTGTCGTCGACGAACTCGGACGCGGTCACGCGCACGACCGCACCCTCCGGGCCCTCGGCGTCGAGCACGAGCGTGCCGATCTCGATGCGCTCGGCCCGCCAGGTGCCGCCGGCCCCGACCGGGGTGACGTCCCGGGCCGTGAGGGCGACGTCGGAGGCCGGCGCCATCGAGATCGGGCGGGGACCGAACGGGCCGTAGGGGAAGGTCGGCGGCGCCGGGTTGCCCGGCTCCCCCGTCGTCATCGCCCGGCGGACGACGACCGGCGGCCAGTCCAGCCCCGACTCGCCGGGGTCGGCGGTCGCCCAGTCGGCGGGCAGCGACGACGCCACGACGCGCTCGATGCCCCGCCCCGAGACCCCGATCGCCGGGGTCGACGTCCAGCCCTCGAGCGTGACCGCCCGCCAGGTCTCGTCGCTGGCGACGACGGTGCTGCCGCCGTCGTCGTCGGGCAGCAGGCACTCGAACACGAACGCGCCCTCGACGAGGTCGTTGCTGAACACCGGCGGCGGCAGGAACCAGGGGGTGGCGTCGCGGTAACTGGTGGCGAGGACGGCGAGGTGGTTCGTACCCGGACGCAGGTGCGGAGCGAGGTCGACCAGGTCGTAGCGCCCGTCGCGCGGGTTGCTGCGGACGGGACCGTGCGCCACCTCGACCCCGTTCACGTACAGGACGTGGCGGGAGTTGGTGTAGAGGCGCGCCGGCGCGGTGCCGGGCACCGTCGCGAGGTCGACGTCGCGGCGGAGGGCGACGGTGTGGCGGCGGTGCCGGCCGGACCCGTCGCCGTCACCGGCCCAGATCCACCGGCCGGTCCACCGGCCGGGCGCGAAGTCGACGGTCGGATCGGCGGTCGTCTCCCCCTGCATGGTGCAGAACCTACCGGCGGTAGGTAATCGGGGCAATCCCGGGCGTCGTTGACGGTCGCACCGCGGTCCGGTAGTCCACGACCCGTGGCCGACGAGACGAGCGAGGGCCGGAACCGAGTCGATCCGCCGGGGTCCGTGCCCGTGGTCGTCCGGATGGTCGTGCCGGTGGCGCTCGTCGTCCTGGCGGCCGTCCCGTGGGTACTGGCGTGGTCGTCGCTCCCCGACCCGGTCGCCTCCCACTTCGCCCTCGACGGCACGGCCGACGGCCACCTCCCGCGGGGCGCGCTCGCCGCGATCCACGTCCTCGGGGCCGCGGCCTGCGCCGCCCTGCTCCGCCGGTCGGTCCGCGCACCACACGGGCAGACGCCGGCCGAGGCCGGCGTGGTCACGTTCGTGGGCGCCGTGCTCGGCGGCGTCGGGGCGACGATCGTGGTCGCCAACCACGACCTCGACGACTGGCGGGACGCGACCCTCGGCCTCGGGTGGGTCGTCGCCGTGCTCGGAGTCGCCGCGGCCGCCGCCCTCGGTGTCGCCGTCACGATCACCCGGCACGTCCCCGCGCCCGCCCCAGCGAGCGACGCCGGGGTCGCCGTCACGCCGGGGGCGCGGGCGACGTGGACGGGGTCGGCGTCGAGCACCGGCGTCCTCGGCGGCGCCGCGGCGGCCGCGGTCCTCGGCAGCGTCGCCCTGGTCGTGGTCCCGTCGCCGGCGGTCGGGGTGACCCTCCTGGTGGTCGGGGTCGTGCTCGCCACGTTCGCGACGGTGCGGGTGCGGGTCGACAGCGCGGGCGTCCACGTCCGCGGGACCTTCCCGGTGCCGTCCGTGCACCTGCCCCTCGCCGAGATCGAGCGGGTGACCAGCGAGGACGTCCGCCCCATGGCCTGGGGTGGTTGGGGCTACCGCGGCAGCCTGCGCGTCGCCCGCCGGGCGGCGTGGATCGTGCGCGGGGGTGACGCCCTCGTCCTCCACCTCACCGGCGGCCGCCGCTTCCTCGTCACCGTCGACGACGCGGCCGCGGCCGCCGCGGTCGTCGCCGGCGTCGGGCCGTCCCGCGCCGACTGATCCGGTCGCGGGTCTCGATGTCCGACCCGGCCCGTAGTGTCGCTCCCGTGTCCCCCGCGCCGTCGATCCCCGCCGTGTTCGGACGTGGCGTGGTGGTCGCCGGCGACGACCCGGTGCCCGAGCCGTGGGCCGGGCTCGACGAGGTCGTCGTCGACGAGGCGGTGCTCGGCGATCCGACGGCCACCGTGGGGCACCTCCACGACGCGTGGCGCTCGCGCACGCCCGTCGCCGTCCGCCTCGCCGTCGACCCGACCCGGTTCCGGATCCCGGAGACGCTGACGACCGACGTCTGGGACCTGACGCCGTCGTTCGAGCTGTGGTTCGACCGCCTCCACTTCCTCGTCTGGAACAACAACCTCGACGCCCGGACCGGCGAGCCCGTCTGGTGGTGGGGCCGCAAGGCCGCCCGGCTGGCCGAGGGCGCCACCCCCGACCCCGACGACGGCACGGGCGACCTCCTACTCCCCGACGGCACGCCCGCCTGGGTCGACGGCGGGCCGCCCGACGACGTCGACCCGGCCACCCTCGGGGCCGCCCAGCTGATCCGGTGGGACGCCGTCGAGGCCGGTCGTCTGGCCACCGTGCCGGCGTGGCGCGAGCCCGACGCCGAACTCGCCCCCGACCAGCTCGCCGCCGTCGCCCATCGCGGCGGGCCGGCGCGCATCATCGCGCCGGCCGGGTCGGGCAAGACCCGCGTCCTCACCGAGCGCCTCCGCCACCTCGTCGCCGACCGGGGCCACGAGCGCGGCGGCCTGCTCGCCGTCGCCTACAACCGCAAGGCGCAGGAGGAGATGGCGGGCCGCACCGACGGGCTGGGCGCCCGGATCAAAACCCTCAACGCCCTCGGCTACGAGCTCATCGGCCGCCGCTACGGCACCCGTCCGAACCTGCTCGACGAGCGCGAGGTCCGGAACCGGCTCGAGCCCCTCCTCCCCAAGCTGCAACGCCGCCTCAACACCGACCCGATGGCCCCGTACCTCGAGGGGCTGTCGGTGATCCGCCTCGGTCTGCGCAGCCCCCAGGAGGTCGAGGCCGAGATCGACGGCGCCGACGGCCTGGCCGACGCCGTCCGGCCGTACCGCGAGGGCCTGCGGCGCGACCGGGTCCTCGACTTCGACGAGCAGATCGTCCACGCCGTCGACCTGCTGCTCACCGACGGCGAGTTCCGCCGGGCCGAGCAGGCCCGCCACCGCCACCTGCTCGTCGACGAGTTCCAGGACCTCACCCCGGCCCACGTGCTCCTGATCCGTCTGCTCGCCGCCCCGGCGTTCGACGTCTTCGGCGTCGGCGACGACGACCAGGTCATCTACGGCCACGCCGGGGCGTCACCCCAGTTCCTCCTACGCTTCGCCGACCTGTTCCCGGGCGCGCACGAGCACGCCCTCGAGGTCAACTACCGGTGCCCGAGCGCCGTGGTCGACGCCGCCCGCCACCTCCTCGACTACAACGACGAGCGCGTCGCCAAGACGATCACCGCCGCCCGCGAGCCGAGCGGCGACGACGCCCTGCGCGTCGAGGTCCACCCGCCGAACGACGGCGCCCGACGCCTCGTCGCCGCGGTCGAGGCGGCGGTCGAGGCGGCCGGCGGGCCCGGCCACGTGGCCGTGCTCACCCGCACGAACTCGCTCCTGCTCGCTCCGCACGTCGCCCTCCACGGTGCCGGCGTCCCGATCGCCTCCGTCCTGCGGCGCGACGTCCTCCAGCGCGTCGGGCTGCGGGCGGCGCTGGCGTGGATGCGCGTCGCCAACGACCCCGGCAACCTCGCCGGCGACGACCTGGCCGAGATCCGCCGCCGGCCCAGCCGCGGCTTCCCCTCGTGGATCGACAAGTGGCTGAGGCGCTGCCGGTCGGGGCACGAGGTCGCTCGCGCCGCCGAGCGCATCGACGACGCCCGGGTCGCCGAGAAGCTGCTCGCCCTCGCCGACGACATCGACCGCCTCTCCGAGACGACTCGGGGCGCCACCACCCGCGAGGTGCTCGGGGCCATCCGCGACGACATCGGCCTCGGCGGGGCGATGGAACTGCTCGACGGCCGCCCCGGCGCCGAGGGCAGCTCCCATCTCGACGACCTCGACGCACTGCTCCAGGTGGCCGACCTCCAACCCGACCCCGAGGCCTTCGTGCCGTGGCTGCACCGCGCCCTCGACCACCCTCGGTCCGAGGACGCCGACGCCGTCACGCTGTCGACCGTCCACCGGGTGAAGGGACGCGAGTGGCCGCACGTGGTCGTCTTCGGCGCCGACGCCGGCCTCTTCCCGCACCGGCTGGCCGACGACGTCGAGGAGGAACGCCGCGTCTTCCACGTCGCCATCACCCGGGGCATCGAGCACGTCACCGTCCTCGCCGACGACGACCGCCCCAGCCCGTTCCTGGCCGAGCTCGACGGGACGGCCGAACGCGGCGCCACCGCGGCGGCCGCCCGCCCGAAGCGCGCCGCCAACGTGCTGACCACCTCGACCTCGACCCGTCGCGACGACGAACTCGACGGCGAGGACCGCGTCGTGTTCGAGCAGCTCCGCGAGTGGCGGGCCGCGAAGGCGAAGCAGCAGGGCGGGCCCGCGTTCATCATCTTCAACGACGCCGTCCTGCGGGCCATCGCTCGCGACCGCCCGGCCGACCTGCGCGCCCTCAGCCGCATCAAGGGCGTCGGGCCGTCCAAGCTCGACAGCTACGGCGACGACGTCCTGGAGATCGTGGCCCGTTTCGCCTGATCTGTCCGGACATTCGCCGCCAGCGGCGGTTTGGAGCGCCGCCAGCGCTGGGTATCCCCCGCCATGCTCTGGTTCCTCCTGGTCCTGTTCGTCTTCGGCATCGTGTTCGGCGCCATCGCCCGCCTCCTCGTGCCCGGGCCCGACCGCATGAGCCTCCTGGGAACGTGGGCGCTCGGCATCGGCGGCTCCCTCCTCGGCGGCTTCCTCGGCTACGCCGTGTTCGGCGCCGACATCGAGGACGGCGCCGTCCAGTTCGGCGGCGTGGTCGGCTCGATCATCGGCTCGGTGCTGCTCCTGCTCGCCGTCCGGGCCCTGCGCGGTCGCCGCACCATCTGACCCATACTGCGGGGGTGGGTGCGCCCTCCCCCGACCAGGCCCGCCGCCTCTGGCACCTGCTCGAGACGCTCAACGCCGTCACGTACTTCAGTCCGGAGTGCCGGGATGCTCCGGCCGAGGCCGGGCTCGACGGGTTCTGGATGGGCTACTTCGCCTGCCGGGCCGCGCCGCTCGGCCCCGTGGGCGCCGGCGTTGTCGAAGCGACGTTCGCCAACTTCCACCCGGGACGCATCGGCCGGGCGATCCCCGAGGCGTGGCGCCGGGTCGAGCCCGAGGCGCTCGCCGGGATCCGGGCCGATGCCGCCGCCCGGGCCTTGCGCCGGATCCTCGGAGACGGTGCGGCCGAAATGCTGGCCGCCGACGTCACGTCGTCGCTGGCTGCGGCCGTCGCCGCCGGCGACCCGCTCGGACGGCCCCTGTTCGCCGCGAACCGTGAGCTCGCCCCGCCCTCGGACCCGGTCGCCGGTCTCTGGACGCTGGCGACGACGCTCCGGGAGCATCGCGGTGACGCCCATGTCGCCCTCCTGGCCGGCGAGGGCCTCGACGGCTGCGAATGCCACGTGGTGTTCGCCGCCGCGACCGGCGCGCCGCCGGCCGACCTCCAGCAGAGCCGCGGTTGGAGCGCGGACGACTGGGCCGCTGCGGTCGATCGGCTACGCGCCCGCGGGTGGCTCGACGCCGGCGGCGCGCTGACGGCCGACGGACGGGCGCGCCGCGATCGCATCGAGACGGCGACCGACGACCTCGCCGGCCGCCCCTACGCCGCCGTGCCCGACGTCGACGCCCTCGTCGCGCGACTCACGCCGGCCGCGGCGACCGTCGCCCGGGCCGGCGACATCCGGTACCCGAACCCCATGGGCCTGCCCTCGGTGGCCGACCCGGCCTGACCCCGCTCAGGGGTGCGTCATCTCCGCCGGCACCACCCACTCGTCGAACTGCTCGCCCGTGAGGTGACCCGAGGCCACGGCGGCCTCACGCAACGTCGTGCCCTCGCGATGCGCCCGCTTGGCGATCTCGGCGGCGCGGTCGTAGCCGATGTGCGGGTTGAGGGCGGTCACGAGCATCAGGTTCCGCCCGAGGTTCTCGGCGATGCGGTCGCGGTCGGGCTCGAGGCCGACGGCGCAGTGCTCGTCGAACGATCGGCAGGCGTCGCCCAGCAGCGCCATCGACTCGAGCAGGTTGTGGGCGATCACCGGCTTGTAGACGTTGAGCTGGAAGTTCCCCTGGCTGCCCGCCATCGCCACGGCGGTGTCGTTGCCGAACACCTGCACGCAGACCATGGTCAGCGCCTCGGCCTGGGTCGGGTTCACCTTGCCGGGCATGATGCTCGAACCCGGTTCGTTCTCGGGGATGCGGAGCTCGCCGATCCCGTTGCGGGGGCCCGAGGCGAGCCAGCGCACGTCGTTGGCGATCTTCAACAGCGCACCGGCCAGCGTCCGGATCGCGCCGCTCGTCGTCACGAGCGCGTCGTGGGCGGCGAGGGCGGCGAACCGGTTCCCGGCGACGCGGAACTCGTGGCCCGTCCGCTCGGTCAGCTCGGCGGCGACCCGGGCCCCGAAGCGGGGGTGGGCGTTGAGGCCCGTGCCGACCGCCGTCCCGCCGATGGCGAGCTCGAGCAGCGAGTCCTCCGTGCGCCGGATGCTCTCCACCGCCGCGTCGAGCTGGTGGACCCACGCTCCGATCTCCTGGCCGACGGTGACCGGCGTGGCGTCCTGGAGGTGCGTGCGCCCGACCTTCACGACGTCGGCGAACTCGACCGCCTTGGCCGCGAGCGTCTCGCGCAGCGCGATGACGCCCGGGTACAGGGTGCGGTGCAGTTCGAGCACCACCGCGACGTGCATCGCCGTCGGGAACGTGTCGTTGCTCGACTGGCCCCGGTTGACGTGGTCGTTCGGGTGAACCGGCGTCTTCGACCCGAGCTCGCCGCCGGCCGCCTCGATCGCCCGGTTGGCCACGACCTCGTTCGCGTTCATGTTCGACTGGGTGCCCGAGCCGGTCTGCCACACGACGAGCGGGAAGTGGTCGTCGAGCGTCCCGGCGATGACCTCGTCCGCCGCCTCCTGGATCCGGGTCGCCAGGTCGGGGTCGAGCTCACCCAGTTCGGCATTGGCCCGGGCCGCCGCCCACTTCACGAGGCCGAACGCCTCGATGATCGGCCGGCCCCAGACGAACCGGTCGCGTCCGATGGGGAAGTTGTCGATGCTCCGCTGCGTCTGGGCGCCCCAGTATCGGTCGGCGGCGACGGCGACCTCGCCGAGGGAGTCGGTCTCGATCCGCGTGCTCATGCTCGTGAACGTAACGTCGGCGGCGTGACTTCCGACGTGGGGAACTCCGGACCCGACTGGGCACGCCCCGTCGTGCACTGGGCGATCGAGGCGCGCGACGTCGAGGCGCAGCGCCGCTTCTACGCCGCCATGTTCCAGTGGGAGATCGGCGAGGGCCCGTTCCCGTCGATCGAGGCCGGCTTCGGCGGGCCCGAACCGGGACCGGGCGGCCACCTCCAGCCGAGCGACACGCCGCGGGTGTCGATCTGGGTCCAGGTCCGCGACCTCGACGAGAGCCTCCGCCGCGCCGTCGAGCTGGGCGGCGCGGTCCTGGCCGAACCCTTCCAGCCCGAGGGTCAGCCCACGATCGCGTCGATCGCCGATCCCGAGGGGAACCCCGTCGGCCTCGTCCAGCAGTGACGATCTGGCGTCAGCGGTTGCGCAGGGGTCACGACGGGAGACGCCAGATCGGGTGGAGAGATCAGTCGAGGGTCTCCCACCGCACGACCTCGACCGAGCCGGGGTCCACGCTGGCGGCGAACCGATCGGCCGCGAGCCCCACGTCGGCCGCCGCGGCGACGGCGTCGGGCACCGAGTACCAGAACGTCTCCACGAGCCACCGGCCGTCGGCGCCCCGTGCGGTCGTCCGCCGTACGAACCCCCGCTGGAGCATGGCGGCCTCCTGGGCGGCGCGATCGGCGGCGAGGAAGTCGGCCTCCGACGACCCTGCGGCCAGCCGGAACGTGGTGTGCTCGATGATCATCGCCAGACAGGACACCACACGGCGGGCGGCGAAGCACCCCGGGACGCGACGAGGGGAGTTCCGGTGGGTCGCATCCGCCGACTGATCGAGGAGTGGCGGCCGGGCGCCATCACCGGAGGCGAGGCGACGTTCCCCCTGCTGGTGCTGTTCGGGCTGAACGCCGTCGACGAACTCGACCGCGTCGCCTTCGCCGTCCTGCTCCCCGAGATCCGCGACCACTTCGGGCTCGGCGACCAGGGGATCCTCACCGTCCTCGCCGCGACGACGGTCGTGATCCTGCTGCTCGAGATCCCGCTCGCCCACGTCGCCGACCGCCGCTCGCGCGTGCGCATCGCCACGTACGGCGCGGCGACCTGGGCCCTGTTCGCGTTCGGCACCGGCCTCGCGTTCAGCGTGCTGACGCTGATCGTGATGCGCATCGGGTCGGGCATCGGCCGCTCGGTGGTGACGCCGACCCACAACTCGCTGCTCTCCGACTACTACGCGCCCGAACACCGGGTGAAGGTCTTCGGCTTCCACCGGCTGGCCAACTCGACCGGCCAGATCCTCGGCCCGATCGTCGCCGGCGCGCTCGCCGTCGCGTTCGGGTGGCGCCTGCCGTTCATCGTGATGGCGGTGCCGACGTTGCTGCTCGTGCTCGCCGCGACCCGGCTCGAGGAGCCCGAACGGGGCGGCAAGGACGGCACGACCAGCACCGAGCCGCACCTGTCGTTCCGGGAGGCGATCCGGCTGCTCGCCGCCATCCCCACGCTGCGCCGCATCTGGCTGGCGGTGCCGTTCCTCGCGGTCCTCCTGTTCGCGCTCCCCAACCTCCTGTCGCTGATCTACGAGGACCTGTTCGGCCTGTCCGAGCTCGAGCGCGGCATCGTCACCGCGGCGGCGGAGCCCGCACAGATCGTCGGCGTGCTCGTGGCGATGCCCTTCGCCACCCGCCTCGTCAACCGCAACCCCGGCGCCCTGCTCAACTTCATCACCTTCGCCGGCATCGCCTGCGGCGGGTTCATCGCCGTCCTCGCCTACGCGCCCAACGTCGGCGTGGCGATCGCCATGCACCTCTGCGTGGCCGCGACGGTCGGCATCCTCAGCCCGGCGGTCTTCGCCCTGCTCTCGCTCGTGCTGCCCTCGCGGGCCCGCTCGCTCGGATTCACGATCCTGTCCGTCTTCGGCATCCCCGGGATCGTGGTCGTGCTCCCGACGATCGGGTACCTCTCCGACAACTACGGCCTGTCGACCGCGGTGCTCGTGATGGTGCCGATCACCCTGCTCGCCGGGTTCCTGCTGTCGCGGGCCAAGGTGACGGTGGCCGACGACGTGGCCGCCAACCGGGGCGCGGGGCCGGCGGGCGAGGTCCTGCCGACCGACCTGCTCATGCCGGAGGTTCCGGCGGATCCTCCCGGTGCGCCGACGAGCCCTCGTCCCGACGCACCCACATGACCTGCTGCGGGAACGGGATCTCGATGCCCTCAGTGTCGAAGCGGTCCTTGATCCGCCGGTTCAGCTCCCGCGTCACCGCCCACTGCTCGCCCGGCTGGGTCTTGACCACCAGCCGGATGGCGATGCCGCTGGCCCCGAGCGTCTGCACGCCCCAGATCTCGGGCTCCTCGAGGATCTGGGTCCGCCAGCTGTCCTCCTGCCACAGCTCGTCGGCGACCTCCTTGACGACGGTGCTGGCCCGGCCGAGGTCGGTGTCGTAGGCGACCTCGACGTCGAGGAGGGCCCGGGCCCACTGCTGGGACATGTTGCCGACCCGGCGGATCTCGCCGTTCGGGATGTGCCAGACGGTGCCGTCGACCGCCCGCAGCTTGGTCGTGCGCAGGTTGACCACCTCGACCACGCCGCTCGCCTCGCCCAGGTCGACCACGTCGCCGACGCCGTACTGGTCCTCGGCGAGCATGAACAGCCCCGAGAGGAAGTCCTTCACGAGCGACTGCGCGCCGAAACCCAGCGCCACGCCGACGATGCCGGCGCCGGCGATCAGCGGCGCGAGGTTGATGCCGAGCTCGGCCAGGGCGAGCATCACGGCGATCGAGTAGATGACGATGCTCGCCGAGCTCTTGAGCACCAGGCCGATCGTCTGGGCCCGGGACGCCGATCGGAGCGGGGTGTGGGTGCCGGTCGACCGGAGGACCTCCGGCGTCAGCCGCCGCAGCCTGCGCTTGGCCTCCTCGGCGTGGTCGTCGGTCAGTTCGTCGACGAAGTGGAGGATGAGCCGGCGGACCAGGCGGTTCAGGATCCACGCGACGACGAAGATCAGGAGGACGCGGAGGGGGACGGTGGCGAGGAAGTCGGCGGCGCGGGCCAGACCCTCGTTCTCGGTCCACTCGAAGACGTTCCGACAGACCAGGCCGGCGTCGGTGATCGTCTCGACCTCGCACGCCGCGATGATCTGGTCGTCGGTCAACTGGGCGAGGGGGGCCACTCCGGCACGGTACCCAGCGGCGAAACCGCTGCTCCGACAGCGCCGCGCGAGCGGGTGCTCGTTACCGTCGCTCCCGGAGCAGGAGGACGTCGCCGGTGCCGCGCCGCGTTGTCGAGAACAACACCAACAGGACGATCGTCGAGCTCCGCTCGGGTACCCCCCTGGGCCGGTTCTGCACGCCCGGCGAACCGGGTCACCCGGCCGAGTTGCAGTTCGTCGACGTCGCCTCGTCCTCCGAGTGGGACGACCGGCGGATCGTCCCGGTCGTCGACGCGCACCTCCTCGGCGACTGGGAGGGTGGCGTCCCCGGGCGGGTCCGCGCGGTGCGGGTGCCGTCGGTCGCCGCGCTCACCGAGGTCGGCGAGCACCGACCCGA
>JBHIXO010000081.1:0-13651 GCA_041984725.1 Acidimicrobiales bacterium | reverse complement strand
TGGCGCAGTGGATGCGGGTGGGCTTCGTGCACGGGGTGATGAACACCGACAACATGTCGGTGCTGGGCCTGACCATCGACTACGGCCCCTATGGCTGGATCGAGGATTACGACCCGGACTGGACGCCGAACACCACCGACGCGCAGGGCCGGCGCTACTGGATCGACGTGCTGGTCGGCGGCCGGTCCGCCGCCGACGTGGCGGCCGACTTCTTCGCGAGCGACGAGTACCACGCCCGCGTCGGCGGCACCGACGACGCCTGGATCGACGACCTGGCCCGCCAGCTGCTCGGTCGCCCGGCCACCTCGGACGAGATCGCCGGGTGGACGTCGCACCTCCGCCGCGGGGCGACCCGCAACGAGGTCGCCTTCCGGCACTACCAGTCGACCGAGCACCGCACGACGCGGGTCACCGCCCTCTACGACGACCTGCTCGGCCGGGCGCCGGACCCCAGCGGCCTGCGCTACTGGGTCGAGGTGTTGGGCACCGGCCAAGATCTCGACCTCGCCACCTACCTCGCCACCAGCCAGGAGTACTGGAACCGGGCGCACCAGCGCTTCGGCCCCGGCGCGGGTTGATCGCTCAGCGAGGCGGGATGCCGGCGGCGGTCCGCTGCCGGAACTCCGGTGAGTCGGAGAAGTAGATCATGAGGAGACCGCGCGGCAGGCCGTCGATCTCCATGCGCTCCCGCCAGTACGCGTACCCGTCGGGCTCGGGTTCCCGCCCGAGCACGTTGACGTAGACGAGCCGGATGAACGCCCGGTCGTCGACCGCGGTGCCGTAGCGGTCGCGGAACTCGGCGGACGCGGCGAACGAGTCCGAGATCGCCGCAAGGGGGTACCCGGATCGGTACGCGTCGAGCCAGTAGCGGAAGCCCGACGCGTCCGGCTCGCGCAGGAAGTACGCCCGGTAGAGCCGGTACACGGTCCCCTGCGGTCCGTCCGGGTCGTACCAGTCGGTGACGGGTACGACCGTGTGACGCACGACGACGCCCGGTTCATCGGCGCCGACGGGGGCACCGACGACGTACACGTGCGGGCCCGATCCGAACGCCCCATGGGGCACACCGCCGTGCAGCGACGAGGTGGGCCCGTACGACCGCTCGAGCAGGTCGCCGTCCGGCGTGAAGGTGGCCACGCCGTACGACTGCGCGCTCGTGCGGTAGCGACCGCCGGTCACGGACACCCCGTGGCACGAGCCGAAGTCCTCCGCCGTGAGGACGTACCCGCCATCACCGAAGCTCCCGTCGAGCCGGCCGTCGCCGTCGATGCGACCGAGCCCGCACCGCGACGGCGGGAATTCGCCCGGTGTCGCGTGCTGCCGGGACACGCCGACCGTTCCGATGATGACGACCCGCTCGCCGTCGAACGCGATGTCGTAGATCGTGTCGTCGCTCATCGGACTCAGGACGACGGCACCACCATCACCCCAGGTGGGGACGCGGGAACCGCCGGGACCGAGTCGCACGAGGCGCCACGCCCGGCCGGCGAATCCCTGCCCGGGGATCGCGTCGGGCTCCTTCGTGACGCCGGCGAGCGTCAGGTGACCGCCGGGCCCGACGAGGACGTCGTCGATCGAGAAGTCCCGATCCGAGTCGACGAACGCTCCTGCGGAGGCGAACGTGGTGATGCGCCGACCTCTCCCGTCGTAGCGGACGAGCCGGTTGCGCCGATCCTCGCATCCGAGTCGGAACGGGTCGAGCACGGCCAGCACCGAGTCACCGTCGACGGCCAGCGCCCGCACACCGGAGGCGTCGGGCCCGCAGGGAAGATCGGGTTCGTGGACGAAGCCGCGGTCGCCGAAGTCGGGGTCGAGGCGACCGTCGGGGAGGAGCCGTGCGAGGAGGAGTTCCGGCTCGAACGTGTAGCCGGCCGAGCCACCGACGACGATGCGTCCTTCGCGATCGAGGACGATCTCACTGATGAGGCCGGGCATCGTGACGACCCCGCCCGCTCCGAAGCTGGGGTCGGGCGACCCGTCGGGCAGGAGGCGCCGGACGAACGCGTACGAATCGTCCTCGTTCGTGGCGCCGACGACGAGCACGCGGCCCATGTCGTCCACGACGCCATCGAAGACCGTGGCGTGTTCCGGGAGCTCGACGAGCCCGCCGGAGCCGAACGACTCGTCCGGCACGACCTCGTAGTCCTCGGCCGCGGCCGTGCCGCCCGGACCGAGGAGACCGACCAGCACTGCCAGCGCCACCGCGAGCGCGGTCCGCTTCCGTCTCGGCGCCGTCGCCGTGTCCGCCTGGTTCACAGGGCGAGAACGTACCGACCGGGCCGCCCGGACCCAGCCTCGGAGGGCAGCGATCAGCCGTCGACGACCCGGCCCCGGAACAGCTGGGCGCGGCGCCGGCCGACGGCCATGCGCAGGTCCCGGACCTGGTCGTGGGACCCGAGCGCGACGAGGACGTCGCCGGCGCCGAGGAGCGTCTGCCGCGACGGGTTGGCGACGTAGGTACCCGCGGTCGTCCGGACGGCGAGGACGCCCGCGCCGCCGTCCTCGCCGCAGACGTCGACGATCCGCTGGTTCACGGCCGGCGAGTCGCGCGCGATCTCGACCTCCACGATGTGTACGTCGTGGCCGTCGTCGTGGAGCACCTCGTCCAGGAACTCGGCAACGGTGGGGTGCAGGGCGAGCGCTCCCATGCGCGACCCGCCGATGTCGTGCGGGTTCACGACGCGGTCGGCGCCGGCCTGGAAGAACTTCTTCTCGTTCGACTGCTTCGCCGTCCGGGCCACGAGGAACAGGTCGTGGCGCAGGGATCGCGCGGTCAGGGTGAGGGCGAGGTTGGCCTCGTCGGTGTCGAGCGCGGCCACGAGGACCCGAGCTCGGTCGACACCGGCGGCGACGAGCGCGTCGTCGTCGGTCGCGTCGCCGATCACGCTCGGCAGCGAGCCCGTGTCGAGCTCCTGCTGGTCGACGACGACCACGTCGGCTCCGTGTCGGGTCGCGTAGCGGGCGATCGACCGGCCGACCCGTCCCCAACCGACGACGATCACGTGGTCGCGCACCCGCTCGATCTCCTTCTCCATGCGACGCCTCCGAAGGCCCTGGTTCAGGCTGCCCTCGACGAGGGTCTCGAGCAGCACGCTGACGGTGTAGACGGCCGTGCTCGCACCCACGAGCACGACCACGAGGGTGAACCCCCGGTAGGCGTCGGTGTCGGCGGCCTCGACCCCGACCTCGCCGTAGCCGACGGTCGTGATCGTGATCGCGGTCTGGTACAGCGCGTCGAAGTACCCGAGCCCCAGGATCCGGTACCCGATCGTGCCGACGGCGAGCGCCGTGCCGACCAGCCACAGCCCGGTGCGGAACCGGTGCCACGGGTCGGTGAGGTCGCGTCGCCGGGACCGTCGCCCCGTCCGCCACCGCCGCCACCACTCGCCCATCGGGACAGTCTCGTCCCTGCCGCGAGCGGTCGCGGTCAGCTGACGGGCACCTGAACGCCGGTCACCGAGCGATCAGCGGGTCAGAAGAGCGACTGCAGCGTGCGGACGGCGTCCCGGTAACGCTTGGCGGCACCGAGCGGGAGTTGGGCCCGGAGCTGGTTGGTGCCCTTCCCGATGCTCTGCTTCGCGGCGCTGATCGTGGCGGACGACGCACTGCTCGACTGGAGCCGGTCGACGGCGAGGGACCGGACCGCCACAGCCAGTTGCATCGCCGTGCGGTGGGTGACGGGACCGGCGGCGACAAGGTGTTCGGTCGCGGCGACCACCTTGTTCGCACCGCCGACGTGGTCCCCGGCGGACAGGAGATCGATCGCACCACGGCCGAAGATCCCGGTCCCCGTGCCCTCGAGATCGTCGATCGCCGCCTCGACCTCGCTCGCTGCGGCCGACGAGAGGACGCCGGAGGCGAGCAACGCCTCGAGGTCGTCGGCGGCGTCGACCAGGCCGCCGACCGGGTCGACGACGCGCACCGACCGGGTGACCACCGACGATCCGCCGTCGTCGTCCGTCACCGTCAAGGTGATGGTCCGGTCGCCGGGCGACTGGTAGGCCCTCGACGTGTCGATGGAGTTGTCGACCGGCGACCCGGTCCGCCACGACCCGTCGCCCCAGTCGACCCGGTAGCTCAACACGTCGAGCCAACCAGGGTCGGAGACGTCGGCACCGATGTTCAGCGGAACGTCGGTGAAGACGACGTCGGCGTCCCCGAGGTCCCCGATGTCGACCTCCGCCGGCTGCCGCAACCGCGTCACCGTCGCGGTCGGGGGGAAGTTGAGCGCCGCGACCTCCACCGCGTCGACCGTCACGCCGCCGTCGTCGTCGATGACCGTGATCGTCGGGGTGTAGAAGCCATCGTCGCCGTAGGCGTGCCAGATCTCGACGGTGCCCCGCAGGTCCGGCGCGAGCACCTCGCTGGTGCCGTCGCCCCAGTCGACGAAGCCCTCGATGCGATCGTCGGGACCCTGGTCGTCGACCTCCATCGTCAAGCCGAAGTGTGTGCCCTCGTGCATCCCCAACTGATCCGGCATCACCCGCAGTTCTGGTGCCACGTTGCGCACCGTCACTGCGGCCGTCACCGAGCCCGTCCCGGAGTCGTCGTCCCTGACCGTGACGCTCACGGGCATCGTGTCGTCGGGTCCGGCGGGGTCGTCTCGCACGAGCTTCTCGAAACGTTCCGTGTAGCTCGGCCCGTGGGCGTCCTTCGGCACGCTGCGCGAGACGACCTCACCATCGGGCCAGTGGAACAGGATCGTGTGGCCGTCCGCACCGGGATCCGTGACCGTCACGTCGACGGCCAGGACCTCGCCCTCCTCGACCGGCGGGGCATCGATCTCGACCGACGGCGCGACGTTGCGGACCTCGATCGGGACCGACCAGGTCTCGCTCGCGCCGCCGTCGTCGTCCACTGCGTGGACCTGCACGACGTACGCCGACCCGTTGTCGTCGGGATACCGGTGGGAGGCCTCGATCGGCTCCGACGGCGCCCCGACGTGCGTCGTCTCCACACCCGGGCTCCACTCGACCGTGTACGTGATCGTGTCGGCCCCGGGATCCGTGGCGACCAGTTCGAGGACCGCGACCTCGCCCTCGTCGATCGGCGCCGGGGACGCTGGCGGGGCGAGCATCGGCGCGACGTTCTCCACGGTCACGGTGACGTCACGGCTCACCGAGGCGCCGTTGGCGTCGGTCGCCGTGACCGTGAGGGTGTGGGTGCCATCGTCGTCGTAGCCGACCTCGACCGTCGGGCCCGAGCTCAGGACCTCGCCATCGGACGTCCACTCCCAGGTCACGGCGTCACCGTCGGGATCGACCGCCGTCGCGACGATCTCGCGTCGGTCCCCCTCGTCGACCTCGACCGAGGTCGGCACGTCGACGAGCGGAGGCTGATTCACCCAGACGCCGACGATGTTGTAGCGGGTGGTGCCTCGGCCGCGCACGGGAATCACCGCATCGAGCGCCTTGTCGAGATCCGACCCCGGCGACGGCGGAGGAAAGAACTCGTTGACGTTCGCGGTGGCCTCGTCATCGGTCGTGACCCAGCCGGCCTCACGCGCCCAAGTCGGCCCGGAGACGCCGAGGACGCCGTACTCGAACGTCTGTCGGGGGAATCGCGTCAGCCCGGATGCCGTGCCCGTCCCCATGAACAAGCACCACCAGATCGTCGTGTTGTTCGTCTGGACCTGAGGGCCGGTCTCGCCGGCCATCCAGCCCTGGTTCCAGTCGTCCTCGTCGTCGTGCGTACGAGCCACCGGGATCGATCCGGTCGGGCACCGCTCGCCGAGTCGCAGCACGGCATAGCTCGCCGTCGCCACGCTTCCTGCCGCTCTGCGGAACCCGGCGGCGCTGACCTTGCAGAACTCCATCCGCGTGTCGGTGTCGCTGACGAAGGCTCCGATGTGTCCGGAACGAGCGTTCGCGTTCCCGTCGTTCTCGTTGTCGAGGTAGATGACGACCTCGGTCGTCGCCGGACAGGTGCCGGCTCGATCGGGGATCACGCCGACCGCGTCGTCTCCCTGCGGGTCGTCTTCCAGAACCGGGTACACCAACTGGGCGCCGACCCGGTCGCCGAGACTGAGGTTCGGACTACCGAACCTCACTCCGGTCACCGCGGCGCATTCCTCGTTGTCGCCGTGGTTGTAGGTCATCAGTGACTCGAAGTCGAAACCCGCTTCGGTGATGGTGTAGTCCGGGTCTCCCGGCGCGATCGGTCGCTCGCCGCTCGGCGTGACCGAGGCGCATCCGGCCGGCGTCGCCGGGTGGAGCCACTCGTGAGCGAAGCCGAGCACGTGGCCGAGTTCGTGGATGCCGTACTGCTGCACGCAGTCGAACTCGTAGCGGAATCCGGCGTCAGGGTCGGGGACGATGCACTGCTGGGAACGGCCCCAGGGCTTGACGTTGGCCTCACCCTTGGCCTCGGGCACCGGATTCCCGTCTTCGTCCTCGATCCGGCCATCCATCGCGCCCGTGCCGAGGATCGCCACATTGGGTGCCTCCGGATGGATGTAGAGCTCCACCGTCTCCTCGAGTGTCACGTCGTCGGCGTCGCAGCTCTGCCAGCCGACGAAGCGCGCATTGCTGAAGCGCTCCCAGCTCCAGCGCAGGTGGTCCCGGAGCTGCCCGACCACGACGTCCAGGTCCGGAGGATCGCCCTCCTTCGAGTCACCGTTGTCTTCCGGGTGGAACTCCACGGTCTCGCTGTGGTGGTGGATGCAGACCGGCACGATGACGTGTCCGGTCTCGTCGTCGACATCCCACCGGCCGGGCTCCCAGAACACGGACGCCGATGCCGAGGGCGCCGGCACCGTGACGAGCCCGGTCGCGGCGCGCGCCGCGACCAACGTTGCCATCACGACGCGACGGGCTCGACCCGTCGTCCCATGCCCAGCGCCCACAACCGCTTCTCCCGTGTCGAGACCCCGTCACCTGTCCGCCCCGTTCGTAACATCGCGCCCCGGACCGGGCATATAGGACAGATGTCCGGGGTCGGGTACTGTGCGCCCCGGGGAGACGCGGGCGGCGTCCGAGACGGGAGCGTTGGTGTCGTGATCGGAGCGCGGGCGGGTGCTCGCACCGGGCCGAGTGTGAAACCACGGTCGGTGACGTCGTGATCGGTCGTGATGCGGAACTCGCCGGCCTCGTGGCGCGGCTCGAGGAGACTCCTGCCCGGCGGGTGGTGGTCACGGGCCGGACCGGCGTCGGCAAGACGACATTTGCGCTGGCGGTCGCCGAGCACCTCGCCGGCGGTGCAGCCGCGACGGTCGACGTGGTCGCCGTCGGCGAGGCTCGCGATTCCACCGAGGTCCTCGTGCGGCTCGGCCGGCAGCTGGGGGTCGCCGGCACCGGCTCCGACCTCGCACCTGCGATCGTCGACCGGATCACCCGAGCGCCCTCGGTCGTCGTCCTCGACGACTGCGACGACGCCGACGTCCTGCGCGACGTCCTCGAGCGACTGGACGGCGTCGATTCGCCCCTGGTCCTGACGGCACGACAGGCGCCGCCGCTCGACGAGGCGGTCGTCGTGCGCCTCCTCCCGTTCCCACCTCCGCACGAGGGCCAAGGCCCTGCCGAGGTACGCGAGAACCCCGGCGTCCGGCTCTTCGTCGCTCGTGCTCGCGAGATCGACCCGACCTTCCAGCCCGACGACGCCGACGTGCTCGCGGTCGGGGACCTGGTCCGACGCCTCGACGGCCTCCCCCTCGCCGTCACGCTGGCCGCCGCCCGGAGCTCGCTGATGCGCCCCGGCGCCATGGTCCGCGAGATGCGTCGCCACGGTTCGTGGCAGCTCGTCGGCCTCAGCCTCGCCGACGAGCTCGATGCCAACCTCGGCCGGCTGGATGGCGACGCCCGATCGGTGCTCGGCGCGCTGCGGGTCTTCACGGGCGGCGCGACCATCGACGCACTCCACGCCGTCGCGGGTCTCCCGGAGGTCCCCGACACGGTCGCAGCCCTCGGACGGCTCGCCGACCTCGACCTCGTCGCCGCCGACACGACGCGGGCGAGGTACGCGTTGACGTCAGCCGTCGCGAACCACGTCGCCGGCGGGTGCGACGTCCACGAGGTCGGCGAGGAAGCCGACGGCCTCGACGAGCTGCGGCGGCGGCATGCATTCCACTTCGCCGACCGCGCCCATCCCCGGTCCCGCGACGAGCGCGACCGGCGGCTCACCATCGATCACGGAAACCGGCTGCTCGCCCTGGAGTGGCTCGAGGCCAACGGTGCCCACGACCGCACGCTCCAGCTCCTCGTGCACATGGGCGACGACTTCGAACAGCGTGGGGAGCAGGGCGTGGCGCGACGACGGCTGGCGACCGCGCTCGCCCGCATCGCGGACCCCGAGCCGAAGGTCGCCGCTCGCGCCCACCTGCTCATCGCGAAGTTCGCGGCCGAGACCCAGGAACCCACCGACCGGGAGCTCGCCATCGATCACCTCGTCTCGGCGCGGCGCTGCGCGCTCGCGAGCGAACACGAGCCCACGCTGCTCAGCGTCCTGTTCACGATCTGCGAGTTCCACACGCTGCTGCGTTGTTTCGCGCTGGCCGACGAGGCCATCACCGACGGCCTGGCGCGCACCGCCGGTCGGCACCCCTACGCCGAGGTCGGCTTCCTCACCTGGCGGGCGGTGATGCTGCACCAAGCGGGCGACGGCGGTGCCGCGGCACCGGTGTGTGCCGACGCGATCGAGAAGGCGGTGGCGATCGGTGATCGTCGCCTGATCGTGCGGTCCTGTCTGGTGTTCCTGGGTCTGCCCGGGTCGGCGCGCGCGTCGGTCGTGCTCGACATGCCGGGGACCGACGAACTCGTCGCCATGGCCCAGGCGGACGACGACGTGCGCGGTGCGGGTTGGATCATGGCGCTCGTGGCCGCCAACGCCGTCGAGGCCGGGGAGGGCACGAGGGCCGCCGCGGTCGCCCGCGACGTGCTGTCGCTGTCGCGGCGCCGTGCCAACGCGCCGCTGGGTCGTCTCGGGCTCGCCGTCGCGGTCCGTCTCGCGGCCGGAGCCGGTCACCTCGAGACCGGCGCACGCATGTTGGGCGCGCTCGACCGACACCGCGCCAATCTCGAGTCGAGCATCGCCCCCCACTCGTACGCCTCGTTCGAGCGAGCCTGCGCGCGCATCGAGGCCGAGCTGGGGGCCGAGCGGTTCGACGCCGAGCACGGCCGTGGTGGCGCCATGCCGTGGGACGAGCACGTCGACGCTGCCGCCGCCTTCCTCGACGGCATCGTCGCCGGGACGATCCCCTGGCGGACGGCGGACGAATCACCCATCGACCGCCTGTCGCCACGCGAGCGGGACGTGCTCCGCGGGCTCGTCGCCGGCGCGTCCAACAAGGACATCGCGGCCCGCCTCGACCTCCGCCCCAAGACCGTGACGCACCACTGCTCGGCGATCTTCCGCAAGCTCGAGGTGGAGTCGAGGGCGGGCGCCGTGGCCGTGGCGTTGCGCCACGGGTTCGATGCCGGCTGACATCTGCGAAGCCGGCCCCGGATCGGTCACCCGGCGAGCGAGCCCCCGAAGATCTGCCAGGCGAGGATCGACTTCGCGCCCAGGCTGAGCGCCAGGTACGCCTTCTCGCCGAACAGGTACCGGCGCCACGGACCGATGCCGCGGTACTGCAGCCACTGGTTGACGGCGAAGCCCGAGAAGAAGACGAGTTGCGAGGCGAAGATCCCGTAGACGAAGCCGGGAACGGTCTCGGCGCCGACGAGGTTCGTCGTGATGGCGAGCCACGGGGCGGCGCCGGCGACCGTGCCGAACCAGAACGGCAGCATCGTCGTCGTCGCACGGTCGGGCGGGTTGGCCCGCTCCTGGAGCCAGCCGAACAGGATCATGGCGACGTTGGCGCCGGCGATGCCGACGAGGGCGGTGACCTCGGTGATGCCCGAGTACGCCGCGATGAGCAGGATCATGACCGTGGCGCTGAGGCTGTACTCGAGCCACCGGAACGTGTTGATGCCCCGCCGCAGCTGACGCTCGTAGACCGCCCGCGCCGGGCCGGCGGTGAGACCGTGATCGAGGGCCGCGAGCCCGAAGAACACGGCGATCGACGCCCCGACCGGCACCTCGACCAAGGTGGATGGTGCCGGGGGCACGGACCCCGGGGGACCGGTCGGGAACGCCGACGTCACGCTGATGGCGAAGTCGCCGGCCAGGACGAGGACCGCGGCGGCCTGTGCCAGGTGGAGCAGTGCCAGCGCGGCGTTGCCCCACTGCAGTTGCCGCGAGGTCGCGTCGTCGAGGTCGATGCGCGCCGCGTCGTCGGTCGCCGGTCCGTGCACGCCCCCACGTTGCCCCCGAGGAGACCCCGGCAAACCAGGCGTCAGAGCAGGCGCCCCTTGCGGTAGTCGAAGGAGACGATGCGCTCGGGCCGCACGCGGATGAGCACGGGCTCCCACTTCTCGGCCAGGCCGGCGGCGTAGCCCTCGGCGTCGTCGCCGATGTAGCGGCGGAAGATCGAGATGCGTCGCCGGGCGGCGTCGTCGGTGTCGAGGA
This sequence comes from Acidimicrobiales bacterium, assembly GCA_041984725.1. GTDB lineage: Bacteria > Actinomycetota > Acidimicrobiia > Acidimicrobiales > Salinilacustritrichaceae > Salinilacustrithrix. The sequence goes on along the minus strand of JBHIXO010000081.1, from coordinate 3,208 downwards.
CGGCCGTGCCGTAGATCATCACGCCGGTGTAGGGCAGCGTCGACGAGTCGACCAGGACCGTGACGGCCGGGTCGCGCTCGATGTTGCGGACCTTGCGGGTGGCGACCTGGCTCGACAGCACGAGGTCGGGTGCATCGTGCTCGTACCAGTTCGGCGTCAGGTGGATCGTGCCGTCGGGGTTGTGCGTCCCCAACCTCGCCAGGTGCGGCTCGGCCAGGAACGCGGCCAACTCGGCGTCGTCGAGTCCGACGACCTGCGGATAGTCCTCGGCCAGCTCCACGCCCGCCGACCATAGCCACGCCCGCTGCCGGACCGCTCGGTCACCTCGAGCAGCGAATCAAGCCACGAGCCGTTCGACTTCGGCGACGACCGCACCGGGACCATCCTCGCCTGCGAGGTTCCCGGCGAGCCTGCGGGCGCGTGCTCTGAAGTCGGAATCGCCGAGGATCTCGGCGACCGCAGGGCCGATGTCCTGCACTCGCCGGGCAGCCATACCAACGCCGAGCTCCGTGACCCGCCTGGCGTGCCAGCTCTGGTCGACGAGCTGGGGATGGACGACGACGGGCACGCCCGCCGACAGGGCCGCGGCCAGCCCACCGAGGGCTCCGGAGACCACCGCGGCCGAGCATCGCGGCAGCAGCGTGGTCATGGGCGCGAACGCCCGCGCCGCCGGGTGCCGCTCGACCGCCGTCAGGTTCCGGTCGTGGCCGACCAACAGCACCGAGCGGAGTCCACGGGCCTCGAGGTCGCTCGCGACTCGGGCGAACGTGGCACCGGCGCCGGCGGCCGCCGAGGTGCCCAACGTGACCACGACCGGCGCGTCACCGGCCTCGACGAAGGCGTCGAGGTCGGGGTCGAGCGGGGCCTCCGCATCGGGCCAGAGGCTGAACCCGCCCCAGGTCACCGGTGGCCAGTCACGGGCTCCCTGACCGAAGTAGTGCGGCGACGCCAGCAGTACGGTGGCATCGGCCTCGCTCCATGCCCACCCGGCGTTCCCACGGAGGGCTCGGAGACCACAGGAGCGCCGGAGTCGGTTGATCGCCCGGTCCCGGAACAACACCTGGGAACTGACGCGAAGCGCCTGCCACACGGCCTGACTCAGCGGCCGGGGCAGCCGAGGCGCTCGCGCGCCCAGCGGTGGCGCCCACTCCTTCGTCGGGACCATCATCGGGAACAGGTGCCCGACCACCACCGAGGCGCCGATGGATCGCGCGACCGGCAGCGTCACCGACGCCATCGTCGGGTGTGTCACCACCACATCGGCCCCTGCCAGGCCGTCGCGGAGCGACGCCGTGGCTGACTCGGGATCGTCGGCGAATGCCCGATCCATCCACAGCGTGGCCAGACGGCTGGCGTTCAGGAACGGACGTCGCATCAGGCGCTGGTGCGCCGGGTCGGCGTCGAGCGCGGCCGGCGAGCAGTCGAGTGCGTACCGGTGGTGAGCGAAGGGCTCGTTGTCGAAGATCCGGCCGAAGCCCGCCGGGGCGATGAAGGTGACGTCGTGGCCCGCCTCGGCAAGCCGGCGAGCGATGGGCACGAACGGTGCGACATCCCCGAGATACATGCACGACGTCACCGCTACGCGAGCCATGAATCGCACAGTACGGACATTCCACCCCACCAGCAGCGGCGCTCTACGGTCTGTCCATGGTCGGGTCGGATGAACGGGTGGACGTCGCGGTCGTCGGCGGCGGCCCGGCGGGCACGGTGCTGGCGACGCTGCTCGCGGCGCAGGGTCGACGGGTCGTCGTGTTCGAGCGGGGCACGGCCGAGTCGCTCGCCATCGGCACCGGCATCCTGCTGCAGCCCAACGGTCTCGCCGTGCTGTACGGCCTCGGCCTGCGCGACGCGCTCGCCGCCGTCTCGGTGACGCACCGCGCCATCCCCATCAGGGACGAACGGGGCCGCCTGATCGCCACCGGCGAGATGCCCGACTTCGGGAACGGACTCGACCACGCCCTCGCCACGCTCCGCCCCACGATGCAAGAGCTGTTGTGGTCGGCGCTCGCCGAGCAGGGCGGGTCGATCGACTTCGGGTGCGAGGTCGAGGCGGTGGACACCGCGACCGGCACGGTCACCGTGGCCGACCACGGCGCCACCCGGCGCGTGGTCGCCGACCTGGTCGTCGGCGCGGACGGCATCGGGTCGGTCGTGCGTCGCGCCGGGCAGTTCGGCGCGCGGCCCGTCGCGGGCGCCCACCACGTCTTCCGGGCCGTCGTCGACGGCGACTTCAACGTCTCCGGCGCCGAGTACTGGACCACCCTCGGCCTCTTCGGGGCGTCGCCCGCCGGTTCGGGCACGACGTACGCGTACGGCAGCGCGAACGACCCCCGTGTCCGGACGGCGATCCGGACGGGCGACCTGGGGCAGCTCGCCGACCTGTGGTCCTCCGCGCTCCCCGTCGCCGCGCCGCTCATGGACCAGATCCGCCACACGGACACCGTCCGTCTCGACGAGGTCGGACGCGTGCGGTGCCGCCGCTACCACGACCGCGCCGCGGTCCTGATCGGCGACGCCGCCCATGCGATGGCGCCGAACCTCGGGCAGGGCGCCAACAGCGCCATCGTGGACGCCGCCGCCCTCGCCCGGGAGCTCGCCGATGCCCCCACCGTCGCGGAGGCGACCCGCCGCTACGACCGGAGCCGGCGACGCGTGGTGACCCGGGTGCAGCGCAGCTCCGACCTGCTCGCCGCCGTGTCCCACCTCCAGCACCCGAGGCTGCGCCGCCTGCGCGACGGCGCCTTCCGAATCGCCGGCCGACCGGCGCTCGTCGGCCGCCAGATCCGTGCCACCCAGCAGATCGACCCGGTTGCTCTCCTCCACGACGTCCGTCGCCTGCTCGCCGGCGAACCCGACCACCCGACCCACTCGCGCTGACCCCCGCCGCCCGGGCGCGACGAGGGCCCCGGGTGGCGGATCCCGGAGCCCTCGTTCGGGGGGTTCTGTGGTGGTGTCCTCGGGTGGGACTACGAGCAGCCGCTCGTGGAGCCGCAGGTCGGGCACGCGTGGCACGAGCCGGCCCGGATCATCTGCACGCCGCAGGTCATGCACATCGGCGCATCGACGTCGTGGCTCTGGGCCGCCGGCCGGGTCGGCGCCGCCGGGGCGTCGTCGGCCGGGGTGTCGAGCACGCTCGGCGAGTCGAGCAGCGACGACGCGGACTCGATGCTCGGCGGGTCGGCGACGACGTCCTGGCCCTGGTTGGTCT
>JBHIXO010000080.1:0-13683 GCA_041984725.1 Acidimicrobiales bacterium | reverse complement strand
TCCCGCGCACGCCAGCAGATCGCGCGGCAGGTGCTGCGCCGCGCCGACTACGCGACCAAGCCGGAAGCCTTTCACCTGTGGCTGCAGGTGCCGCAACCCTGGAGCCGCATCGAGTTCGCCACGCACCTGCGCGCACACGGCGTCGGCGTCGTGGTGGCCGACACCTTCACGATCAGCGGCCCGGTCCCCGAAGCGGTGCGCGTCTGCCTCGGCGGCCCGGCGGACCGCGACGGGTGCCGGCATACGCTGGAGATCATCGAGGACGCGATCGAGCAGGCGCCCGCCGTGATGTCGCGCGTGATGTGAGCCCGTGGGGCGCTGCGGCCAATCCGCCGCGGCGCGGACGCTGGCAGGATGCGCAAGCGGTCCGGTGCACTGCCGGTGCCGTGAGCGCGGTGCGAAGAAGGGGAGAGTCCTAATGAATGTGAAGATCCTGCGGCTGTGGGCCGCGACGATGGTGCTCGGGCTGGCCGCCTGCGGAGATGGCAGCGACGCGCCGGCACCGGTCGGCGACGGCGGCGGCGCCAAGTGGTTCACCTACGAGCGCGCGGAGGCGTATCCGGGCGTCGCCCAGATCTCCGGCCTGAAGATCACGATGGCGGACGGCATCGAGCTGTCGGCCAGCGTCGCGCTGCCGGCCGACGCCGACGGCAACCCAGTCGAACAGCCGTTCCCGGTGATCCTGACGCAGACCGGCTACAACAAGAGCGTGCCGGCGATCCCGGCGTCGAACGACTACCTGGTCAAGCGCGGCTACGCGCACCTGTCGGTCGACGTGCGCGGCACCGGGCTGTCGCAGGGGCAGTGGGAGGCTTTCGGCGAGACCGAGCAGGCCGACTATCTGGCGGTGATCGACTGGGCGTCGAAGCAGACCTGGAGCAACGGCACCGTTGGCACCTGGGGCGCATCGTTCATGGCGATCACTCAGCTCTACACGGCGGCGCACCAGCACCCGGCGCACAAGGCCGTGTTCGCCATCGTGCCGATGGCCGACGGCTACCGCGACATCGTCTTCGCCGGTGGCCAGGTCAACCTCGCCTTCATCCCGGCGTGGATGGCGCTGGTCACCGTGCTCGGCTCGATCCCGGGCTCCTACGGGTTCGGGGACCCGCAGCTGGCGACCGAGACCGTGGTCGAGCACGTACTCAACGCGACGGAGTTCCAGGTGCCCACGATCGCCGACTCCGCGGCGGGCGGCGACACCGCCTACGACGGCGGGTTCTGGCACGAGATGTCACCGATCCACTCGATCGACGACGTCGACCTGCCCACCTTCGTCGTCGGTGGGCTCGACGACATCTTCCAGCGGGGCGAGCCGCTCCTCTACGAGGCGCTCGCCGACCGCGTCGACGCCAAGCTGCTCGTCGGCCCGTGGGGGCACCTGACCGGGTCGTCGGCCCCGGGACTCGCCGAGGCGGGCCTGCCGCCGATCGAGTCGATCCAGCTCCAGTGGATGGACACGTACCTGCTCGGGCTGGACGCGGGCGCCGAGTGCCTGCCGTCGGTCACGCGGTGGGTGCGGGGCGCCGAGGAGTTCCGGACCGCACCCGACTGGCCCCACCCCGACCTGACACCCGAGCGACGCTTCCTGCACGCCGACGGATCGCTCCGCGCCGATCCCCCGACCGCGGCCCAGGCACCACGCACCTACGTGCAGCAGCCGCTCGCCGGCGTGTGCTCACGGTCGACGAACCAGTGGCTGCTCGGTGCGCTCACCGGGACGCCGTGCGCCGACGACGACCGGCTCGCCGAACTGGGTGCGCTCACCTACACGAGTGAGCCCTTCGCTTCCGACGTCGTCATCGACGGACCGATCCAGGCCGATGTGTGGCTGTCGTCGACGCGGCCGGACGCCGTCGTCTCGGTGGCGGTGACCCTCGTCCACCCCGACGGTCGCTCGCAGGGCCTGACCAACGGTCTGCTGGCGGCGTCGCACCGGGCGGTCGACCCGGACCGCAGCCGGGTCGTCGACGGCCTGTCGATCCAGCCGTACCACCCGTTCACGCGCGAGGCCCAGGAACCGCTCCCGGTCGGGCAGCCCGTGCTCGTCCCCGTCGAGGTGTTCCCCACATCGGCCGAGATCCCGGCCGGCGCACGGCTGCGGGTCACGCTCTCGCCCTCCGACTTCCCCCACGCCGGGTCACCGCTCCCCCAGCAGATCGACACGCTCGGCGGCATCGTCTCGATCCACCACGGGCCTGACACCCCCACGTCGGTCACGCTCCCGGTCGTGCGGGCCGTGACGAACCCGGCCACGGTCCCGGCCGCGCCTGACGCGAGCCCGGCCGATGAGCCCGCGGGCACGGGTTCGACGGTCGGCTCCACCGGTGGCACCGGGACGCTGCCCGCGACCGGCGTCCCCGCGCCGCTGCTCGCCCTCGCGGTCACCGCCGGCACGGTCGCCCTCGGGCTCCGCCCGCTTCGGCGCTGACCCGCGCCCGGGGCGGGGGCGCCGGTGCCGGCATCGTTCCCGGGGCAGGGATCGAACCTGCGACATTCGGCTCCAAAGGCCGACGTTCTGCCAATTGAACTACCCGGGAGCGACGGGCGATCGTAGTGGCCTGCATTGGTGGAACCGGGCCGTATGCCTCTACGGTGGGAGACTCCCGCAACCCCGCCGGAGGTCTGACCTTGGGTTCTCTCGTCAAGAAGCGTCGGAAGCGCATGCGCAAGAAGAAGCATCGCAAGATGCTGAAGCGCACCCGTTTCCAGCGTCGCGCCGCCGGCAAGTAGCACGCCCGCCCCGGTCGCCGGGGCAACACATCGTCGCTCAGTCGGCGGCCTCGGACTCGCCATCATCGCGATCGTCGGCGTCGCGTCCGTCGTCCTCCACGCCCATGGCCCGTTCGAGCCGGCGGCTCAGCTCGCGAGCACGATCGGCGGCTCCGCCGTCGCGTTGCGCCGACTCGTGGCGGAGCGACTCGGCGAGCAGATCGGTGGACACGTCGAGCGCGCGCCAGGCCTCGGCGATGGCGTCGAGACGCTCCACCGGGGCTTCGAGCGTGACCCGGGCCTCACGCGCCCGGTCGCCCGGCTCGGCGATCGTCAGGTTGAGCCCGAGTTCGGTCGCGACCTCGGCCGCCGCGATCGCGTCGCCGGCGCGGTTCATCAGCCGGTCCGCCATCCGCTGGTAGCCATGCAGGATCGCGAGCTCGTCGGCCCGTTCCGCCGCGAGTCGGGCCCGGAGCACCGCCTGCGGTGAACCGTCCCGCGCCCGGGCCACGTCGTTCCAGCGGGCCTGGGTCCGGGACAGCTCGGCCGCGTGGCGCGCGGCGTCCCATCGGATGGCCTCGACCGCGTCGTGGAGGTCGTCCCACCGCACGAGGTCGGGGAGACGGTCGATGCGGCGCCGGGCATGTCGGAACCGCTCCGAGATGTCGACCAGCAGGTGCAGGCCGTCGCCGCGTATCGCTTGCCCGCCGTACGACGGGTCGATCCCCGACACCGACCATCGCGTCGACACCGACAACGGATCCCGTCCGAGCAGCCACCGCAGGAGCCGTGGCGCCGACGGGTCGACGATGGTCGCGAAGAAGCCCTGCGGCTGACGAGCCACGAGATCGTCGAGTGTCACCACGTCGGATGCGGCCTCAGTAGCCCGGCATCGTGCGGGCGACGAGGCGGCCGGGTCCGGGGTGCGCCCCCGGCACGAACCAGGTCGACCCGCTCCCGGCCAGCACCGGGGTCTCGCCGGTCGCGTCGCCGAGCGCGTCGCGGAACGCCGCGAGCCGGGGCTCGACGACCAGGGCCGCGGGTTCGAGGTCGTTCGGTCCCGCCGCGGTCGGGCCGCCGAGGTCGTCCCACGCCCGGTAGACGGCCGGGGTCTCGCAGCCGAAGTCGGGGGTCGCGAGGGTGACGACGCGCTCCTCGTACGGCAGGGCGTCGAGGACGTCGCCGATCCCCCGGACGCGGGCGCGCCCGCCGTGGAGGCAGAACGGCACGTCGGCGCCGAGTCGCGCCGCGACCTCGACGTCGTCGACCCCGGCCCACCGGAGCACGGCCGCGGCGTCGGCCGACCCGCCGCCCAGCCCTCCGCCGTGCGGGATCCGCTTGTCGACCCGGACCGAGGCTCGGCGTCCGGCGAACGCGAGCGCTCGGGACACCAGGTCTCGGCCGTCGGCCACGAGTCCCGCCGAGGTCGGGCCCTCGTAGACCACGGCGTCGCCGTCGGCGAAGGTGAGCACGTCGGCGACGTCGAGGCCGACCATCTCGGCGTCGATAAGGTGGTAGCCGTCGTCGCGCACCCCGGTGACACGCAGCGTCAGGGTGAGCTTGGCGGGGGCGAGCACGCGCTCGACGGTCACCGCTCCTCCACGAGCAGCGACTGCGTGGCGCGCCCGATCGGACCGTCCTCGTCGAACAGGAGGCTCTCCGCCAGGCCGACCCCCTCCGGGCCGATGCGGGTCACCGCGTCGACGCAGACCCACTCACCGCGCGGGAGTCGGTGGAGGTTGACGGTGAGGTCGGGATTGAGGAACAGCACGTCGGTCATGTCGAACCACTTCGAGATGCCGTTGCCGAAGTCGGCCGCCGCCAGGACGCGTTCGAGCGGCGTGACGGGCCGGTCGTCCAGGATCGGGACGGTGAGGCGGAGCCAGTCGGTGGCAGGACCCGAGTCCTCGAACCGTCCGGCGACCACGCGATGTTCGACGCCGTCCCGGGCGAACATGACCTGAGACGCCGTGGCCGTCTCCAGTCGCACGCCGACGCCGGTGGCGGGCGCCGCCGGCCGCTCGGCGACGTCGGGGACCTCGCGGCCGAACGGGAGCACCCGGAGCGCCGCGAGCGTGGCGGCGAGGCAGACCGTGCCGTCGGCGTCGGTCACGGTGGCGTCGGCCACGCTGATGCGCTTGCCCGGCCGACGGACGGTGGCGGCGACGGTGAGCTCGCCGACGGGGACGGGGCGCAGCAACTCGACCGTGACCCGGGCGGGGAAGAAGGTGACGCCCTCCGGGGCGGCGTCGGCGATCGCCGTCTCGAGCACGCCGGCGACGAGCGCCGCAGGCGGCCCGCCGTGGCACGCCCCGGGGTCCCACGGGCCGCGGCTGATCTCGGTGGCTCGGTAGCGGTCGGGGCCGGTGGCCACGAAGAGGCTGGTCGCGTCGGTACTCGTCTCGGTGCTCATCTGCGGGTCATCGTGGCCCGCGGTCGGCCGCGTCACAAGGTGTTCCGCTCGTCCTGCCAGAACGGAGGGGGTCGGCGCTCGGCGGCTCGGGCCAGCCCGATCCAGGCGTCGAGGCCGAGGGTCTCGGCCCGGGCGGTCGGGTCGACGTCGGCGGCGACGAACGCGGTGTCGTCGACGAGGTCGCGGAGCGAGCGGCGCAACATCTTGCGGCGCTGCCCGAAACCGGCGTCGACGAGTGCGAAGGTCGCACGTCGCAGGTCGTCGTCGCCGGGTTCGTCGTGGCGCTCGAAGGTGACGAACGCCGAGCCGACGCGGGGTCGGGGGTGGAAGACCGTGGCCGGGACCGCGCCGGCGACCCGGGCGGTGGCCCACCAGGTGAGCTTCACGCTCGGGATGCCGTAGGCGTCGTCGCCGGGGCCGGCCGCCAGCCGCTCGGCGACCTCCTGCTGGACGAGCGCCACGCCGCCCGTCAGCGCCGGCGCGTCCTCGAGCAGGCGGAGCAGGATGCTCGTTCCCACGTTGTAGGGGAGGTTCGCGGCGAGACGGGCCGGTCCGTCGCCGAGGAGCGGACCGAGATCGACGTCGAGCGCGTCGGCCTGCACGACGTCGACCGGCGCGTCGCCCACCACGGCCTCGAGGACGGGCACGAGGTAGCGGTCCAGCTCGATCGCCGTGACCCGCGCGCCGAGCTCCACCAGTGCGAGGGTCAGCGACCCGAGGCCGGGGCCGATCTCGAGGACGTGGTCGCCGGACCCCGCCCCGGCCGCAGCGGCGATGCGGCGCGACGTGTTCGGGTCGACGAGGAAGTTCTGGCCGAGCGCCCGGCTCGGCGTGATGCCGTGCTCGTCGAGCAACGCCCGGATCTGCCCGGCTCCGTGCGTCACGCGCCGGTCACGGGACGGTCGTGGTCGACGTGGTCGACGTGGTGATCGGCAGCGTCGACGACGTGGTGGACGACGTCACGACCGAGACACCCTTGGGCGGACCCGACGACGGCCGATCGACCGGCACCTGCACGGTGACGACCGTCGACGGCGCCGGGCCGTCGTCGCCGCCGTCCTCGCCCTGCAGGGCCAGGAGCACGGGGATGGCGAGCACGGTGGCGCCGGCGGCGAGCAGGAGCCCGACGCGGGTGGGCCGGCCCGGGTCGTGGTCGCCCGCGACCCGGGGGTCGGGCGGCAGACCCGTGCCGTCGGGCAGGTCGCTCACGTCGCCAACCCGTAGAACCGCTCGGCGTTCTCCCACGTCGCTCGGGCGACCTCGTCGACATCGACACCGAGGACCTCGGCGACGCGCGCACCGACCACGGTGACGTGGGCGGGCTGGTTCCGGCGTCCGCGGTGCGGCTCGGGCGCGAGGTAGGGGCTGTCGGTCTCGACGAGTAGGCGGTCGAGGGGCGTGATCGCCGCGGCGGCGCGGAGATCGGTCGCCGACTTGAAGGTCACGATCCCGGAGAACGACAGGTGCGCGCCGCGGTCGAGCCCGGCGCGGGCCTCGTCGGGACCGCCGGTGAAGCAGTGGAAGACCGTGCGCTCGGGCATGCCCTCGGCGTCGAGCACGTCGAATGTCTCGGCCCACGCCTCCCGGGTGTGGATCACGAGCGCCTTGCCCGTCTCGTGGGCGAGCGCGATCTGCGCCGCGAACACGTCGCGCTGTTCGTCCCGGGGCGAGTGGTCGTAGTGGAAGTCGAGGCCGCACTCCCCCACCGCGACGCAGTCGGGTCGCGCCGCCAACTCCGCCAGGCCGTCCAGGCCGTGGCGGGCCTCGTGGGGGTGGACGCCGGCCGTCGCCCAGACACCGTCGAGTCCGGCGGCGAGGTCGAGGCCGGCGACGCTGGACGCGACGTCGACGCCGACCTGGACCAGTCGCTCGACGCCGGCCGCGCGCGCCGCAGCGACGACCTCGGGCGCGGACCCGTCGGTCGGGAGGTGGCAGTGGTTGTCGGTCCAGCGCGTGGTCACGGGCCCGGGGTCACGCCTTGATGCGGGGGAACAGCGGGTCGCCCTTCTCGACGGGGAGTCCGCCGGGATAGCCGCCCCAGGTCGCGGCGTCGGGCAGGCGCTGGTCCTCGAGCGAGCCGGGGAGCCCGAGCCGCTCCCAGATCGCCCGGCTGGCGTTCGGCACGGCGGGCGACGCCAGGATGGCCACGATGCGCAGCGCCTCGATGGCGTCGCCCATGATGCGGCTCACGTCGGGGCCGGCGTCCATCTTCCACGGCTCGTTCGCCTCGAGGTGGGCGTTGGTCTCCTTGATCAGCCGCCAGGTGGCGTCGAGCGCGACCGACGGTTGGGTGTTCGCCCACGCCGCGGCGGTGTCGGCGTAGGCCGTCTCGGCCAGCGCCCGGAGCGGCGAGTCGGGATCGGGGGCCGGCCCGATGCCGTCGCACTTCTTGCCGACGACCGTGGCGACCCGCGAGAGCAGGTTGCCGAGGTTGTTGGCGAGGTCGGCGTTGTAGCGGGCGACCATGGCCTCGTGGCTGAAGTCGCCGTCGGGACCGAAGGGCTGGTCGTGCAGGAAGTGGTGCCGGAAGCCGTCGACGCCGAAGTCCTCGACGAGACGGGCGGGCGCGATGTCGGTGAGCTTCGCCGGCCCGTGCACGGTCTTGGACAACTTCTCGCCGCCGAGCAGCAACCAGCCGTGCACCAGGACGTGCTTCGGCGGCTCGAGGCCCGCGGCCATCAGCATGGCCGGCCAGTACACGCAGTGGAACCGGATGATCTCCTTGCCGATGAGGTGGTGGACGGCCGGCCACCAGGTGGCGAAGCGCTCGTCGGCCGCGTCGTCGCCGGCACCGAAACCGATCGCCGTGGCGTAGTTGATGAGCGCGTCGTACCAGACGTAGAAGACGTGCCCGTCGGCCCACGGCACCGGCACGCCCCAGTCGAGGCTGGTGCGGGTGATCGACACGTCGTCGAGGCCCTGGCGCAGGAAGCCGAGCACCTCGTTCCGCTTGCCGGTCGGCTGGATGGCGTCGGGGTTCGACTCGATCCAGTCGATCAGCTTCTGCTCGTAGCGGCTGAGCTTGAAGAAGTAGTTGTCCTCGGCGAGCTGGCTCACCGGCTTGTTGTGCACGGGGCAGTTGCCGTCGACCAGTTCGGCCTCGGTGTAGTACGCCTCGCACGACACGCAGTAGGGACCCTCGTACGTGCTGAGCTCGATGTCGCCGTTGTCGAAGATCCGCTGCAGGAGGGCCTGCACGGCGGCGTGGTGGCGGGGCTCGGTCGTGCGGATGAAGTCGTCGTTGGAGATGTCGAGCAGCTCCCACGCATCCCGGAAGCGGGCGGCGTTCCGGTCGGCCTGCTCCTGGGGGGTGATGCCGGCCTCGTCCGCCGACTGCGCCACCTTCAGACCGTGCTCGTCGGTGCCGGTGAGGAAGTACGTCTCGTCACCGAGGAGCCGGTGCCAGCGGGCGAGGGCGTCGGCGATCACGGTCGTGTACGCGTGCCCGATGTGGGGCGCGTCGTTGACGTAGTAGATCGGCGTCGTCACGTAGTAGCGACCGGGCATGGGGGTCGATCCTACGGGCGGGCCGCTCCGCTCCCCGCCTCCGATGCGCGCCGGAGGTCAACCATCCGACGCGGTCGCGGCAGCGAGATCCGCCACCGAGACCGAACCCGTGATGGCCGCGCTCAGCACGCCGGCCGGGTCGACGACGAAGTAGGCCGGCACCCCTTCGAGGCCGTACGCGGCAGCGATGCCGCCGTCGCCATCCGCGAGGACCGGCCACGAAGCGTCTTCGGCCTCGAACCGCTCGGCGACCGACGCCCCGCCGTCGTCCAGGTCCACGGAGACCTGGATGACGTCCGGGCGGCTCGCCGCGAACCGTCCCGGGGCGGCAACCCAGGAGCCGGGCGATCTCCCGATCCGGGAGACCCTCGTAGTAGCGGAGCACGATCGCCGCACGACGCGAGTCGTCGAGCCGACCCAGCGCGTCCCACAGATGGTCGACCTCGAGTTCCTCGGTTGGCGTCGCCGCCAGGTGAACGCGTTGCTCCACCTGCTGACGCCGCCCCCACGAGCGGCAGTGGTTCACCACCGCGGCGCGCAGGTACGCCGGCGGGTTGCGCATCTCGGCCCACCGCGCCGCCAATGCGAGGAAGGCGTCCTGGACCAGCTCCTCCGCCGCCCCGCTGTGGCCCGTCAGGAGGTAGGCGAGTCGAACCAGCGCGGCTCGACGCTCGACATAGAGATCGACGAGTTCGTCGGGCCAGTCGCCATGGCAGCGCGATTGCTCGGACAACTTCCTCATCGTGGACGATGACGCACGAGACCTGCCGAATCGTTCCCGACTCGTGCGACCTCACCCGGGCGCGCGTCGTCGACGCCAGGGTCGAGCTGGCGGTCGCTGCCCTCGCGTGAACCGGGGCTCGATCCTCAGACGGGCGGTACGCGGAAGGCCGGCGAGTGCTCCGGATCCGCCGCGGCCGACGCGGGTGTCGTCATCGTGGGCTGGGCATCGCCGACCGGATGCCGCAGCCGAGACGCCAGCCAGCGACCCAGCATCCCGGGGCGGCCCTCGAGCCCGACGCGGCGGCGCGCCTCGCGCACCCGGGGCGAGCGCAGGAGGTCGCCCGGCACCACGCGCTGGACGACGCGCAGCACGGCGAAGGAGCGATCGACGAGGTGTGGTCGGGCCGCGGCGAGCGGGACGTACTCGGCGTACTGGGCGCGCAGGTGCTCGGGCATGAGGTTGAACTGGAGCGAGACGAACCACTCGAGGACGATGCGTGCGAGCCGGGGCAGCTCCTCGGTCGCCATCAGCGGCCCGTAGCGCGAGTAGCCCTCCTTCGGCGCCTCGAGCTCACCCGACGCGAGGCAGCCGTCCCAGTACCGCTCGAAGTCCGGCCACGTGGCGGGCACGACCTCCGGGTCGATGCCGAACACGTCGCAGAACGTCCGGCACTCCTGCCAGTACCGCTCGCACTCCGCCGCGGTGAGGTCGCCGTGGAGCAACTCGTAGCACTGCTTGATCGGCACGATCTGGGTGCCGACGGTGAAGAGCATCAGCTGCTGCTCGGTGGCGCGGTACTCCTGCCCGGCCGCCACGTGACCGGCGTCGTGCGGCGCGACCCCGCCGACGCGGCTGTGGTAGCCGAACACCTTCCGCCCGCGCCGCAGTGCCGTGTCGACGTCGCCGACGAACCAGTCCATGAACGCGTCGTAGCTCCGGGCGAAGCGGGACGAGTAGTCGCCGGACCGGGTCACCGAGTACTCGGTCCCGAACCAGATCTTGGGCGCCGCGCCCTCGAGGAAGCCGGCCATCGTCAGCATGAACGGCAGCACGGGGAGCGGCTCGATCATCCGCCACATCATCGAGTCGGGGCCGAACAGCCCGTGGCTCGGGTCGTCGACGGCCTCCCGGATGCGCGTGTAGCGGGCGTCGATGTCGGCCTTTCCCAGCACCCGGTCCCGGATCGGGAGCTCGGACCTCCGTCCGACGGATTCCTCGGCCAGTGCCACGACAGGTCCCCCTCGCGTCGATCACATCTGCTACGAGACCGTCTCACATTTGCTCGTATCCGTCAACGGGGCGCGCGTGGGTGCGCGTGTGCGCCGGGTCCGGTGCTCAGAGGAGACGCGAGAGGTGGGCCCGGTGGAGGCTGACCTCGACGACCGTCGCCACGTCGACCCCGCGGACGCCGGGTGCGAGCTTGAGGTCCCGACCGAGCTTCTGGTGGATGTCGGCGATCGTCTCCCCGTCGATGATGGCGGCGACGTCGCACGAGCCCACGCAGCGGTAGACGGTCGGGACGGCCTCGTCCCCCACGAGCCGCTCGATCAGCGCGTCGGGGTGCCCGTCGACCGTGAAGAAGGCGAGCGCGACGGCGCCGACGTCGCCGGTCGTGACCGGATCGACCATGGCGACGATCCGGGCCAACCCGCCGTCGACCAGGCGTGCGAGGCGCGCTCGCACCGTGCCGTCGCTGACGCCGAGCCGACGGGCGATCTCCCGGTTGGACTCGTGGGCATCGGTCGCGAGCAGGGCGAGCATGGCGTGATCGAGGTCGTCGAGCGCCAGGACCGGGTCGGGGAACTCCGTCGACGACCATGCCGGGATCGGCAGCGTCGAGATGCCGAGGCTCTGCTTGCAGACCTCGGTCACGAGGTCGACGTGCAACGACTGCAGACCGTCGAGGCCCCGGAGATCGGACGCGACCAACTCGTGCAGGGACGGCAGGTCTCGGGCGAGCAGGTTGAGCACCACGTCGGCGGCACCTGTCGTCTCGGACACCGCGTAGACCTCCCGCCGGTCCCCGAACCCGGCGAGCAACTGCTCGACCGTCGTCGCGCCGAGGCGCCCGCGGCCCAGTGCGTAGATCGGGTAGCCGATCGCCTCCCAGTCGCAGACGACGGTCATCGCCATCGCCCCGACCTCGAACATGCGGCGGAGGCGGGCGGCGACGGTCTCGTCGGTCACGCCGACGGCCCGCGCCATCGAGCGGTTGCTCGCCCGGGGGTCCCGGTGGAGGATGTCGACGAGCTGCCGGTCGACGTCGTCGAGGACGTGGGTCTGGCCGTGGGTCCGGCGCATCGAGTTCACGACGTGCGCACCATCGCCGACGAGTCTGGCAAGCCCGACCGCCCTCGGTGCGGGTGGCCGACCCGGGCACCAGGCGCACGCTTCCCGTCGACGACCGACCGAGATCGGAGTTTGCGGAGCAAATCTCGCCGAATCACTACGCAATATTGACACGAACGACGCGGTCATGCACAGTTCGAGTGAACACGAGACCGTCAGGGGGACACGTGACGACCGAGGCACTGATCGACGTGAGCGGCGCGACGTCGGCGCGGGCGCCAGGCCCGAGCCGGCTGGAGCTCGCCGGCCTGGCGGCCCGGCTGCGCGACCCGTTCGCGCTGCTGGACGCCTGCGTCGAGCGCTACGGCGACGTGTACTCGCTCCCCCTCGGTGTCGGCGGCACCACCGTCGTCAACGACCCCGAACTGGTCGGCGACTGGCTGACCGACTACAGCCGCTACCACAAGGGCGAGATGAGTCGCGCGCTGGTGCCAGCCCTCGGCGAGAGCATCCCGGTGGCCGACGGCGACCACTGGCAGCGGAACCGCAAGCTCCTCAACCCGGCGTTCGGGCGGAAGCGCCTGAACTCCATCGCCACGCTCCTGGCGGCGTCGATCGACGAGTCGCTCGAGCGGTGGGACGAGCTCGCGACGACCGGCGAGGAGGTCGACCTCTACCGCGAACTGTCGATCCTGACGATGGCGGGCCTCCAGCAGTCGATGTTCTCGTCGTCGGTCCCGAGCCACGACGTCCCGGAGCTGGTCGACCGGTTCCGCACGATGACCACCTACATGGGCGGTCTGATGACCATGTTCTGGGCGCCGTCCTGGCTGCCCACGCCGGGCGGACGCAACGGGCGGGTGGCCGTCGAACAGATCCGCGGTCGCATCGAGTCGGCCATCGCCGATCGCCGACGGCACCCCGAGATCGGCGGCGACCTGCTCGAGATGCTGCTCGAGGCCCGGTTCGACGACGGCACCGAGATGACCCACGAGAACCTGGTCGACCAGTTGGTCGGGCTGTGGTTCGGCGGGTTCGACACGACGGCGTCCGCGCTCGCGTGGACGATGGCCATGCTGGCGACCAACCCCGCCGCCGATGCCGAGTTGCACCGGGAGGCCGTCTCCTACGACGGCGGCTACGACAGCTTCGGCGACCTGGCGGCGATGGGCTGGGCCCGGGCCTGCTTCGACGAGGCCCAGCGCCTCCAGGGTGCGCTGCTGCTCACGCGTCAGGCGCTGCAGGACGACGTCATCGGCGGCCACCACGTGCCCGCCGGGAGCCAGGTCGGCGTCAGCGCCTACACGATCGGCCGTCACCCGACCTGGTGGGACGACCCCGACCGCTACGACCCGGCCCGGTGGCTCGACGAGCGCAAGGAGCGCCAGCACCGGTTCCAGTTCGTCCTCTTCGGCGGCGGTCCGCGTCACTGCATCGGCTCGGGCCTCGCCTACCTCGAAGCGCAGTTCGCGCTCACGAAGATCGCTCGCCGGTTCCGCATCGAGACCCCGCCCGGCTGGCGGCCCCGCCACGACTTCCACCTCAGCGTCGGCATCAAGGGCGGACTCCCGGCGCGCATCCACCGACGCGAGGCCTCCGCTGCCCACGCCGGGCTCTCGACGACCGATCCTGAACGGACGTGGGCGGGCGTATAGACTCCCCCCGGCACAGACCGACCCATAGAGGAGGCAACCATGGCCGAAGTGAAACGCAAGAAGATCCGTTGGGCGACCAAGAAGCGCAAGAGCAAGAGCCGCAAGCGCAAGACCAAGTGGGTCATCGTGCACCACGGGGACAAGAAGAGCTGATCATCCCCGCTAGATGGCCGGCAGGTATCCGCCCGCGGCCGCGGGGATCAGCACCACGCACAGCCCGATGTTGAAGACGATTCCCACGATGTAGGGGTTGCAGTCGTCTTTCATCAGGACCCACCAGACCACGAAGTCCGACAGCAGGGCAATCAATCCTGCCTCGCGCACCGCGTAGACGAGGATCATCAGGCCGCCCGCCGCGATGTACCCCTGCAGGAATCGGAGGC